>NZ_JBEXLS010000017.1:0-237476 GCF_040610055.1 Streptomyces sp. NPDC004539 | reverse complement strand
CGGCTGGTGCTGATGGCGGAAGTCCTCAGGGAGCGCCGCTCCCGGAGGCAGCCTGAGCTAGGAATCCCCCTGCTTTAGCTGGGGGAGGATGTCAAGAAAAGAATCTTCGCCATGGTGCTGGATCTCCCGGTGGGGTGTCAGCCCTTGAGGGCTTCACGGAGGACGTGATTCTCGTCGTCGGCGTAGAACTCCTCCGGCACCGCGCCGAAGGACTCGTAGCTCGGCATCATCACGCCGAAGAAATCCTTCGAGGCGTTGTCCCAGCCGTGGTAGACGCCGCTGTTCGGGAATCCCGGTGTGATGTCCCAGACGAGGTCGTCGGACATGACTTCCTGGGTGACCTCGGGCGCCATTCCCGATTCGTACAGCCGGCGGATGAGGGTGAGATTGGGGGAGTTGGACATGTGGGGCTCCTCGCTCGGTGCTTCACCCAGCATTACAGCGAGCGGCCGGAATGAGAGGGGGAAAGAATTTTCCCCGCACTCCGAAAGCAATGGGATATCGGCATGTCCAGGGTGGGAGAAATCCTTACCTCTCTTTCGGGCTCACCCCCGGGAGTTGAGGCGCGCGGCCTGGCGTGTCAGGTGGGCGCGTTCGGCCAGGTTGGACGCCTTGCCGGCGGCCTCGGTGTAGAGGCGGGCGGCGAGAGCGAGGTCGCCGGCGCGTTCGTGGAGGTAGGCGGAGGCGGCGGTGTGGCGGGGGAGGGCGGGGTCGAGGGCGGCGAGGGCGGTGAGACCGGCGTGCGGGCCGTCCGCCTCGCCGACGGCGACGGCCCGGTTGAGGCGGACGACGGGACTGTCGGTGAGGCCCACGAGTTCGTCGTACCACTCGACGATCTGCACCCAGTCCGTCTCGGCGGCGGTCGGCGCGTCCGCGTGGAGGGCGGCGACAGCGGCCTGTGCCTGGAATTCGCCGAGCCGGTCGCGGGCGAGGGCGGACTGGAGGATGCCGACGCCCTCGGCGATCAGCCCGGTGTCCCACCGGCCCCGGTCCTGTTCGGCGAGCGGGACGAGGCTGCCGTCCGGGGCGGTCCGGGCGGCGCGGCGGGCGTGGTGCAGGAGCATGAGCGCGAGGAGGCCCGCCACCTCGGGGTGGTCGATGACGGCCGTGAGTTGCCGGGTCAGCCGGATGGCCTCGGCGGCGAGGTCGACGTCCCCGGAGTAGCCCTCGTTGAAGACGAGGTACAGCACCCGCAGCACGGTCGCCACGTCGCCGGGCCGGTCGAACCGCGCGTCGGAGACGGTCCGCTTGGCCCGGCTGATCCGCTGCGCCATGGTCGCCTCGGGGACCAGGTACGCCTGCGCGATCTGCCGGGTGGTGAGCCCGCCGACGGCGCGCAGGGTGAGCGCGACCGCCGACGCCGGCGTCAGGGACGGGTGGGCGCACAGGAAGTACAGCTGGAGCGTGTCGTCCGCCGACGGCGTGGGACCGGGGGCCGGCTCCTCGTCGGCCCGGTCCTCGCGCCGCCGCCGGGACGCCTCCGACCTGGCCTGGTCGAGGAACTTCCGCCACGCGACCGTCACCAGCCAGCCCTTCGCGTCGCGCGGCGGATCGTCCGGCCAGACCCGGACCGCCTCGACCAGCGCGTCCTGCACGGCGTCCTCGGCCGCCGCGAAGTCGGCTCCGCGGCGGACGAGGACGGCGAGGACACCCGGGGTCAGCCGGCGCAGCAGCGCCTCGTCCATGGGGGAGGTCACTCCGTGACGGCCGGCGCCGCGTGCAGGAACGGGCGCAGCTCCAGCCACTCGTGGATCGGCCGCCCGCCCGCGCCGGGCGCCGCCGACAGCTCCCCGGCCAGCTCCACGGCCCGCTCGTAGCTGTCGACGTCGATCACCATCCAGCCCGCGATGAGGTCCTTCGTCTCCGCGAACGGCCCGTCGGTGACCGGCGGCCGGCCCTCGCCGTCGTACCGCACCCACGCCCCCTCCGGTGCCAGCGCCTGGCCGTCGACGAACTCGCCGCTCTTCTCCAGCTTCGCCGCGAAGTCGTTCATGTACTGGATGTGCGCGGAGATCTCCTCCGGCGTCCATCGGTCCATCGGGATGTCGTTGACCGCCGCCGGGGCGCCGCGGTAGTGCTTCAGCAGCAGGTACTTCGCCATGGCCGTTCTCCTCGGTACGGGTGCGGCCCATTGTGGCCGCGCTCGACCCTGGGACGGAGCCGGACGCGGGTTCTCGACACGATCGGCAGAAGTTTTTCCGGGACGGGGCCGAGTACGGGGCCGAGGCGCCGGCGGATGACCTTTCGGGCAGACGTGAGTGACCCTCCGGCTGCCCCCGGCGCCCTTCCCGGCCGCCGGGTTCCGGGGGAGAGTGGCGGGGGCAAGAGATGTCGTGCGAACGGAACCTCCATGCGGCGCAGCACCGAATCCCGGCGGACCGGCGGTACCCGGCGTGAACAGGACGAGTCCCGCGGGCCGGCGTCCGGCGGGTACGGGAAGCCGCTGAGAGCGGGAGCGCCGGGGGAGTTGCAGCGGACGGTCGGCAACGCGGCCGTCGCGCGGATGATCGCGCGCGAGCGCACCGGGGGCTCCGGCGAGGCGGGCGCCGACGCCGTCCGGGAGGCGGCGCGGACGGCCGGGCGGGGCGGGCGCCGGTTGCCCGACGGGATGCGGGCGAACCTGGAGAGCGCGTTCGGCACCGACCTCGGGCACGTCAGGGTGTCGGTCGACGAGCGGGCCGCCGCGAGCATCGACGCCAGGGCGTACACCGTCGGCGACAACATCGTCGTCCAGAACGCGGCCGTCCTGCGGGACACCGAGACGATGGCCCACGAAATCCACCACACGACCCAGCGCGGCGCGCCCGGCGGGCTGAGCGATCCGGACGGCCGCTGGGAGCGGGAGGCGTCGGACGTGGGGGCGCGGGTCGCGCGCGGTGAGAGCGTGCACGTCGACGGCGCCGCTCACGGGGGCGGCGGGGACGCGGTGCAGCGGCGGGTGGGGTTCGAGTTCGAGTCGCAGTGGCGGGTGCGCGACCACAACAACCTGACCGCCCAGGACGAGCAGAACTACCAGGACGAGGTCTCGTCCCGCAACGACATCATCGGCGCGCAGGTCCTGCTCAGGATGGCCGACCTCCGGCAGAACAGCAGCCTCCTCACCGCCGCCGAACGGGCCGGGAACAGCGAGCAGTTGAGGAACTCCTGGCTCACCCCGGTGCCCGGGCAGGCCGGCCGGTTCCAGGCCACCGCCGCCGGACAGGCCCGCCTCGCGCAGGCCCGGCAGGCGTCCCCCGAGCAGTACCGGCAGCACGTCGACGACGTCACCCCGTCGCTGCTCCACAACGGCCGGATCAGGGAGACCCCCATCCGCGGCCGGGACGTCCCCAAGATGGGCACCGTCGGCAGCGGCACCGACTACCGGCTCACCTCGGACGTCAGCCCGACGGGCGGCGCGGCCCTGGAGTGGGTGACCGACCCGCTCACCACGAGGGACGACGTCCTGCGCGTGATGACCGAGATCACCCAGGTGTCCGCCGCCCTCGACGCCCGCCAGGGACGCGAGTCGTTCCCGCTCGACGAGGTCAACCTCGGGGGATTCACCGCGAACCCCGGGATGATGGTGTTCCCGCTGGACGGCGTCCTCGTCTACGCCCCGCAGATGACCGGCGGGTTCAAGCTGGACGAACTGCCCCGGCTCATCGAGTACCTCCAAGTACCGGCCAAACGGCCCCTGTTGAGCACCCCCGGCGCCTTCGGCGGGCGCAAGCAGGCCCGGCAGGACCTGCACGTCAACAGCCTCGGCACGGTCGACGGCATCCGCCGTGCCGCCGAGGCGCAGGCCGGCCGCCTCCCCGCGGAGGTCACCGGCGGGGAGTCCACGGACGCGCTGGTCGGTCTCACGACCCTGATCGGCAGCTACCTCAGGTACGGCAGCGAAATGGGCGACAAGGCCAACTCGAAGTCCATCGCGGGCGGTCTGATGTCCCGTACCTCCTTCGCCCACAACTTCACCCTGCTGCCCCGCCCGACGCGGATCTACTACCGTGACAACCCGGAGGCGTTCGCGGAGTTCGTCCTGCGGGCCGCCGGTCTCGACCCGAACGACCAGCAGTCCCTGGTGTATCCGAACACCGTCGAGCACGGCGACGCCGGAAACCGCGCCGAGCGCCGGATTCCGCTCACCCGCCATCAGTGGCTGACGGGCATGCCCAAGGGCAGGGACCTGCTGCGCAACTACCGGCACCTCGACGAGGCCGAGAAGATCGAGACCAACCACAACCAGGCCGACTGGTCGCACATCCACGGCTCCCTCGGGGCGCTCGGCACGGTCGACGACCAGGTGGGTGCTCCCGGACACCAAGAGGTCGCCCTCGTCGCGGAGTTGCGCCGGATGAAGGACGGTCTCCTCACGGCCGATCTGCTGCCGCTCTCCGTCGCCGCGTTCGATCTGGTGCAGCGGCTGAACGAGGGGCGGAAGCTCAAGTACGAGAAGGGGTAGGGCGTAGGGCTCGCGAGGACACGGGCCCTACCGGAGGTGCGGCCCATTCAGTTGGCGAGGCTGAAGTCCCCGCCCACCGGTGCCGCGATCTTGTCGACGCCGGTCAGGGCGGTCAGCGTGGTCACCGGGGTGCTGCTCTCGGAGGTGGTGCCGTTGCCCAGCTGTCCGGAGCCGTTGGCGCCCCACGAGCGGACAGTGTTGTCGCCGAGCAGGACCATGGTGTGCTCCCGGCCGGCGGCGATCAGCTGGACGGCCTTGAGGTTCGGGACCGCCACGGGGGTGGTCCGGTAGTCGGTGGTGCCGTCGCCGAGCTGACCGGACGTGTTCTGGCCCCAGGCCATGAGCTTGTTGTCGGTGCCGGTCACGGCGAGGCTGTGGTTGCAGCCGGCGGCGATCTGCGAAATCGCCGCCGAGCCGATGTCCTTGGTGTCGACCGGGGTGGAGCGGTTGACCGTGCTGCCGTCGCCGAGTTGGCCGGTGGCGTTGTAGCCCCACGCCTTGAGGGTGTCCTTGCCGGCCAGGGCGAGGTTGTGGTCGCAGCCGGCGGCGATTCGGGTGATGCCGGTCAGGCCGCCGACCGGTGCGGGGACGTTCCGGCTGGCCGAAGTGCCGTCACCGAGCTGGCCGTTGATGTTGTAGCCCCAGGCCCACACGGTGCCGTCCTCCCGCAGGGCCAGGCTGTGGTTGAGCCCCGCGGCGATCGCGACGACTTTGTTGAGCCCTTCGACGCGGACCGGGACGCTGCTGTCGGAGTTGCTGCCGTTGCCGAGCTGGCCGTAGTTGTTGCGGCCCCACGCCACCACGGTCCGGTCGTCCAGCAGGGCCAGGCTGTGCCAGCCGCCCGCCGCGATGTCTCGCGCGGTGGAGAGGTTGACGACCTGGCCGGGGGCGTTGTGGCTGAACACCGAGCCGTCACCGAGCTGGCCCGAGCCGTTCGCGCCCCACGACTGCACGGTCCGGTCCGTCAGGAGCGCCAGCCCGTGCCCCGTGGCCGAGCCGCCCCCGCCTGCGGCGATCTTCACCACCTCGGCGCTGGTCAGCCCCAGCACCGTCGTCGCCGTCGTGCGGAAGTCGGTCCAGGTGCCGTCACCGAGCTGCCCGGAACGGTTGTTCCCCCACGCCTTCAGCCGCTTCTCCTGCTTCACACGCGCCTGAGCCTGTCCTTGTGCCAGGTCCGCCGAAGCGGCGTGCGCGGTCGTCAGCGGGACCAGGACCACGGCGAGCGCGCACAGAGCGGTGGCGAGCCTGCGGGTCGTACGAAGAGGACGCAAGGACTGCTCCATCCGAAGATCACGAATCTGCCGTGCTCTTCGTAGCGCCTTCGCCGGTCACGAGGGACGGGACTTGGCCTCAGGTTCACCCGGTCGGCGGTCTAGTCACACCAGCTGAATCCAGGCCCCGAACGCTCAGTCGGCGACGTATCCGGCCGAAGTCGTGGGCACAGCCACCGGCGTCAGCGGGTCCGGCCGGGACAACGTCTCCGACAGCGCAACCCCTTCCCGTTCGGCGGCGATCCTGCGCGCCCGCAACTCCGCCCGTGTACGCGGCCGGTACTTGGGCTCTCTGCCGCACCCGCACCCCGACCTTCCCTCGTACCGCAGCCCTTCCCCCAGTACCGCGGCCGCCACCGACCACCCACGGACGTCCCGCCGGGGCGGCGGCGCGAAATCGTGCCCCGCGCAGAGGAGAGGCCCCGCGCAGTTCGGGCACCGGTGCTCGCGCCGCGGATAGGCAGGCTGCTTGAAGCTGACGCGGCAGGCGACGCAGGCGTAGTGGACCTTGTAGAAGGTCGTGGCGTAGAAACACACCGGATCAGCGTACTGAGCGGGCCCGCGGTCGGACCAGTTGGTTTGATCAGGCGCGACGGGCGATCCCGGTGCTTCTGGGCAGGTGTGCAGCCAGAGTTCGCCGGAGAGGACGTGGGCCAGGTCGGCCGAGAGTTCCCTCGCGCCACCTCTTCGCGGAGGCCGCCCGTGTTCATGTGCGGGTAGCGGTGTCCCGGCTTCAGGTCGGGTCGAGTGGCAGACCTGAACGCTCGCGCGGGGATTCGAGTGCGGTGTGCTCCAGGGCCGCGACGCGCAGTGTCCCGGTGTTGTGGGAGTGACTGGCCAGAACGCGTCGCGATGGGTCGACGAAGGACGACGGTCTCCGGGATTCGCTGTACCACTTTCCGCCCGGCTCGCTTCGGCCATGGACCCTGGGGTCGGGCCAGTCGGCATCATCCGAGCGCACGCTCCACTGGGCGGGCCGTCGGTTCTCCCCGCAGAAGACCAGATGTCCGTCCTCGACACCCAGGTGCTCGGGAACCGTCACCCGAAGGGTGTGCTCGTGACCGCTCATGCCCATCAGCTCCGGGTGCCGGCCTGCGGCAGCGTAGTAGTCAAGCAAAGCGTCGGGCAGGCTGGTCCCCAAGCGATCCCCCACGGCCGTGACTTCGGCATCGGCGTATCCGTCGTCCGGAGTCCAGCCACCGAACGCGGTCGGCATGAGCTGCTGAAGCAACTCCTTGATCATGGCAGGCCCCATGCCGGTGGGTTTATGTGGTCTTCGCCGCGCGGCCCTCTCACCCCCGCCCCCGCAACCCCGCAGAAGCCACGTCGATCATCCGTCGGCGGGCCTCGGGGTCGGGGCCGTACTGTTCTCGCGCGAGGCACCCCACCATCAGGGCCTTGATGTCGGCCCGGGAGACGTCCGCTCGTACGGCGCCGGCGGCCTGGGCGGCGGAGAGGAGGGTGTCCTCGACGACTGTCAGATCATGTTCGGGCTCGAAGGACACGGCCTCGACGTCGAAGCCGTCGCCGCTGAGGGCTTGGGACAAACCTCGGTTCGCGGCCATCAGGTCGACCATCAGGCCGAAGAACTCGAAGAACGCGGGGCCCGGTTCGTGTGTGGAGGCCAGCTCCCGGGCCTGTTCGACGATCTCGGCCACCAGGTGGCGGACGATCGCCTCGTACAGGGCGTCCTTGGTGGGGAAATGGCGGCTGACGGTTCCGGTCCCGACGCCGGCCCGGCGGGCGATCTCGGCGACCGGCACCGCGAGCCCCTCGGCCGCGAACGTCGCCCGCGCGACCTCAAGGACGCGACGGCGATTGCGCTCGGCGTCTGCGCGCACGACGGACCTCCGAACCATCGGCCAACCGGGACAGGTGTCCCGATTGTAGAAGACGCGGCCCTCGCGCAGACCGGGTCACCCCTCAGTGCCCCACCTCTCCCTGCGCCACCTCGATGTCCTGGTGGATGTCGAACACCCCGGTCATCGCGACGGCGCAGGACAGCGCCGCGCAGGTGGTCAGGAGCGCGGCGATCCACAGTGCGGCGGCGCGCGGGGTGCGCCGGACCGGGGCGAGGAGCGCGGCGACCCGGCGGGGGACGGGTCCGGTGGTCGCGGCGGGGGTGACCGGCGGGTGGGGGACGGGCCGGGAGGTCGTCGCGAGGGCGGCGCGGGCGATCGCGCGGGCCGTGAGGCGCCGGTCCCCGACGGTGCTCGCGGCGGCCTCGTCGGCGGCGCGTTCCGCGGCGAGCCGGACGGCCTCGCGGACCGGGCGCAGGGCGGGATGGCAGTGGGCGGCGAGTTCGGCGCCGGCCAGGAAGTAGTGGTGGCCGCCCGCGTTGTGGGCGCGCTCGTGGGCGAAGAGCGCCTCGCGCTCGGCCGCGTCGAGGCTGCGCAGCATGGCGGTGGTGACGACGATGCGGTGCGGCCTGCCGGGCAGGGCGTAGGCGTCCGCGCGGGGCGAGTCGACGACGCAGAGGTCACCCGCGGTGGGCCCGCGGCCCGCCTCGGCGCGGGCGCTGCGCAGGCCCGCCGTCTGCCGGACGAGGGACAGGCCGAGGGCGAGGGCGCCCACGGTGAGGAGCCCGGTGGCGACGGCGGCGAGCGGGAGGATCAGCAGGAGGGAGGGGGTGCGCAGGGGGTGGACGAGGTCGCCGAGCGCGGCGAACGCCGGGATCTTGAGGAGGCCGGTCAGCGCGAGGGTGCCCAGCGCCGCGACCGTGCCGCCCGCGAGGAGCACCGCCGAGGCGGTCAGCGTCCACAGGGCCAGGACCGGCGGACAGCGGTCCAGCACCCGGCGGGCCAGCGGAGGGGCCGCCCACGGCACGAGGAGGGGGAGCAGCAGCACGGCGATCGTCATCAGCCCTCCTCCAGGAGCCGGCGCAGGACCTGTTCGTCGTCCGGGCTGAGCTGGGCGACGAAACGGGCGAGGACCGTCTCGCGGTCGCTGTCGCGGTCGAGTTCGCCGTGCATGCGCAGGGCGGTCAGGCCGTGCGAGTCCTGGACGGGGCGGTAGGCGTAGCCGCGGCCCTGCCGTTCGCGGTCCAGGGTGCCCTTGTCGTAGAGGCGGGACAGGATCGTCGTCACCGTCGTCCGTGCCAGGCCCGAGGCCAGTTCCGTCTGGACCTGGCCGGGGGTGAGCGGTGTGTCGGACGCCCACAGCGCGGCCAGCACTGCGGCTTCCAGCTCGCCCATGGGGCGGCGTTCATCCTTTTCGGTGCTCATGGGAACGGACCCGGCCCTCCGATCGTCTACAGTTCCGTAGACCGTCTACGAGATTGTAGACGGTCGGGGTGTCGGACAGCCGGTCACCCGTACAGAAAGGACCCTGCCCGTGGTTCCATCGTCGCAGCTCGCGGTGAACCCGCTCGACGCACAGTCTCTCCTGTCCGCCTTCGGGGTGCTGGGTGTCGCCGTGGTCATGTTCGCCGAGACGGGGCTGCTGATCGGCTTCTTCCTGCCGGGCGACTCCCTGCTGTTCACGGCGGGCCTGCTGTGCACCGGCTCGGGACAGCTCTCCCTCGGCCCGCTCCTGGTCGCCGCCCCGCTCGGCGCGCTCGCCGGAGCCCAGTGCGGCTATCTGATCGGCCGCCGGGCGGGCGGCGCCCTGCTCTCCCGCAGCAGATCGGTCCGGCTGCGCGAAGGCGCCGAGCGCGCCGAGGAACTGCTCGACCGCTACGGGCACGCCAAGGCGATCGTCCTCGCGAGGTTCGTCCCGGTGGTCCGGACCGTCCTGAACCCCCTCGCAGGCGCCCTGAAAGTCCCCGCCCGCGTCTTCCTGGTCTGGCAGATCGCCGGCGGACTGGTCTGGAGCGTCGGCCTCGTCCTCGGGGGGTACGCGCTGGGCTCGTCCATCCCGAACGTCGACCGGTACCTCCTGCCGCTGGTCGCGCTCATCGTCCTCGTTTCGCTCCTCCCCCTCGCGGTCGAGCTGTACCGGGGGCGCCGCAACGCCAAGGAGGCCCGCGGATGACCGGGGCATCGATCGACGGCTCCGCCTACCGCGACGTCGTCGACCTCGCCGGGCGCGCGCCCGCCTGGTTCGGCACGGCGGTCGAGGCGTGGACGACGTACGGACTCGCGCTGTTCGCCCTCCTGATGGCCGCCGCCTGGTGGCGCTCGCGCCGTACGAGCCCGGAGTCCGCGGTGACGGCACTGGCGGCGCCCCTCGCGGTCCTCATGGCTCTCGGCATCGACTTCCTGCTGAAGTCGCTGGTCCAGGAGGACCGCCCCTGCCGCACGCTCCCCGCCCGCACCCTGGAGGCATGCCCGCCGCCCGGCGACTGGTCCTTCCCCAGCAACCACGCCGCGATCGCCGCCGCCTCGGCCGTCGCCCTCCTCTTCGTCTCCCGCCGCCTCGGCCTCCTCGCCTCGGTCGCGGCCCTCGCGATGGCCGCCTCCCGCGTCTGGGTCGGCGTCCACTACCCGCACGACGTCCTCACCGGCCTGGCCGTCGGCGCCACCGTCGCCTACGCCACGATGACCGTTGTGCGACGCCGGTCCCGAACACTGGCCGCCCTGCTCACCGGAACGAGATTCGGGCCGATCCTGTCCGTGCCGTGAAACGGCGGGAAGGCGATGTCTGTGCTTCTCCACACCGGCACCGGCTATCGCCCTGGTCGTCCCGGCCGCCGCCTGCCGCGAACTGCTCGGCGATGCCGTTCGCGCGGAAGCCCACCTGTCCTGATGCGCCGACTTCGACCGAGCGGGGTTGTGTATCACCTCGGACGGCTCGTGGGCGGGTAACCACCACCGACTGCGCGGCGGCACTCGCCGAAGATGAAGGCGAGTTCACGTCCCTCGCCGGACCGCCCGCGACCGTTCCCTGGTACCCCGAACTGGCCGGACCGGATTCTTCTCAGCGAGGGCCGGTGTCCAGGTCGGGCCGGGGGAGTTCGTCGAGGTCCAGGGTGAAGGTGCGGCCGTCCGCCAGGGGCACAGGGAGCTTGCCCGTGCCGTACGCGCGCTTGAGTGCGGTGCTGTAACCGCTCGCGGTGGGCTGGGTGTGCAGGACGACTTCCCCGGCGTAGGGGTCCACGACCAGATAGACCGGGATGCCGTAGCGCCCGTACTTGGCGGTGCAGTCGTCATAGTCCTTGCGTGCCGAAGAGGTCGAGACGACCTCCGAGATCAGCAGAACGTCCTCGAAGCTGTAGTGCTTGCCTTCCTTGGACGCATCCTCCCGAAGGATGGCCAGGTCGGGGGCGGAGTTCTCGTCCGGCGGAAAGTCGATGTAGACGTCGGAGGTGACCTTCGCATGACGGCCGAGGGCAGCGGCCGAGTCGATCTGCAGAGATCTGATGGTGCTGGAGTGCTCCTCACTCTGCGGGGTCATGATCACCTTTCCGTCGGTCCCGAACAGGACCGTGTAACCCTTGGGGAACTCGGTGTGCACGATCGCGTCGACACTCATGGACGGTGCTCCTTCCCGTGTGCCGTCACGATTCGGGGGGCAATACGGCCCTCGGTGTCCCCGGATATCGACGTGGCCCCGGCCGGGATCAGTGTCGCTCCCCGGATTCGGTCGAAGCGAGCCCCGGCCCGGCACGTCGCATGGCCTGGTACAGCGCCGCGTCCTCCGGGGGATCGGGCAGCGGTCCGCGGGCAGGTGTCCGGAAGGACTGGAGCATCCAGGCGACCGGGCGGCGCCAGGCGTCGGGCGCGGCGTCGGCGGTGGCGCTGAGGACGCCGGCGTTGGCCATCAGCAGCAGGACCAGGTCCCGGCTGGTGAAGTCCTCGCGCAGATCTCCGCTGTCCTTCGCGCGGGCGATGAGTTCGAGAAAGCCCTCGTACGCCTCGGCACGCCGCGCCTCCAGGCGCTCGGCGCCGGGCAGGCTCATGGTCAGTACGTCGGCGAAGCCCCGGTCGGCGGCCTGCATCGCGCACACCGTCTCGACGTAGCCGGCGAAGCCGCGCCACGGATCGGGTTCGGCCAGCGCCTCCTCGGTGGCCCGGACATAGGCGTCCATCCGGTCCGTGAAGACCGCGGCGACCAGTTCCTCCTTGTCGGGGAAGCGGCGGAACATCGTGGCGATCCCCACCCCCGCCTCCCGCGCGACCGAGGCCATCGACGCGTTCAGCCCGTCACGGCCGAACACCGTGCGCGCGGCGGCGACGATCCGCTCCCGGTTGCGCTCGGCGTCACTGCGCAGTGGCTGCGCGGCGGAGCCGGACGCGCCGTCGGTGTGCTGGTCGCGAGGGGGCATGCCACTCACCCTAGCAATCGGATAGGGCTATCCACATCCCGTGCTACGCTCGGCCCGTAAAGCGGATAGGGCTTTCCGGATCGAGAAACGGATAGCCCTATCCGAATCACGCTCCGTGAAAGGCTTCCCATGCCCACCATCGCCATCGTCGGTGCCGGCCCTCAGCTCGGCCTCGCCGTCGCCCGCACCTTCGGCTCCCACGGCCACAGCGTCGCCCTGCTCTCCCGCGACCGCGCCAAGCTGGACGGCCTGGTCGCCGACCTGGCCGCCGACGGCATCACCGCCGCCGCCTTTCCCGCCGACGTCCTCGACCGTGACGCGCTCACCGCGGCGCTGCACGACGCCTCCCGGCATTTCGGCGGCATCGACGTGCTGGAGTACTCCCCGGTCGGCGGGCTCGGCTCGACCCGTCTGACCCTGCCCAGCGAGACCGTCCCCGCGGACGTGGAGCACGAGATGAACTTCCAGCTCTACGGCGCCATCACCGCCACCCGGGCGGTCCTGCCCGCCATGCGCGAGGCCGGCACCGGCACCCTGCTGTTCACCACCGGAGCCGGCTCCCTCGACCCGGTTCCCCAGGTCGGCAACGTCAACGCCGCCGCCGCGGCCCTGCGCAACTGGGCCGTCAACCTGCACAAGGAGCTGGCCGGCAGCGGAGTCCAGGCCGCCCACGTCGGTATCGACGTGTCCATCGGCATGTCGGTCGTGCCCGGCTTCCCGACGGCCCGGCCCGAGGAGATCTCCCCGGTCTACTGGGAACTCCACACCGTCCACCGCGACAAGGCGGAACGCGTCTTCAGCGGCTGACCCCACCAGCCCCCACCGTCCCTCGGCCGCGCCGACACGACCGAGGGACGGCGTTTCGCCGAGCCTCTTCGGCGAGCGGAGATTCCTCCCGGCCCGCCGCTCCTACGCCGCCAGCCCGTGCCGCTTCGCGTACGTGTTCGCCACGTCCTCCGGGTCCTTCTTGTCCGTGTCGACCTGCCGGTTGAGGTCGGTGAGGTGCTCGGTGGTCAGGACGTTGCCGAGGCGGGCGAGGGCCTTGCGGACGGTGTCGTCGGCCTTGCGGTCGGCGATGAGGGGGACGACGTGCTGGCCGGGGATGAGGTTCTTGGGGTCGGTGAGGACGACCCAGCCGTTGTCCTCGATGGCGGTGTCGGTGGTGAAGAGGTTCGCCACGTCGATGTCGCCCTTCTTCAGGGCGCCCTTGACCAGCGGGCCGGAGGAGTCGAGGGACTTGAACTCCTTGAACTCGACGCCGTACACCTCCTTCAGGCCGACCACGCCCACCTGGCGTTTCTTCACCTCGGGGGCCGCGCCGATGATCAGCTTGCCGTTCTGCTTGGCCAGGTCCGCGAGGGAGGTGAGCCCGTACTTGCGGGCCGTCTCCCGGGTGACGGCGAACGCGTCGGCGTCCTCGGCGAGCCCGTACGGCAGCACCTGGAGGCCGGCCGGGAGGGCGACGGTGAGGGCGTTCTGCATCTCGCCCTCCTCCGTCGCGGTCGTCTTCGGGTCGAGGTAGTCGAGCAGCGCGCCCTGGTACTCGGGCAGCAGGTCGATGTCGCCGCCCTTCAGCGCGGGGATGACGATCTCGCGGGTGCCGAGGTTGGGCCGGACCTTCACCTTCACCCCGGCCTGCTTGAGGACCGCCGCGTAGAGGTAGCCGAGGATCTGGTTCTCGGTGAAGTTGGCGGTGCCGATCGTCACGCCGTCCTTACTGGAGCCGCCGCCACCGGAGGCGGTGCCCGAGCCGTCGAGGGAGGTGATACCGCCGGCGCAGGAGGTGAGGACGGGCACGGAGGCCGCGGCGAACAGGCCGCCGAGGAGAGTACGTCGGTTCATGGCGAGGGGTCCCTAGGCGGTGCGGTGGCGGAAGAGGAAGCGCTGGAGGCCGCTGAGCAGCAGGTCGAGGACGATGGCGATCGCGGCGACCAGCACCGCCCCGCCGAGGACCTGGACCAGGTCGCGCTGGGCGAGCCCGTCGAAGACGTAGCGGCCGAGACCCCCGAAGGAGACGTACGCGGCGATGGTCGCGGTCGCGACGACCTGGATCAGCGCGAGCCGCAGCCCCGTCATGATCAGCGGCAGCGCGAGGGGCAGCTCGACCTGGAGGAGGACCTGGTGGCCGCGCATGCCCTGGCCGCGCGCCGCGTCCTTCACGTCCGGGTCGACGGCCGTCATCCCCGCGTACGTGTTGGTGACGATCGCCGGGACGGCGAGGGCGACCAGCGCGACGTACACCGGCAGCATCGACAGACCGCCGGCCAGGAAGACCAGGACGACGAGCCCCACGGTCGGCAGGGCGCGGCCGAAGGACGCGAGGTTGATCGCGACGAAGGCGCCCTTGCCGGTGTGCCCGATCAGCAGGCCGAGCGGCAGGCCGATCGCGGCGGCGACGAGGGTGGCGAGCAGGGAGTACTGGAGGTGCTCGGCGAGGCGGTGCGCGATGCCGTCGTTGCCGGACCACTGCGAGCCGCTGGTCAGCCAGGAGCCGAGGTTCTTGAAGAGTTCGTACATGTCAGGCTCGCCGCCTCCGCCACGGGGTCAGGACGTACTGGAGGGCGACCAGCGCGGCGTCCGCGACCACGGCGAGCAGGATCGTGAGGACCACGCCCGCGATCACCGGGGTCGGGAAGTCGCGCTGGAAGCCGTCGGTGAAGAGCTGGCCGAGACCGCCGTCGCCGATGTAGGTGGCGACCGAGACCAGTGAGATCGACATGACCGTCGCGATCCGCACGCCCGCCATGATCACCGGCAGTGCGAGGGGGAACTCGACGGTCAGGAGCGTGCGCAGCGGGCGGGTGCCCATCGCGACGGCCGCCTCCTTGGTCCGCGCGGGCACCGAGTCGAGGCCCTCGACCGTGTTCCGCAGCAGGACGACCAGGGTGTACACGGTCAGGCCGATGACGGTCGTGGTGCGGGTCAGGCCGGTGACCGGCAGCAGCAGCACGAAGATCGCGATCGACGGGATCGTGAACAGGATGTTCGACAGGCCGAGGAGGAAGCCGCGCAGCGGGCGGACCCGGTGCGCGAGCACCGCGAGGGGCAGCGAGATCAGGACGCCGAGGAGGACGGCGGTCAGGGCGGCCTGGAGGTGGGAGAGCGTGAGGGAGGTGAGGTCGTCGGTGTGGTCGCCTATCCACGACCAGTCGATGCTCACGCCGCCACCCGGACTTCCGCGTGCGCCCGCCCGGCGTGGGTGTGGATGTCCTCGCGGGACGAGACGCCGGTGAGGACGCCGTCGGCGTCGACGCGGGCGACGAAGCCGGTGGGGGAGGCGATCGACTCGTCCAGCGCCGCGAGCAGCGAGTCGTCGTCCTTGAGGGGCCGTACGGGGATCACGGGGATCTCGGTGGCCTGCGACTTCCAGTGCAGGGGCTTGCCCGCCGGGTCGAGGACGAGGGTCCAGTCACCCTGCGGCGCGGGGCCCTGCGGGACTCCGGCGAGCGCCTTCAGCGAGAGGAGCTTGAGGCCGCGCTCGGCGCCGAGGAAGTCGGCCACGAAGGCGTCGGCGGGGCGGGCGAGGAGCTCGGCGGGGGAGGCGCACTGGACGAGGTGGCCGCCGGTGCGGAAGACGGCGATCCGGTCGCCGAGCCGGACGGCCTCGTCGATGTCGTGGGTGACGAAGACGATCGTCTTGTTCAGCTCCTTCTGGAGGCGCAGCAGCTCGTCCTGGAGCTGGGTGCGCACGACCGGGTCGACGGCGCCGAACGGCTCGTCCATGAGGAGGACCGGAGGGTCGGCGGCGAGGGCGCGGGCCACACCGACGCGCTGCTGCTGCCCGCCGGAGAGCTGGTGGGGGTAGCGCTTGCCGGTCTCCGCCGACAGGCCCACCGTCTCCAGGAGCTCGGCCGCCCGGGCGCGGGCCTTGCGGCGGCCGTGGCCGAGGAGGAGCGGGACGGTCGCGATGTTGTCGAGGACCGTGCGGTGCGGGAAGAGGCCCGCCTGCTGGATGACGTACCCGATGGCGCGGCGCAGTTCGGCGGCGTCCTGGCGGGTGACGTCCTTGCCGCCGACCTTGATGGTGCCGGAGGTCGGCTCGACCATCCGGTTGACCATGCGCAGGGTGGTGGTCTTGCCGCAACCGGAGGACCCGACGAGGACCGTCACGCCGCCTTCCGGCATGTCGAGGGTGAGGTCGTGTACCGCTGTCGTGCCGTTGGGGAAGCGCTTGTGCACCGCGTCGAACTGGATCATGAGTTGTCCCTTGCCCGGCTGTATAACTTCATGCAGAGTTCTCTGTGGGTGAATGACTTGTCAACGGTTCCGCGTTAATCCGAGGTAACGGATGACCGACAGTCGGGACGGAGGCAAGATGAAAAGTACGTATTGAGGGGATTCTCCGGCCTTATGTCTTCTCAGATTGTGGACTCCTCGACGGCGACGGCCTCCGTGCCGATCCTCCTCGACGGCACCGCCCTCGGCATCACGGACGTCGTCCGCCTCGCCGACGGCACCGCGCGACCGGTCCCCGACGACGCGGCGATCGCCCGCGTGGCCGACGCCTGGGACGCCGCCCTGCGGATCGCCGCGACCCGGCGCGTCTACGGCCGCTCCACCGGAGTCGGCGCCAACCGGAACACGGCCGTGCCCACCGAGTCCGCCGCCGGACACGGCCTACGACTGCTGCGCAGCCACGCCGGCGCCATCGGCGAGGAACTCCCCGCCCGGCAGGTCCGCGCCATGCTCGCCGTCCGCGCCAACCAGCTCCTCGCGGGCGGCGCCGGACTGCGCCCCGGTGTCGTCACCGCCCTGTGCGCGGCCCTGGAGAGCGGCGCCCACCCGGCCGTGAACGAGTTCGGCTCCGTCGGCACCGGCGACCTCGCGGCGCTCGCCCAGGTCGGCCTGGCGCTGGCCGGCGAGCACCCCTGGCACGGCACCGGCGCCCCCGCCCCGCAGCCCCTCGACCACAACGACGCCCTCGCCCTCATCAGCAGCAACGCCCTCACCCTCGGCCAGGCCGCCCTCGCCCTGCACGAACTGCGCGGCCTCCTGGAGGCCACCCAGGTCGTCGCCGCGCTCTCCCTCCTCGCCGTCGACGGCTCCCCCGAGCCGTACGCCGCCCCCGTGCACGCCGCCCGCCCGCACCCCGGCTCCGTCGAGGTCGCCCGCCGCATGCGCGGCCTGATCGGCGCCGACGACCGCCCCGCCCCCTCCGCCGGCCGCATCCAGGACCCGTACGGCCTGCGCTGCCTGCCCCAGATCCACGGCCCCGCGCACGACGCGGCCGACGCCCTCGAACGCGTCCTCACCATCGAGATCAACGCCGCCGCCGAGAACCCCCTCATCTCCCCGCACGACCTCGCCGCCTACCACCACGGCGGCTTCTACCAGGCCCAACTCGCCCTGGCCCTCGACCACTTCCGCCTCTCCCTCACCCAGGTCGCCCGCCTCTCCACCGCCCGCCTCTCCACCCTCAACGAACCCGACTACACCGGCCTGCACCCCTTCCTCGCCGACGACCTCCCCGCCTCCTCCGGCGTCATGATCCTCGAATACGCCGCCGGCGCCGCACTGAGCGACCTCCGCGCCTTCTCCGCCCCTGCCTCCCTCGGCCACGCCGTCCTCTCCCGAGGCGTCGAGGAACAGGCCAGCTTCGCCTCCCTCGCCGCCCGCCAGACCCTCCGCGCCTGCGCCGCCTACCGTCTCGTCGTCGGCTGCGAACTCGTCGCCGCCGTACGGGCGTTGCGCCAACGCGGCCTGCACCCCGCCCCGCAACTCCCGACGGCCTCAGCCCTGAACCTCGCCGACACCACCCTCGACCCGGACCACTCCGACCGGCCGCTCACAGAGGACGTCCGCCGCGCGGCCGGGCTCCTCGACGGGTTCACGGAGATCTGGCGCGCGGCGGGGGACTGACGGGGCGGGTTGCGTAGTTCCACCGAGGCCCTCGGGCGTCAGGTCTGACAACATCGCCCCCGACCCGACGACAAGGAGCGCTCACCGTGACACCCGAGGCGGACCCGGCAACTCGACCCGAGGAGTGGCACCTCGCGCTGCTCGAAGCCTTCGAGATGCTGCTCGACGGAACACCGGCGGCCGAACCGGAGGCCAGGTACGGGGTGTTCCACGCCTCCGACTCCTTCGACGAGTTCCTGTTCCCGAACTCCTGGGCCACCCCGGACGCGCTGACGGCCGGGAAGCCGACGCAACTGCCGGACCCGGACGGGCCGTACCCCTTCTCTCCCTGGACCTGGCATTTCGATCTGCGCGAGACGCTGTTCCACTTCGACGCCGACCTCCTGGCCGGAACGGGAGCGTGGGGCGACGACGGACACAAGGGCCCCCGGCCGTTCGACGACGCCTTCGTCGCCGACCTGCGCGACGCGGCCTCGGTCGACGAGGATGGTGAAGTGCTGGTGCGGGGAGCCGAGTTGGGGACTCTCCTGACCCGTCACGGCCTCGACCTCACCGACAAGACCGCCAAGAAACTGAACGGCTGGCTGACCGTGCTCCTCAGGGTCGCCACCGACGGCACCCTCGACGACGCCCTGAAAACAGCCACGTTCACCCGGCGAGGCCCCGAACACCTCCTGTCGGCCGCCGACATGACGTACGACCGCCCCGCCGCCGAGCCCTGGCAGGAACGCCTCGCCACACTCACCCACCCCGGCCTCCGCGACCACCTCCGCCTGCTCTGCCGCAGCGCGGCCGACGCGCGCAGCGAGGGCGGCTTCTACTTCGGCACCGGCAACTGGTCGTGGTCCGACGCCCTGGAGGCGGCCGGCTGTTCCCCCGTCGCCGGCTGGGGCTTCGGCGAGTCCCAGGCCGCCACGGTCGTCGTACGCCTCCCGGACCACACGAAGGCAGGGTGACCGAGCCGGATCTTCCACGATCCCCATGTGGCTCGGCTGTACACCGATCCTCGACGACGAGCGCGGCCAGCAGGGCGGGAGATCTTGGGGTGGAGAGTCGCCCGGTCCGTCGCCGTGCAGGCGCCCGGAGTGCTTTCCGATCCGCTGTGGAAGAGGGTGCTCGGGGGCGACCCGCGTGACGAGTGCCTGCGCATGGCATGGGACGAGGACGACGACGTCCTGCACGTACAGGACGGCGGCATCGTGGTCTCCTGCCAGGGCGGAACCTGGAGTTGGGCGACTGAGGTGTAGACGCGGGAGTCCCGGACGCTCCTCGTCCCTCGGGTTCCTGTCGTCCACCCACCGCGCAGTACGTATGCGGATACGTGGTTTCGCGGAAGCGCCGACGGTCGCCGCTCAGGTTGGGTGGACGTCTCTTGACGCGGAAGGCGGAGTGCGGGTGGGCTGGGTGGCGGTGGAGGGTGGGTACGAAGTCGCCCTGGTGGAAGGGCGGGTGACGGCCAGGGGGGTGGGTGGCCGGGAGCTGAAGTCGGTGCCGAAGGGGATCAAGGACCACCCCGAGGTGGAGCGGTTGCGGCGCTTCGCGGAGTGGCTGACGCGGCACGAGGCGGCCTGTGTGGCGCAGGTCGACACCTGGATGGTGTCGTCGCTCCCGGTCCCCACCGAACTCCTCGCACGGGTCTGGCGCGACGAGGCGTGGCGGTCGGCGCTGTGCGACCTCGTCGTGGTCGGCGACGACCCGCAGGACGTCGGATTCCTGCGTGACGCCGGCGAATCGGGCACCCTGCGCGTCGTGGACCTCGACGGCGAGACCGTACGGCTCCACGCGCGCACGGTGACGCTGCCGCACCCCGTACTGCTGCCCGATCTCGACGAGTTGAGGGAGTTCGCCGTCGAACTGGGCGTCACACAGCGCGTCGAGCAGCTCTACCGGGCGACCTGGCACAAGCCGGCCGGCCTGGACGAGAAGGGCACGCTGGTCCAGGAGTTCGCCGGGGGCCGGTTCATGACCCGCTCGGCGCTGGCCGCGCGGGCTACCTCCCTCGGCCACCGGGTGACCGGCTCCCTCGCGGTGCGCCGGGTCCGGGACGGGGCATGCGGCGTGGAGGCCGTGGTGTGGATCGGGGAGCCCTGGGAGTACGAGACGTCGACGGGCCCGCTGTCCTGGCAGGACCCGGACGGCCGCACCCTGCGGTTCGGGGACGTCGGAGCGGTGGCCTGGTCGGAGGGGATGCGGATGGCGGCGGCACTGTACGCCGGGCGCGTGATCGAGAAGGGGGCGGGCGCGTGAGCGGTCGGACACAGGAGACGAACCGGGAACTGCTCGCCGCCGGGGCGGTGTTGCCGCTCGGCACCGAGAACGCCGGCGAGGGGGCCGTACCGCTCACGGCACGGTCGTACACGCATCCGGGGCTGGCCGACCGGGTCGTCGTACGGCTCGTCGCGGGGGAGTTGGGGGAGGCGGAGGACATCGCCGCCGGGTACCTCGGGCTGGTTCCCGAGGCGGAGCCCGTCGAAGTCGGCCTGGGGGCACGGCAATCGCTCGGCTTCCCCGAGTGGGTGCTCGTGCACCACCCGGAGGACGGACACCACGCGCTGGACGTCGTACCGGAGTTGGAGCGCATCGCACGGCTGGCGAAGTCCCGTCCCAAACCCGCCCTCGACGCCTACCGCGAGGTCGCCGCACGGCTCGCCGCCGCCGTCCCGCACTTCCTGTCGACCTTCTACGAACAGGCCGCGCGCGTCTTCCTCACGGCCGAGAACCCCACGTACGCGGGCCAGTTGTTCACCCGCGCCCGCCGCGCCGAGGCCGAACACGGGCTCCCGGTCGACGAGTCCCGACTCGATGCCGTGTTCCTGGAGTTCGCCCTCGCCGGAGCGCTGACGGCCTCGGCACTGTCCGGCTACGCCAAGGAACTCGCCGTACGCGTACCGCCGTCCGAGGCCCTGCGCCGCTTCGCCCGCCTGTGCGTACGGCGCACCGCGGGCGGACTCGTCCCCTCCGCCCAACTCGCCCGCGACGTCCGCAGGTTGGCACGCGCGGCCGGTGAGGACGGAAAGGCCGTCGAAGAGGAACACCTCGCCGACCTGCTCGCCCTCCCCGCGACGGCGAAAGCGGCGCCCGGCTGGTGGAAGACCCAGCGCACCGCCGTCGTCACCCTCGTCCGGCGTCAACCCGCCCTGCGCGGCACCCTGTTGAGCATCCTCCCGGCCCAGGGCGACCGGGACGTGCTGCTGATGTGGCTCGACATGCTGGCGGAGTCCGGCGCCCTCGCGGGACTCTGGGACGACTCGCTGCCCGACACGGAACGACCGCAGGACGGGACGGCCGGCTGGTTCACCCGTTTCCTGGCGTTCCAGGAACGCACCCACGGCTGGCGCGAACCCACCCACCTGCCGGCCCTCTACCCGCTCGTCGAACGCTGCGCCGACCGCCTGCGCACCGAACTCACCGCGTCCGGAAAGGAGTTGAGCGCGGGCCACGACCTCGACCTGCTGGACCTCCTGATCGCCCTCGACATCCCCGCCGTCGTCTTCCACGCCGTCGAACTCCACGGCTGGGCGAAGCACGAGAACCGGCGCGACCTGCGCGCCTTCGCCGCCGACGACCGCTTCCGGGACGCCTTCCACAAAGCGGCCGACATGTTCGACGGCGACGAGGACGACCTCGACACCCTCCGCGTCCTCGCCCAGTCACCCGGCGGCCGGCCCCGGCTCGCCGACTGGGTCCGCGAGGTCGCCCGGCGCTCCGCCGCCACCGGACTGCCCGGCCTCCCCGACGCCCTGAAACGCCTCAAGTGGCTCCCCGCCGAAGCCCTCCGGCTCGCCCCGGACGAGATCCGCGCCGTCGCCGTCACCGACCTCGCCCCCCTGCTCGCCCGCACCCTGCGCGCCGGTCTCCTCGACGAACTCGGCTGGCCCGCCTGGGAGTCGGCGGCCCGGGACCTCGTACCCGGACAGGACGTCGAGGACCTGTACGTCGCCGACGCCTGGCCCCACCTCGTCACCGCCGGCGCCGCCCAGGCCCGCGTCATCGGCGCCGAGGGCGTCGTACTCGTCCATGATCTGCGGCTGCCCGCACACGGCACGTCCGGGCACGTGGGCTTCCACTACGTGGACGGCGAACTCCTCGTCCACTGGCTCGGCCACGACGACGGGCTGCGCGGGTACTGGCACCGAACGCCGGGCCGGGTACTGGAGTTGGCGGGGGCGGTCAGGCCGCGCGGTACGCGGATGAACTGGTACCGGGAGGACAACGGGGTGCCCAGCCTGCCGCTGCCCGGCGGCGGGCGGACCACCGGGGCCGGGATGCTGCGCCGCGGCGACACCGCACTGCCGGAGGAGGCGTGCGTGATCGGCGACGGGACCTCGTACTGGGTGTGGGGGGACGAGGGCTGGATCGGGTACGACCCCGCCGCCGGGCGACTCGACCGGATCGGGGTGCCCGCGTTCGCCGCCGACAGCCCCTTCTCGCCCTGGATGCTCGCGCCGTATCCCTTCGACGAAGTCACTCCCGCCGGTGCGCCGGTGGGCGGGCTGCTCGGCTGGAACGTGACGACTCTGCCCGACGGGGCCTGGTGCGGCGAGGACCTGGCCGGGCGCCGGGTCACCGTGCCGAAGGGGCGGGGGATGCCGTACGCGGCGGTGCTCTTCCCCGGGGCCGACCGGCCCGTGGCCGCCGTCCGCGAGGGGTGGCACATCGAACTCGTCGACGCGGAAGGCGTGGTGACCGCCTCGGCGGAGGTGGACGGGGCTCCCGGTGACTTCGCGGCCGGCACGCCCATCCTGCCGCCGCTGGCGTACTGGCACTGCCTGCGGCCACGTGACGTACGGGGGTCCGAGGCGCTGCGCCGGGTCTCCGACGAGACGGCCCGGGAGCTGCTGCGGGCTCGTGAACTCACGGACGCAGTGGGGGAGTTGCTGCCCGAGGTGACGGACGCGGCGCTGCGGGCGGGGGTCGTGGGGGTGCTGAGGTACGCCGTCGAGCAGCAGGAGGTGCTCGATGCGGCCTCGGCGCGGCTCACCGCGGAGTTGGCAGGCGTCCAGGAGGACGAGGGGCCCGCGGGGCCGTCCGACCGGGTCCTGCGGGAGGCGTTGAGCGGGTTCGACGGGGTGCGTGACCGCTGGTACCACTACACGGCGGAACGGGACAACGCGTTTCGACGACTGCGGGTGCTGCGGCGGGCGTTGGGGACGGGGGAGGGGCGGGCTTCCGGCCCACATGCGGCGGAGGGTTCGCCTGACGGCGGCGGCCTCGCTCATGTCCCGTGCGGGGAAGGCGACTTCGTGCGCATCCCGGGTGAAGGCGATGACCTCGCCCACACCCCGCACAAGCAGATCGGCCTCGCCCACACCTCGCACGAACAGATCGGCCCTGCCCGCGCCCCGCACGAACAGATCGGCCCTGCCCGCGCCCCGCACGAACAGATCGGTCCCGCCCGCGCCCCGCACAAGCAGAGCGACCCCACCCCCCGCCTCCACCTCGACGGCCCCGAACTCCCCAGCGGCTACCTGGACCGCTTCCCCCTCCCCGGTTTCCTCACGTCCGTCGCGTACCGGGCGGCCTCCCCGACCACCTCCCCCGAGCACCGGGAGGCCCTCGTGGCGCTGCTGAGGGAGTTCGACGCGCTAGGGATGGCCTCCGGCACCGGGCCCGCTCGCTGGCGCCGGGTCGCCCTGCACGTCGAGGCGAGCGCCCTGCGCACCCCGAACGGCGAGTGGCGGGAGGGGAGTTGGGAGGGCGTCCTGCTCCTCGACGGCGGCGCCTTCCTCGCCGTCACCGAGTGCACCTCGCGGGACCAGCGGTACGGCTGCGGTTTCACGGCGCTCTTCCACGATCCCGCCGGCCGCTTCGAAGCCCCCGCCCCCTACACCGTCGAGGCCGCTTCCCCGATCGGGGAGGACCGGGCGCCCGGCTGGCCGGCGGAGTTCCTCGCCGAACTCGACGAGCGGGGACCGGCCCCCTGGATGCCGGAGGCCGCCGAGGAGTTCGCCCGGCTCACCGGGGTCACCTCGGTCATGGCCCGCCTCGTGGTGGCGGGGCTGCCGCAGATCGACAACGAGGAACGGTCCTTCCTGACGGCGCCGGCACGGGCCGTACTCGGGGTGAAGGCCCCCGACGCGGCCCTCGCCAAGGACGAACTGGCCGAGCTGGGCCCCCTGGTCCGCACGGCCGTCGTCACCGCACTCCTGCCCCGCGACCCCGCCCGCCTCTGGACCCACGGCCCCGAAGCGACGGCCGCCGCGCACGTCTGGAACGACCGGGTCGGCAAGCGCACCCCCCTGCCCGAGGCGCTCCTCCGCGACGTACGACGCGCCCTGCGCGCCGAACCCGCCACCCTCGCCGCACTCCTCGCCCCCGCCTCCGACCCCCACCTCGCCCACGACCTCGACTGGACCGTCACCCAGGACCGCGCCACCCCGCTCGACGGCGACGCCACCGGCTTCACCGCGGCCACCCTCGTCGACACCGTCACCCTGACCGCCTGGCTGGCCCACCACCTGCCCGCCGGCGACCCCGTCCGCGCCACCCTCCCCGCCGCCCTCACGGCGATCCACGACCGCCTGTCCCACCCCGGCCTCCTCCTCGACCTCGGCACGTACGTCCACCTCCCCGGCTTCCGGAGAGCCGTCGGCTCGCCCACCGAGACCACCACGGAGTACGAGTGCTACGGCGCCGTCGTCATGCCCACCTACGACGACCGCCCCGCCCCCGCCCTGCGGGTCGCCCACCTCGACGAGACCGGCCACGACCCCCGCCTGCCCGCCCTGCGCCTCGAACAGGACGGCGCGCACTTCCCCGCCGAAGTGGCGTTGCGCATCGCCCGGACCCCAGGATTCGCGGCCCTCCTCAAGGACCCCGGCGACCCGCCGGCCGGCGCCCGCGACAAGAACGGCACCTGGTACCCGCAGGACCCCACCCGCTCCGTCCCGGACCTGGTCCGTGCCGTGGCGCAGGAGTACGGCATCGGCGAGGACCCCGCCGCCCTCTACCTCATGCTCCTCGCGATGCCCGACCCGACCGACCGCACCACCGCCCGCTGGACCGGGTGGAGACCCGCCCGCCTCGAAGCGGCCCGCGCCGCCCTGGCCGCCACCGATCTCGTCGTCTCCGGTGCCCGCCCGCGCGCCGGCCGCTCCCTCTTCCTCCCCGGCGCCTGGGAACCCCTCCCCACACCGAGGCTCCCGCTGGAGCGCTGGAAACTCGCGCTCCACCCCGAACAGACGGAAGGGGGCGGCGTCCCCCTGAACACCCTCGTCCCCGCGGAGCCCGCTCCCGACCTGTACCGCAGGGCCTGGGGGCGGATCAGGGAGGGGGACGTGCCGCGTTTCGAGGAACTGCGGGGCAAGGGGGGCCGCCGCTGAGCGGGACGGGGAGAGGGGGCGCGGGCCCCTCTCCCTTCAAGGGCCTACTGCCACGGACGGACGTGGTACCACATCTGGTAGTTGCCGCCGTTGCAGGGGAAGGTGTACAGCGCGCCGTCGTAGTTGGCGTCGAGGCAGCGGCCGGTGGCCTTGTTCACGAGGCGGTAGACGTTGGTGTTGCGCTGGATTCTGTCGATCCACCGCGAGCCGAGGTCCTCGACCCGCCAGCGCTGGTAGTCCCCGCCGTTGCAGCCCAGCCCGTACGCCTGGCCCTGGTGGTTGCTGTCGAGACACTTCCAGACCGCGTCGTTCTGGACGACCTCGTAGTAGCCGCCCTCCTTCTGGATGAAGGCGAAGAGGTGCGCGGGAACGCTGAGCCTCGACAGGGTCACCCCGCGGCCCTCCGAGATGAACACGTCCTGCCCGGTCTGGAAGTTGTCCAGGTTGTGCCATCCGGACGGCGCTGCCGACGCCGGTGCTTGCGAAACTGCCAGCAGAAGCGCGCTGAAGGCGGCGACGACTGCCGCTCGACCGGTACGCATGAACTTCATGTCGACTCTCTCCTTGCGGTGATCTCTTCTTGCGGGGGGAGAGAGGTAAGAGAATGGTAAGAGGGTTTACCGTGCGGCGAGTGAGGTGGATCACTGGAATGTCGTATCAACTCAACGCCGTCATAGGGGACTTCGACCTGCTCGGACGCCTTCCCGACGTGCCGGTCGTCCCGCTCCGACAGCGCATGGGGCTGGTGCCGGTCACCGGACAGCTCCTCGCGTCACCGCCCCCGGCCTTCGAACAGACCCTGAGCCACTGGTGCCGGGGAGGGCCGATCGCCCACGTCGAGGCGGAGTTCCACGGAGGCGCCGGCAAGCAGGCCGCCACCGTATGGCGGGCCGGCGTCAGGGTATGGGGCCCGGTCGCCGAAGCGGACTTCGCCGGCCCGCGCGAGAACTGGCCGATCAACGCCGCGCTCGCCCTCCTCGGTGTCGTACCGACTGAGCACCTCGACCCGTTCCTGGGGGTCGGCCTCGGCCGGGAACGGGACATGGAGGGCTGGCGGTCGGCCGCCTGGCCGGCGAGCTACGACGCGTGGCACGCGGAGCACGAGAGAGCCGAGCGCGCCGCCGCGGAGCACGAGAGACGCAGCAGGCTCACGGACGTCCCGGCCGCCCTGGACGGCAAGGCCATCATGGAACTGCTCGGCACACCCCCGGGCCCCCTGATCGGCGAAGCCACCCGCCACCTACAGGAACTCCACCTCGAACACGGCCCACTGACACGGGAAGAGGCCGAGACGCGGCTGCGGAGCTGGGCTGTCGAACAGGGCGCGGGACGTGCGGGGTTCGGGCCGCGCATCCGCCGCTGAGCAGGCACGCGAGGGCCGTCTCACCTGCCGGGCGCGTGGTGGACGGCCCCTGCGGTGTGTGTTTTGATCCGTTCATGGAGACCCAGGCACGTACGGTGCTGCTCGACCCCTTCTGGGTGAGCCGCCGCGCCGATCAGTTCGACGAGAACTGTCGCTGATCCCCTTTCTCCCTCCCCGCGCGTGACCACCAGCCCCGTCGCCCCTCGCGCCGACCGGGCCGTCCACCCATGACGCCGTGCCCTTCACCGCCGTCCGCACCCGCCTGCCGGCCAACCGCGCCCCGAAGGACTCCCCATGACCGACCGTCACCCCGGTCTCCACCTCGCGCTGGAGACCGAAGACGCTCACCCCGCCACCGGTACGCCCCTCACCCCGAAGTCCCTGCACGAGACCGCCCGCGCCGCCGAACAGGCCGGATTCGCCCTCCTCACCTACGCGGACACCCCCACCGCCACGGCCCGCGTCGAAGCCGGCACCCGCGCCGCGTACGTCTCCACCCGCACCGACCGCGTCGGCCTCGCCCCCACCCTCCACGTCACGACGACCGAGCCCTTCCACCTCGCCACCCAGCTCGCCGCCCTGGACCACGCCTCGCACGGCCGCGCCGCGTGGCTCGTCGGCGCGGCCTCGGACGCCGACTCCCTCGCCACCGTCGGGCGCGGCCCGCTCCCCGCCGACGCCCTGCACCGCGAGATCACCGACGTCGTCGACACCGCCCGCGCCCTGTGGGACTCCTGGGAGGACGACGCGATCGTCAAGGACGTCGCCACCGGCCGCTTCCTGGACGCCGACCGCGTCCACCACATCGACTTCGAGGGCGCGACCTTCACCGTCAAGGGGCCTCTGATCACCCCGCGCCCGCCGCAGGGCCAGATCGTGGTCCTCGCCCCGGACGCCCTGGAGATCGACGGCCGCGCCGACGTCGTCCTCGTCTCCCGCCCCACCCTCGCCGAGGTGACCTCCCGCGCCCGGGAGAGCGCCGCGCCGCTGGTGTTCGCGGAGGTGGAGGTCGTCCTCGACACGGACGTCCCGGCGGTCGAGCGGCTGGCCCGGCTGGACGGCGTCACCCCCTGGCCGGAGTCCGGGCGGCTGCGGCACGTCGGCTCGGCGCGGGCGCTGGCCGGGCTGCTCACCGAACTCGCCGGGTCCGTGGACGGCGTACGGCTGCACCCGGCCGTCCTCGCCGACGACCTGCCCGTCCTCACCGGGCAGGTGCTGCCCGCGCTGGCCGCCGCCGGGCTCCACCACCCGCCCCGCAGCGGCGACACCCTGCGCACGACGCTCGGACTGCCCCGCCCCGCCAGCCGTTTCGCGACCACGGAAGCCTGAGGTGACCGCCATGACCGGACCGTCCGCCCGACCCCAGCTCCACCTCGGCCTGTTCTTCACCGGCGTCGGACCCCAGCTGATCTGGACCGACCCCGACGCGCCCGCGCACACCGCGATCGAGACGTTCGTCGACGTCGTACGGACGCTGGAGCGCGGCCTGTTCGACGCGTTCTTCCTCGGCGAGGGCCTGCGGGTCCGCGAGAACCGGGGAAAGGTCTTCGACCTCGACGTGGCCGGCCGCCCCGACGCGATCACCCAGCTCTCCGCGCTGGCCGCCGTCACCGACCGGATCGGCCTGGTCGCCACCCAGAACACCACCTACAACTACCCGGCCGACCTCGCCCGCCGCCTGGCGAGCCTCGACCTGCTGTCGCGGGGCCGGGGCGGCTGGAACATCGTCACCACCGACAACGCCTGGACCGGCGCCAACTTCCGGCACGGCGGCTGGCTGGAGCACGAACGCCGCTACGACCGCGCGGGACAGTTCGTCGACGCGGCGAAGGAGCTGTGGTCGGGGCGGCCCGTCGAACGGGACACCGACCTGGTCCGCCTGCGCGCCGCCCCGGCCGTCCCCGCGAGCCCCCAGGGCCGTCCGGTCCTCTTCCAGGCCGGGGACTCCGACGGCGGACGCGACCTCGCCGCCCGCCACGCCGACGTCGTCTTCTCCGCGAACACCGAGTACGCCAAGGCCGTCGCCTACGCCGCCGACCTGCGCGAACGCCTCGCCCGGTACGGCCGTGCCCCGGACTCGCTGCGCATCCTGCCCGGCGCGAGCGTCGTCCTCGGCGACACCCCGGCGGAGGCCGAGGAGAAGGCCCGCTGGGTACGCGGCGAACAGATCAACGGACCGCGCGCGCTCGCCTTCCTGGAGCAGTACTGGGGCACCGACCTGTCCGCCTACGACCCCGACGGCCCGCTCCCCGACATCGAACCCAGCGACGACGAACTCGACCCCTCACGCGGCACCATCGCCATCTCCCACCGCACCGGCAAGACCGCCCTGATCCGCAAATGGCGCGAGCTGGCCGCCGAACGCGGCCTGTCCATACGGCAGTTGGTGCTGGAGGTGGCCCCCGGGCACCCCGCCTTCACCGGCACCCCCTCGGCCGTCGCCGACGAGTGGACCCACTACGTCACCACCGGCGCCGTCGACGGCTTCAACATCGTCCCCCACCTCCTGCCGGGCTCGATCACCGACATCGTCGACAAACTGGTCCCCGAACTCCAGACCCGGGGCGTCTACCGCACGGAATACCGGGGCACCACCCTGCGCGACCACCTGGACCTGCCACCGCTCCCGTAGCCGCCGGCCATGGGGCGAACGACCGCCTCACACGACTGCCCGACCTCTGACGGGCCCGTGCTAGCGTTGCGGGTTTGCAGCCCCGCCGCGCCTTCCTCGGTACGGTCCCCTCGGAGGAAGGCTCTCTGTGAGCGAATCAGTACGTCCCGACAGTGAGTCAGCACGTCCCGACGCCGAACCCGCACGTCCCGAAGCGGCGACCTTCGCCGAACTCGGCCTGCCCGCCGAGATCCTGCGGGTCCTCGACGAACACGGCATGACCGTGCCGTTCCCCGTCCAGGCGGCGACCCTGCCGAACGCCCTCGCCGGACGGGACGTCCTCGGCCGGGGCCGCACCGGGTCCGGCAAGACGCTCGCCTTCGGCCTCGGGATGCTCGCCCGCACGGCCGGACGGCGCGCCCAGCCCAGGGAGCCGCTGGCGCTCGTCCTGGTCCCCACCAGGGAACTCGCGCAGCAGGTCGGCGAGGCGCTCACCCCGTACGCCGAGGCGCTGCGGCTGCGGCTCACGACCGTGGTGGGCGGGGTGTCCGTCGCCCGGCAGGCCGCCGCCCTGCGCGACGGCGCCGAGATCGTCGTCGCGACCCCCGGCCGGCTGCACGACCTGATCGAGCGCAAGGGCTGCCGGCTGGGCCGGGTGCGGATCACGGTCCTCGACGAGGCCGACCAGATGTGCGACATGGGGTTCCTGCCGCAGGTCACCGAGATCCTCGACCAGGTCCGGCCCGACGGCCAGCGCATGCTGTTCTCCGCCACCCTCGACCGTGACGTCGACCAGCTCGTCCAGGACTACCTGCGCGACCCCGCCGTCCACTCCGTCGACCCCTCCTCCGGCGCGGTCGCCGAGATCGCGCACCACGTCCTCGTCGTGCACGGCCCCGACCGGTACGCCGTGACCACGGAGATCGCCGCCCGCGACGGCCGCGTCCTGCTGTTCCTCGACACCAAGCACAGCGTCGACCTCCTCACCCGCCACCTGCGGGCCCACGGCGTCGCCGCCGCCGCGCTGCACAGCGGCAAGGCCCAGCCGCAGCGCACCCGCACCCTCGCCCAGTTCAAGAACGGCGAGATCACCGCCCTCGTCGCGACGAACGTCGCCGCCCGCGGACTGCACATCGACGACCTCGACCTCGTCGTCAACGTCGACCCCGCCACCGACCCCAAGGACTACCTCCACCGGGCCGGCCGCACCGCCCGCGCCGGCCGCTCCGGAACCGTCGTCACCCTCGTCCTGTCGGGGCAGCGCCGCGAGGCGGCCCAGGTCATGACCGACGCCGACGTCACCCCCACGGTCACCAAGGTCCGCTCCGGCGAGGCGGCCCTGACCCGTATCACCGGCGCCAAGGCCCCCACGGGCAAGCCCCTGGACGGCGGCCCCCGCCCCAAGAACCAGAACGCGCCCTTCCGCGGCCTCGGCACCACCAAGGACCCCAAGCCCTCCCGCAAGAACAAGGGCGGCGAGGCCGCCAAGCTCGCGGAGGCACGCAGGGCGGCCCGGGTACGACGCGGCGGCTGACCCCGCCGCCTAGAGTGCTCGTCATGTCCGACGCTGATCTCGAACGCAACAAGACCACGGCCAAGGCGTTCTACGACCTGATGTTCAATCAGTGCCGCCCCGCCGAGGCCCTGGAGAAGTACGTGGGCGCCACCTACATTCAGCACAACCCGGAGGTGGCCGACGGCAAACAGGCTTTCATCGAATACTTCGAACGGATGGCCGCCGAATATCCCGGGAAGCGCGTGGAATTCAAGCGCGCCTTCGCCGAGGGCGACCACGTCGTCCTGCACTGCCATCAGGTGTGGCCGGAGGAGGAATACGCGGGCATCGACATCTTCCGCTTCGACGCCGACGGGAAGATCGTCGAGCACTGGGACGTGCTCCAGGTGATTCCTGCCGCCTCCAAGAACGACAACACGATGTTCTGACGGCTGGCGGCGCGCGGCGGTCCGGGCTCACTCCGCCGTACGCAGCAGCTCCGCCGCACGCTCGGCCACGAACACCGTCGGAGCCATGGTGTGCCCGCGGATGATGGTGGGGAACACCGACGCGTCCGCGATCCGCAGCCCTTGTACCCCGCGCACCCGCAGCTGCGGGTCGGTCACCGCGAGGAGGTCCGACGCGTCGCCCATCCTCGCCGTCCCCACCGGGTGGAAGGCGGTGGTGGCGTCGTCGCGGACGAGCTTCTCGTACACCTCGTCCGAGGCGTCCACGGGCGGATGCACCTGCTCCGTGTAGGGGGCCAGCGAGGGCGACTGGGTGATCTTGTGGGAGGCGCGGAGTCCCCGGACGAACGTGGCCAGGTCCTCGGGGTGGCTGAGGTACCCGGGGTCGATGACGGGGTGGTCGTCGGGGTCGGCGGACGCCAGCCGGACCGTGCCGCGGCTTCGGGGCTGCAACAGGATGGCCGCGATGGTGTAGCCGCTGCGGCTCTCGACGTCCTCCCCGGTGAAGAGGGTGCCGTCGCCCAGGTCCGGGTTGTACTGGAACATCAGCTCGAAGTCGGGGCCGGGGAGGCCGGGCTCCGTGGCCACGAAGCCGACGCCGTTCTGCTGCCAGTAGGCGGCGGGGCCGGTCCGCCCGGCCCGCCACTCGGCGAGCGCCGCGTCGTCCGTACGGGCCGGACAGGAGCCCTCGACGCCGGGCCGGGCGAGGCCGCGCACCGGCGCGAACAGGTGGTCCTGGAGGTTCTCGCCGACTCCGGGGACATCGGCGACCACGTCGATGCCGTGCTCGCGCAGGTGCCCGGCGGGACCCACTCCCGACAGCATGAGCAGTTGAGGGGTGTTGATCGCGCCGGCCGACAGGACGACCTCGCGGGCCGCGGACACCTCCTGGTCGCGCCCGTCCTTCCGGTACACCACCCCCGTGGCGCGTGTGCCGTCGAAGACGACGCGCCGCGCGAACGCTCCGGTGACGATCGTGAGGTTCGGCCGCGAGCGGACGTCCTCCCCGAGGTAGGCGTCCGCGATGGTCTGCCGGTATCCCTCGGGGAAGATCGTCTGGTAGCGGTCCGCGGCGTACGGTGTCTCGGCGTCGACGTCGCCGCGCGGGCCGTAGCCCGCCTCGGTGAAGCCGTCGAGGAGGGTGTCGGCGAGCGAGGTGGCGGCGGGGAGGTCGGCCATGGCGACGGGGCCGCCGCTGCCACGCCATTCGGAGGGTCCCCGGTCGGTGTTCTCGACCTGGCGGAAGACGCGGAGCGCGTTCTCGAACGCCCAGCCCTTGTCGCCGAGGAGGGCGGCCCAGCCGTCGTAGTCGGCCTCGGTGCCGCGCAGCCAGGCGCCCACGTTGATGGCGGTGGAGCCGCCCATCACCCGGCCCCGGGGGACGTAGACCTGCCGCCCGTTCAGCCCGGGCTGCGCGGTGGTCGTGTAGCCCCAGTCGGCCTCGCCGCCCCACAGCAGGAAGAACGCGCCCTGCATGCGTCCCCGGTCGTCGGTGTTCTCCCCTCCCGCTTCGAGGAGGACGACCGTGACGTCCGGATTCTCGCTCAGCCTCGCGGCGAGCACGGGACCCGCCGCTCCGGCACCGACGATCACGTAATCCGCCGCGGTCTTGTTCGCACCGGTCATATGTGCTCCAGGGATTTCATCGGCGTATTTCGCGCTTTTTCGACGGGACGGAACAGCGGGACAACAGTCGAAATGATATTCGCGCGGTCGTCAGCCGCATGGTGGAAATGGGCCGAGGCACGGTCGAAAGCTGACAACGCGTTATTGTTCCGCGCAATCGACGGTGTGCCCGCCCTAAAGGGTGTTCCGTAAGACGTGCTTCGACTGACAGCGGCAGGGCGCAGGCGTACAAGTCGGTGGCAGGCGGAACGGCGGTAAGGGACGATCGCGAGGGCGCGGCGCCCTTCTCTCACCGCATGTGCTCGAACTCGCGCTTGCGTTCAGCGGTGCCGTGCTGACGACGGATCGATGCTCGGCCTGGCCTTTCCGCGGCTGGGTCGGAGAGGATGCATGTGTTACTCGCTCTTGAAGATCGCCTGGCCGTCACCGAGCTGGTCTCGTTGCATGGTCACCTTGTTGACGACGGAAGCCTTGACCGGTTGGAGGAGTTGTTCACCTCCGATGTTGTCTACGACCTCACCGACTTCGGCCAAGAGCCGCTGTTGGGAGTGGCCGCCGTCCGAGAAGCGGCATGGGCACTGGGAGCCGCCAACCCCGTTGCGCATCACGTCACCAACGTCGTCGTTACGGTGTCGGCAGACGGCCGGGTGCAAGTCCGATCGAAGGGGCTGGGCATCAAGGCGGACGGCTCCTGCGGTTCCGTCTCCTATGACGACACCATCGTGCGCACCGCTGACGGCTGGCGGATCAGCCATCGCAAGATATCGCCCCGCCGTACTCCCTTGGGTGGGATGACAAAGTCCGGCTGATCAGGCATGTCTCGCCTGGTCCTAGCCGGTGCGGGCAAGGTTGTGCAGGCGGGCGATGCCGAGCATGGCGTGCTCGACACGGGCTCGAACCTTGTGGTGAGAGGCGTTGTGCTCCTCTTTCCAAGCGGGACGTTCCTCCTGGCCCGGCTGGCGCCGGTGCGGGATGAGCAGGCCCGTCCCCCGGTATCCGCCGTCTGCGATGACAATGGCCCTGCCGACGGCGGCCTTCGCTCCGGACGGTTCCCATGCATTGCGGTCGTTCCGGTTGCCGGGCAGAGGCCGGCCGACGGTGACGACGAACTGGGTGTCGGCGTCGATGACGACCTGGTGGTTGGTGGAGTACCAATAGTTCTGACCGACGATCCGGGCGGCGGCCGACTTGGACACGCCGAACAGGGGGCCGAGCTGCCGCAGCGTCAGGTTCGTCCGCCAGGACGCGGTGACCAACTTACCGAACCGCCGCGGACTCAGCCCGGCGAACGGGGCTGTCCAGGACGGTTCCGACGCCGTGATCACACCAGCCACGGCAAGATCCTCTGCTGTCGGCCAGTCGGACGAGCCCTTGCCTGCAACATGGAAATCAGGCGACCGGGCTCGGCGCATCATCGAAGATGACCCCATGAGCCAAGACCTGGTGACGTTCCTCCATGCACGGCTGGATGCGGAGGCCGAGCTGGCCCGACGCTGCGACGGTGACGGCTGCGGGGAGTGGACCGCTCACGGGCACACGGTCGACTTCTGCCAGGGAGAACTTCCCGGCTTCCACCCCACGATCGCCATACATGTGGCGTTGCATGACCCGGCTCGCGTTCTGCGGGAGGTCGAAGCCAAGCGACGCGTGCTCGCCCGCCATGTCCTCAGTCCGGCTGCGGGTGACCCGGAAATACCGTGGGACAACCGCGATGACTGCCAGTACGACGGCGAGACCTGGCCATGCGACGACCTGCTCGACCTCGCTTCGCCCTACGCCGATCACCCTGACTACCCGCGACGGCTCTGAGACGGAGACCGTCTGCGAGACAGCCCTTACTCGGCCGAAGGGCTCGCCGTCTTCCGCCGGACCCCGTTCAGGAGGAGGCGGCGGCCGGGGCGTTCCACGCCCTCGTAGAGGGCCCAGGAGAGGGCGAGGGAGAGGGCGAGGGCGGTGAGGGTGGCGGTGAGGGCCTGGAGGGTCGGGAGGTGGTGGAGGGGGAGGTACTGGGCGGCCAGGCGCAGGACCAGGATGTGGATCATGTAGAAGGCGAACGACCACTCGCCGAGGACCACCAGCCGGCGCCGGCGCCAGAAGGAGGGGAGTCCGCGCAGGTCGGCCAGTGCGGCGGAGGGGATGAGGAGGGCCAGACCGAGGACTGTGCAGGCGGAGACGGCGTAGACGCCGGGCAGTTGATGGGTGAGGAAGTAGCCGACGACGGTGAGGGCGAGGGAGACGTCGAGTCCGGGTCCGCGCCAGGCACCGAGGCGGACCAGTCGGCCGGCGGCCACCCCGAGGACGAACTCCGGGAGCCGGGCGGCGGGATTGCTCGGCACGATCCAGCCCAGCGCGTGATGCAGCCCCGCCCAGGGCAGCAGGACCACCAGCAGCGCCGCCACGGCCATGACCCCCGCCACCCCACGGGCGTTCAGCCGCCGCAGGACGGCGTACAGCATCGGGAAGACGGCGTAGAAGAACGCCTCGCAGGTCAGCGACCAGCTCACCGGGTTCAGCGCCTGCCACCACTCCCGCCACCAGGAGCTGACCAGCAGGAGGTTCGCCGCCGTCTCCCCGGCGCCGTCGGGCCGCAGCCCGGGTATCAGGGTCGCGCCGAGCACCAGCGCGAGGACGGCCGTGACGAGGTGGACCGGGTAGATCCGGGCCAGCCGGCGGCGCCAGAACCGCGGCGCGCTGTCGCCGTCGCGCGCGGACCACGCCAGCACGAACCCCGAGAGGACGAAGAAGAACGACACCCCCACCGCGCCCGGCCCGAACGCCCAGTCCACCAGCCGCCCGCGTGAGCCGCCGAAGAAGTCGAAGTTGCGGATGTGGTGCAGGAAGACGAGCAGGGCCGCCGCCCAGCGCATCCCGGTCAGGGACGGCAACTGGCCGTGCGCGGCGGGGGGTTCGAGGGTGCGGCGCGGGGTGGCCGTCAACAGGCTCATACGGGCACCTGCCCGGGGCGGGCGCGCAGGACCGGCGGCCGACGTGTCGCGAGCAACGTGAATGTCCTTGGGATCGAGGAGCGGGGATCGGGGATCGGGGATCAGGGAGCGGGTCAGCGGGGGAGCAGTCCGGGGCGGTCGACGACGCCGATGCGCCGCACCGCGTAGCTGAACTGGACCTGGTCGGGCCGGTCGCTCTGGACGACGCGCTCGCCCAGGTAGTGGGAGTCGACGGCGTCGAAGACCATCTCGACGCGGCCCAGGGCGGGATCGTCCAGACCGACGGCGACTCCGGTCACGCCGTCGATGTCGACGGCGGTGTCGGTGCGCCGTATCCCGGGGAGTCTCGCGGCGGCCCGGAACAGGGCGGCCTGCTGAGCGGGCGGCGCCGTGGAGACCAGCCCGCGCATCAGGCCCCACACGGCGAGCGTCCGGGTGGCGGGGCTCTTGTGGAGCAGGACCGAGGGGTCGCGCGTGAGCCGCGCCAGGAGCGCCTCGGCGTCGGTGGGGAGACGGGCCAGCGTGAGGTAGGGGGCGTCGAGGAGGCCCTGGCCGGGCCGGTACGGGGGCAGGGTGGTCGTGCTGTTGTCGATGTCGCCGTGGGACTCGCGCAGACCGGGCCGGCTGCCGTCGGCGGAGGACCAGGTCCGGTTGCGGTTGACGAGGGCGCCGGTGACGAGGGTGGTCTCGGAGTAGACGTACTGCTCGGGCCGGGGGTGCAGGGGGCGGGCGGGGGAGAGGGTGTCGGCGGCGCGGCCCAGGATGTCGGCCGCGGCGGCGGTCTGGCTGCCGTGCGGGGCGGCGATCTGGTAGGCGGCCACCCCTGCGGCGAGCGTTCCCGCGAGGGCGCCCGACAGCAGCAGACGGCGGCTCGGCAGTCCTCGGCGCCGGGGGGAGGGTCCGGCGATCTCGTCCAGCAGGCGCCGGCGGCCGGCCTGGTGGGCGCGCGCGGAGACGGGGGGGACGTCCTTGCGGAGAGCGGTGAGCTCCTGGAACTCGTCGGAGTCGTTCATGCCGGGTCCTCGAAGGGGGCGAGCTGGGTCAGGGCGTCACGCAGCCGGCCGCGGGCGCGGTTGAGCCGGGAGCGGACCGTGCCCACGGGTATCCGCAGTGCCTCGGCGGTCTGCTCGTAGGACAGTTCCTCCCACACGGTCAGCAGCAGCACGTCACGCTCCTTCTGCGTCAGCCGCGCGAGCACCCCGCCGATCCGCCGGGCCCGCTGGCCGGCCGCGACCTGGAGGACGACGCCCTCCGCGTGGTCCTCGGCGACGACCGGGTCGACGCCGGTGCGCTCCCACGCCCGGTACTGCGCCTTCTCGCGGCGCCGGTGACCGTGCAGGACGTTCGTGGCGATGCCGTACAGCCACGGCAGCGCGCCGGCCGGGCCCGCCGTCCCCGGGTCGAAGCGGTGGCGGGCGCGGAACGCCAGGAGGAACGTCTCGGCGGCGAGGTCGTCGGCCAGGACGGGGCCGATCCTGCGGGACACGTAGCGGTGGATGGCCGCCATGTGCCGTTCGTAGATCACCTCGAAGCGTTCCGGCTCCTCGACGGACCGGACGATGATCTCAGCGTCGGTCCCCGCGTCCGGCTCCCCGAGGTCCGCGCGCACGGCGTCAGCCGGCACGGCGGCGGCTCGGGTCGGGCGACTGCATCGGCGGGGGCCCTTCGAGGGGTGGGGAGTGACTCACACTTCCCCATAGGCACGTACGCCCCATCGGGTTCGCTCGGAAAGCCCCTCTCATCCCTCTCGTTATCGACTCGTTATGTCAAGGGTGGGCGGACACACCGCTCGGAACCCCTCGTTCTGCCCGTCGGCAGCCCCGGCCAGCCCACCGGACGAGCCAACAAGGTGCCGTAAAAGCTGGAGGTTGTGGAGCTGGGGAGGGCCCGTACCGCTTGTTACGGTCCGATCGTCTGCCCAGCCCGCCACTCCTGGGAGCCACCCCCATGAAGATCAGCGAGATGAGCATCCCCCACGCCTACCTGATCACCACCGAGCCGTTCCCCGACCGGCGCGGCCTCTTCCGCGAGACCTGGCGCCAGAGCGCGTTCACAGAGGCGACCGGATACCCGCTGACCGTCGGCCAGATCAGCTGCTCGGTCTCCCGCAAGAACACGATCCGCGGCATCCACGGCACCGTGACACCCCCCGGCCAGGCCAAACTCGTCACCTGCGTACGCGGCGCCACCCTCGACGTGGTCGTCGACCTGCGGATCGGCTCCCCCACCTTCGGCAAGCACGAGACCGTCGTCCTGGACGCCGGCTCCGGGACGTCGGTGTACCTCGCCGACGGCCTCGGCCACGCCTTCCAGGCGCTGACCGACGACACCCACGTCACCTACGTCTGCTCCGCCGAGTACGTCGACGGCACCATGATCGACGTCCAGGCGTTCGACCCGGAGATCGGCATCCCGTGGCAGCCGGCCGGTGAGCCCCTCATGTCCGACAAGGACCGCGCGGCCCCGACGCTCGCCGAAGCCGCCGCCTCCGGCCTGCTGCCGACCTACGAACAGTGCCTCAAGCTGTACGCGGACCTCGCGCCGGCCGGTGCGCGATGACCACGGCACAGCGGACCCGCCGCCACTCGCTCGCCGGTTCGGCGCTCACCCTCGACAGCGACCTGATGCCGCTCAGCCGCTTCCACGACTGGTTCGCGGAACGCGCGGCGGCCCACCGGTTCGCCGTGGGCCGTATCCCGTTCGCCGAGCTGGAGGGCTGGTCGTTCGCGCCGGACACCGGCAACCTCGGTCACGACAGCGGCCGGTTCTTCAGCGTCGAGGGCCTGAGCGTGCGCACCGACCGGCCCTGGATCTCCAGCTGGGTCCAGCCGATCATCGTGCAGCCGGAGATCGGCGTCCTGGGCATCCTGGCCAAGGAGTTCGACGGCGTCCACCACTTCCTGATGCAGGCCAAGATGGAGCCCGGCAACGTCAACGGGCTGCAACTCTCACCCACCGTCCAGGCCACCCGGAGCAACTACACGGGCGTGCACGGCGGGCAACCCATCAAGTACCTCCAGTACTTCCGCCGGCCCCGGCGCGGGAGGATGCTGGCCGACGTCCTCCAGTCCGAACAGGGCGCGTGGTTCCTGCACAAACGCAACCGCAACATGATCGTCGAGACCGACGAGGACGTCCCGCTCGACGACGACTTCTGCTGGCTCACGCTCGCCCAGATCCGCCGTCTCCTGCGCGTCCCGAACCTGGTCAACATGGACGCCCGCACCGTACTGTCCTGCATCCCCCCGCACCTCGACCGGGGCAGCAGCCCGCCGAGGTCCCCGTTCGCCGGCTCGCTCCACGAGTCCACCGCCCGAGGCGTACCGGGCGTGCACGGCGGGGGCGACATCCTCAGCTGGCTCACCGAGGTCCGCGCCCAGCGCGAACTCGTCCAGCAGCGCGTCCCGTTGGACCGGACCGGTGACGGCGGCTGGATACGCGAGCCCGACCGGATCACCCACCGCGACAACCTGTACTTCGACGTCGTCGCCGTGGAGGTCCAGGCCACCAGCCGCGAGGTCCGGTCCTGGACCCAGCCCCTGTTCGCCCCCCTCGAACCGGGCCTGCTCGCCCTGCTGGTGAAACAGATCGACGGCGTCCTGCACGCCCTGGTCGAGGCGCGCACGGACGCCGGGCTCCTCAACGTCGCCGAACTGGCCCCCACCGTGCAGTGCCAGCCCCTCAACCACCGCGACGTCCCGCCCGAACACCGGCCCCGGTTCCTCGACCACGTCCTGTCCGTACCGCCGGAGCAGATCCGGTTCGACGTGCTCCAGTCCGAGGAGGGCGGACGCTTCCACCACGCCCAGAACCGGTACATGATCGTCGAGGTCGGGGACGAGTTCCCGCTCGACGTCCCCGAGGAGTACCGCTGGCTCACCGTCGACCAGCTCGGCGACCTGCTCCGGCACAGCAACTACCTCAACGTCGAACTCCGCAGCTGCGTCGCCTGCCTCCAGGCACTGCGCAGCACAGGCCCGGCATGAGCGCCGTACGGTTCGGCGTGCTCGGCTGCGCCGACATCGCCGCCCGCAGAACGATCCCGGCCCTCCTCGCCGCCGACCACACGGAGCTGGTCGCGGTGGCGAGCCGGGACACCACGAAGGCCGAACGGTTCGCCGCCCGGTACGGCTGCACGGCCGTCACCGGGTACGAGGCACTCCTCGGCCGCCCCGACATCGACGCCGTCTACCTCCCGCTCCCCGCGCTGCTGCACGCCGAATGGACCGAACGCGCCCTGCGCGCGGGCAAGCACGTCCTCGCCGAGAAGCCCCTGTGCGCCGACGCCACCACGGCCGCCGGCCTCTTCGCCCTCGCCCGTGAACGCGGACTGCTGCTGTTCGAGAACCTCACGTTCCTCCACCACAGCCAGCACACCGCCGTCACCGAGGCCCTCGCCGCCGGCGCGATCGGTGAACTGCGCGGATTCACCGGCACGTTCACGATCCCGCCGAGACCGCCGGGAGACATCCGCAACCTGCCCGTCGGCGGCGGCCTGCTCCTGGAGTCGGGCGTCTACCCGCTCCGCGCCGCCCAGCACTTCCTGGGTCCCGGCCTCACCGTCACCGGCGCCGTCCTGCGCCGCTCGGCGGGCGTCGTCCGCTCGGGCGCGATCCTGCTGAGCGACGCCGCGGGCAGACCCGCGCACCTCACGTTCGGGATGGAGCACTCCTACCGCTCCTCCTACGAACTGACGGGCGCCACCGGCAGACTCGGCCTCGACCGGGCGTTCACCCCGCCGGAGACCTACCAGCCCGTCCTGCGCGTCCACCGGCAGGACCACGTCGAGGAACGCACCCTGCCCGCCGACCACCAGTTCGCCAACGCGCTACGGCTCTTCACCGACGCCGTACGCCACGGCGACAGGCTCACCGCGCACACCGACGCCTCCCTGCGGCTCGCCGCTCTGGTCGACGAGGTGCTCGACAGAGCGGAGATCGCCGAACTCCCCTGAGTTTCAGGCCATCGCCAGGACCGCCTTGACCAGTTCCTGGAGGCAGGCCCGCTCGGCTGCTTCGTCCGGTGCCGAGAGGTGCTGCGTGGTGAGCCCGTCGAAGGTGGCGAGGAAGAACCGGGCGGTCGTCTCGGCGGGCCGGGTGAGCGGGTGGCCGGTGCGTTCGGCGGCCTGGGTGATCAGCTCCGCCGTGACCGTGATGATCCCGGTGAAGTGGTTGTCCAGGGCGCCGCTCAGATGCGGGGTGCGCAGGGCGTACATCGTCAGCTCGGTCAGCAGCTGGTAGGAGGCCGGCTGTTCGATCACGGTCCGCCAGAGCGCCTCGGCGAGCGTGGTGACGGACTCCCCGAAGTCCGCGTCGGTCGGCGCGGACCGCCTCGCCTGGGCGACCAGATCCTGCGTGAGCTGCTCCATGACCGCCCGGTACAGCTCCTCCTTGGTGCCGAACAGGTAGTGCACGGTGGGCTGGGCCACGCCCAGTTCGGCGGCGATGGCCCGGGTGCTTCCCGCGGCGACCCCCTCACGGGTCATGAGGTCGATGGCCGCTTTGATCAGTTGAGGACGGCGTTCCGCCGCGGACACGTGAGCCATGGCTGCATGCTAGGTGATCAGGGCCGTTGAGTCTATCGCTCGATAGGATCGATCGATATAAACAGGCCGTGGTCAGTGGGTGGTCGCCGCCGCCTCGGAGCGCAGCAGCCGGTCCAGATTGGCCATCGAGGTCCGCATGCCGACCCGCATGCCGGGCTCCTGTATCCAGTTGACGAGCTTCCCTACGGGGCCGAGCCCGATGGAGTACTCCACCTGGTACGTCATCTCCGTCGCCTCCCGGTCCCGGGCCCGGTCCGGTATCGGCTGGAACTCGAAGATGCTGGTCATGTCCCGGAGGGGCGCGAACCCGGTGCCCGTGTCGACCCGGCAGCTCAGCGGGACGATCTCCCGGACCGTCCAGACCGAGTCGGTGCGCAGCGGCCCGAGCGTGCGGTTGCGCTCGGCGTACGTCCCGCCCTCGACGGCGACGCCGTGATGACGGGTCACCTCGACGACCCCGGCGACCCACTCGGCGTAGCGGTCGGTACGGGAGACGACCTCCCAGACCCGGTGCACGGGGGCGTCGAGGACGGCGCGTTCGGTGACGATGTAGGAGTTCATGGGGGAGTGCCTTTCGGTGAAGTGGCCGTGGGTCAGCTCTGCTTGAGGACTTCGGTGGCGGCGCTCTGTCCGGAGCGGACCGCGCCGTCCATGAATCCGTTCCAGTACGGGGAGAACTCGGCGCCCGCCCAGTGGACCCGCCCGAACCGCCGGCCCAGCCACTCGCCGAAACCGGTCAGCACCCCCGGCGCCGCGACCGACGTCGGACCGCCCCCGGTCCACCGCTCGGCCGTCCAGTCCCGCTCGACGTAGTCGACCGTGTCGAACGCGCGCTCCCCGACGACCTGCGCGAAGGAGCGCAGGACGGCACCCCGGCGCTCCCTGGCCGGGCGGTGGGCCCACCTGCGCCACTCCTTGCCGCCGAGGAAGCCCATGAGGACGCCCGGACCGCCGTCCGGCGGGGTGTTGTCGAACATCTCCCGGATCGGGGAACCCCCGCGCAGCAGCCCCATCCCCGAGAGCCCGTCGGCCCGCCAGAACGGCTTGTCGTAGACGGCCACGCACTTCATGAGCGTCCCGAACGGGAGCCGCTGGAAGAGCTGGTCCTGCTGGGGCGGCAGCAGCGGGTCCCACACGATCCGAGCGGCGAGCGCCGGCGGTACGGCGACCACGACCTGCTCCGTGTGCCAGTTCCCGGCGTCGGAGACGACGGTGACGCCGGTCGTGTCCTGGCCTATGCGCCGTACGGGCGCCGAGAGGTGGACCCTGCCGTCGAGTTCCACGGCCAGCCGCTGTGCGACGAGCTGTGAGCCGCCGGTGAAACGGCTGTCCTGGGCGCCGCCCGTGGTGCCCGTACCGCGCTCCATCGTGCCGGGGTGCGTCTCGTCCCCGAACGTCGCGACGTACCAGAGGCTGAACAGCGCCGACGCGTCCCGCGCCTCACCGCCGTACGCGGAGTTGAGGAAGATGTTGACCAGGTCGACGCCGGCGCCGGTGAGTTCGGCCTTGCGCAGCCAGGTCTCGTACGTCATGCCGTCCAGCTCGCGCGCCTTCGCCGCCTGCCAGGGGGCGTGCGGGGGGATCTTCGCGGCGGCCTGGGCGATCCGGGCCAGGGCGATGCCCATGTCCGGGAGGGCCAGGAGGTCGGGCGGGGTGTGCCCGGAGAAGCGTCTGGCCCTGCCGTCGTGGACGTAGACGTTGTCGCCGGGGACCTCGGCGCGGTACGTGTCCACCCCGACCTCGCGGGCCAGGGCCAGGACGCGGTCCTGGGTGGGGCCGACGAACTGCCCGCCGACCTCGGTGACCCGCCCGTCCCCGAGGTCGTGGTTCAGCAGCCGCCCCCCGACCCGGTCCCGCGCCTCCAGCACGGCGACGGACCTGCCCGCCGCCACCAGCTCCCGCGCGGTGGTCAGCCCGGCCAGCCCCGCGCCGATGACGACGACGTCCGCCCTGTTCTCGTTCTGCGCACTGCTCATGGTCACTCCCGGTCGCGTGCTTCGGTGCCCTCACCGTACATGCAACTTTATCGAGTGACAATATCGCTCGCTCATATCGACTGACAGGGTCGAGTGATATGTGAGAATGCGCAGGTCGGAGCAGGTCCTACTTCCCGGGAGACAGCCCCAGTCGGCCCGGCGACGGCGGGCCGGTCACCTCGCCGACGTAGAGCGTGAGCTGCTGGCGGAAGCGTTCGACGGCGGCCCGGTCGGACATGAAGGTCTCGAAGCCGTCGAGGTGGGCGTTGGGGTAGTCCCAGATCTTGCGGAACCCCTTGTGCGGGGTGACGTCCGTGCGGACGGACCACATGTAGAAGTTCTCCTGCACCGGCTTCGACAGCCACCAGCTCAGATAGAGCTTGGCGGCGGCCGGGTGCTTCGCCTTCTTGAGGATCGCCGCGCGCTGCGCCCACGCCATGAACGGGTCCTTCTCCGGCACGACGAAACGCGTCTTCACGCCCGCTCCGGGGACCAGGGCGCCGTCCGTGCCGAGGGCGACCGCCTTCGTGCCCGCCTCGACCTGGTCGGCGGGCGCCTGCGTGCCGCGCACCCAGGTCACCTTCTGGGCGACGAAGCGGCTGAGCCAGTTCCAGCCGTACTTGTCGACGATGAGCCGGTACAGGTAGAGCACCGCGTCGTCGTCGTTCGGGTACGTCGACACGATCTGGTTCTTCCAGGACGCGTCCAGCAGCGCGTTGGCCGTCAGCGGCGGCTTCCCGTTCACCTTGTCCGCGTTGTAGATGATCGAGAACGCGTCCACGAAGATGCCCGTCCACGCGCCGTCCGAGTCCTTGAAGGCGTCGTGGACCTTGTCGAACCCCTCGGGCTTGTACGACAGCAGCGCGCCCTCCTTCTTCCAGCGCGGGAAGTCCTGGAGTGTCTGGAGCTGGACGACGTCGGGGACCAGGGTGCCGGTGGAGAGCTGGTTGTCGATCCGGGCGTCGTGGAACTTGCTGTAGTCCACGACGACGGTCAGCTTGATGCCGGGAAACGCCTTCTCGAACGCCGCCTTGTTGCCGTCCTGCTGGTTGGCGGTGTCCCCGCCCGCGTACACGACCAGCGAACCACCCTCCGCCTTCGCCTCCCGGTACAGCTGATCGAGCCCCTTCGTCTCCCCGGCCGCGGCCTTCGCGGACTTCGTCCCGCAGCCGACCTGCGCCCCCAACGCGGCTGCGGCGACCGTGAACGAACCTGCCCTGAGCACCTGACGGCGTCCGACCGGCATCTGTCTTCCCTTCGGTACGGCGAACTGGAGCGAGACGTGCGATTCCAGGAGACGGTCACCGGACCGGCGGGGCATGTTCTGCGCGGCATAGGTGTGAACATCGCGAGCGGACCGCGCGAGACGGCCGTGGACCGGGCCTGCGAGGACCGGCGGGCCGGCCGCGCGGGGTACGGAGAGGCTTCCGAGAGGTTGGCGTCGGTTGTGCGGTGGGGGCTGCCGGTGGGAGGTGGGCGGTGGGCGGTGGGCGGTGGGCGCCCAAGGAGTCGCCGCGCGGGGTACCCGGACCGGCATCCGGCTGCGGGAGGCCCGCCGGATCGCGGTGTCGGGGCAGCGGAGTCGGTTCGTGTGCGGAAGGGCTGGGCCGTGTCCGTGGGCGGGTGCCGGGGTGCCGGGGTGCCGGGGTGCGGGGGCGCCGGACCCCTTGACTCCGGCGGCGGTCGCGCACCTCGTCCCCCAGCCGGCCGGAGAGGCGGATGGGCCCCCGCGAACGGGATCTGGTGGCTGCTCAGGCCGGCCGCGACCATGGACAGCGGGGCCGCCCCACCGGGGACGGACCGTCTTGTGGGCGCGGGTCGGCACCGGCAGCGCGACGAACGTGGCGACCGCGTCGAAGTGACCCGGGTCGGCCCGAGGCCGGGCGAGCGCGGATCGGCGATGCCCAGCCGGTGGCACCTCCCCCCAGGCACCTGCCGACCGACACGACCCCCGTGGCGCACAGGCCCGCGCAGCCGACCTCGCAGCAGCCGTCCGCGATCCGACGCGCGAAGAGGAACCCGATGCCGCACCCCAGGCCGAGCATCGAGGCACCAGCGTGCGGGGGCTGGCCGTCGGCCGCGCTCTTGCCGTCTTGGTGGTAGAAGGTGCCGTCGTGACCCCAGGCCGAGTACTCAGGCACAGGCAGGTGTGGGCTGGGCGTCGGCCGCGTCCCCGTCGGCCCGGTGGGGAACGTGTCGCCGTCCCGCTCGCCAGCGGCGCCGACATTCCCGTGACCGCGAATCGGGCCGGCAGCCGCAATCCCCCGTAGGCGTCCTGGGGACGGAGGCGGCGCGGAAACGCACTCCGTCGGAGGACTCGGCCGAAGCGCTTTCACGCTCGGCGGCCAGGTGTCGGCGCCCCCCTGCGGGATGCGCGAAGATGGGCCGGCGCGGGAGGAGTGAGGTATGGCTCGGGGCAGAGTGACACTGGCCGATGTGGCACGGCATGCGGGTCTGTCGGTGACGGCGGCGTCGCTGGTGCTGAACAGGAGGACCGGGACCCGGATCTCCGAGGAGGCGCAGGCCCGGGTGTTCGCCGCGGCGGAGGAGCTGGGGTACCGGCCGAACGTCGCGGCCCGCAGCCTGCGTACCCGCAAGACCGCGACCATCGCCTTCGTCTCGGACGTCGTCGCCACCACCCGCTTCGCGGGCGACATGATCCGCGGCGCCCTGGAGGCGGCGAGGGAACGCGACCACGTCATGCTGATCGCCGAGACGCAGGGCGACCCGGAGAGCGAGCGGCAGGCCGTGGAGGCGATGCTCGACCGCCAGATCGACGGCTTCGTGTACGCGGCCATGGCGAGCCGCCGGGTCACCGTCCCGCCCGCCATGGCGAACCGCCCGACCGTCCTGCTCAACGCCGACAGCGACACCACCGCCGACACCGTCGGCTCGATCCTGCCGGACGACCGACAGGCGGGGTACGACGTGGCGACCGTCCTCCTGAAGCACGGCCACCGCAGGATCGCCGTGATCGGACGGGCCGACGCCGTGGAACGCGACCCCCGCCGCTCCCTCGCCGCCGGCCCCCGGCTGCACGGCGTCCGCGAGGCCCTCCAGCCGTACGGACTCCGGCTCACCCCGGGCGGCCGGGCCGAGGAGTGGGAGCCCGAGAACGGGTACGAGGCGATGCGCGGCCTGCTGGAGCGGCGGGTCCCGCCCCGGGGGATCATCTGCATGAACGACCGGCTGGCGCTCGGCGCCTACCAGGCGCTCGCCGAGGCGGGCCTCACCGTCCCCGGGGACGTGTCCGTCGTCTCCTTCGACGACGACCCCATCGCCGGCTGGCTGCGTCCCGGCCTCACGACCGCCGCCCTCCCGCACGAACGCATGGGCAGGCTGGCCGTGGAGACCCTGCTCGACCAGGGCCGCGACCCCGGCGTGCAGTGGGTGCCGATGCCCGTCCGGACGCGGGGCTCCGTCGCGGCGCCCGGGCAGGAGGCGACCACTTCACGCCCGAAGGTTTGATAAAACGATTTAGCCTGCTAGCTTTCCCGAAACGTCATGTGAGGGAGAGGCGATTCGATGCTGCGCTTGCCCGATCACTGGGTCTGGGACAGCTGGTACGCGCAGGACGACGAGGGACGCCACCACGCGTTCTTCCTGCGGGCGTCCCGGGCACTCCTGGACCCCGACCGCCGCCACCGCCGCGCCGGCGTCGGCCACGCGGTCTCCGGCGACCTGCGGAGCTGGGACCTCGCCGCCGACGCGCTGGTCGCCGCCGACGAACCCGCCTGGGACGACCTGGCGACCTGGACGGGATCGGTCGTCCGGGCCCCCGACGGCCGCTGGCACATGTACTACACCGGCGTGAGCCGCGCCGAGGACGGCCTCGTCCAGCGCATCGGCCTCGCGGTCTCCGACGACCTCCACACCTGGCACCGCCACGGCGACAAACCCCTCGTCGAGGCCGACCCCGCGTGGTACGAACGCCTCGGCCCCGACGGCCCCGGCGAGGGCACCTGGTACGAGGAGGCGTGGCGCGACCCGTGGGTGTTCCCGGACCCGGCGGGGGAGGGCTGGCACATGCTGATCACCGCCCGCGCCGGCCACGGCCCCGTCGCCGGCCGGGGCGTCGTCGGACACGCCCGCTCCACGGACCTCCTCCACTGGACGGTCGGCCCGCCCCTCACCGCCCCCCACGGCTTCGGTCACCTGGAGGTCCCCCAGGTCGCGGTCGTGGACGGCCACCCCCTCCTGCTGTTCTGCACCAACACCCCCCACCCGCACGGCACCGAGAACCGCCTGTGGACCATCCCGGGCGCCTCCACTACAGGCCCCTGGGACATCACGGCGGCGACCCCGGTCCCCTGCCCCGACCTCTACGCCCCCCGCCTCGTCCGCGCCGGCGACGGCCCCTGGCACCTCATCGGCTTCGTCGACGAACGGGACGGCGTCTTCGCCGGAGAACTCTCCGACCCCGTACCTGTGCGGTACACCCCGGGCGAGGGGTTGCATCCGGTCCGATGAGCGCGTCGGTCAGCTCTCCGGGCGGGCGTGCGAGGCGCGCAGCATCACCGGCATGGGGACGCGGTGGACGGCCGCCCCGGTCTCGCCGTCCAGGAGCAGTTCCACCGCCGTGCGGCCCAGCCGGTAGTGGGGGAGGGCGACGCTGGTCAGACCGGGGCGCAGCCAGCGCGCCAGGTCCGAGTCGTCGAACGAGACGACGGACACGTCGTCCGGCACACGCAGCCCCGACTCCTGGAGTGCCTGGTAGGCGCCGAGGGCGATCCGGTCGTTGAGGCAGATCAAGGCCCGGGGCACGGTCCCCGCGCCGAGGAGGCGCAGCACCTCGCGGTGGCCGTCCTCGGGCTGCCAGTCGCACTCGGCCACCCCGTCGAGCCGTACACCCGCCCCCGCGAGGACCTCCTCGACGCCGCGCATGCGCTCCCACCCGGCCCACACCCCGTCGGGCGTCGCGTCCGTGAGGTGGCGTCCGCCGACGGCGTGGACGCCGTCCCGGTGCCCGGCGCCGAGCACCACACCGGCCGCGTCACGGCCCGCGCCGACCTCGTCGGGCAGGACGGACGGCGCGAGGGTGTCCTCCGTGTAGCAGTTGAGGAGGACGACCCTGGCGTCCCGCAGCGCGGCGGGCAGCCGGACCTCGCGGCTGTACATCGTGGCGTAGACGAACCCGTCGACCTGCCGGTCCAGCATGCCCTCGACGAGACGGGTCTCCGTCCGGGGGTCGCCCTCGGTCTCCGCGACGAACAGGACGTGGTCGCGGGCGCCCGCCGCGTCCAGCGCGCCGTGGATCACCTCGCCCGCGAACTGGGTCGTCGCGATGGTGTCGGAGATCAGCGCGATCGTCCTGGTCACCGAGGTGCGCAGACCGCGTGCCGTGAGGTTGGGGCGGTAGCCGAGTTCGCGCGCGGCCCGTCGTACGCGTTCCTCGGCGTCGCCGGAGATGCGCATGTCCCGGCGGCCGGCCAGGACGAACGAGGCCGTGGTCGGGGACACCCCCGCAAGGCGGGCCACGTCGGTCATGGTGACGCGTCGTCGGCTCAAGGCGCTCTCCTGGCTGTCGGCTCGGACGTGCGTGGACCCGCGCGAACGCCCTTCGCCGACCGGCCGGGGGCGGTGGACCCAGGTTGCCGGGGTGTTACCGCCGTGATGCTTGACAGGGTCTCGGGCAGGGCTCATGCTCGCTGCTAAATCTATTTAGCACCGGTGGAAGCCACCTTGGCAACACTCTCTTCCCTCGTCGTTCCCGGGCCGGCCGTCCCGCGGAGACCGACGGCGGAGGACCACCGGAGACCGGCTGCCACAGCCTCCCCACAAGGCACTTCCAGAGCCGCTGGAAGGTGTCCGCCACACGACCTCCGACCGGGGACGACGACCCGTCCGCCTCGATCCACCCCTCGTGACACAGGCAAGGAGTGCTCCATGTACGAAGGCACGACACCGCGCACGGCGGGTTCATGGCCCCTACGCGTCCTGCCGGCCGTGCTGGTCCCCGTGGCGCTGCTGGGCGCCGCGTGCAGCGCCCCCGGCTCCGGGAACACCGCCGCCGCGACCGGCGAGCCCGCCGTCAGCACCTCCCTGGGCACCGGCAAGGTCACGCTCCAGATGTACGCGGAGACCGGGTTCCCGCTGGCCAAGGCCCTCGCCGACGAGTTCACCCGGCAGCACCCCAACGTCACGTTCAAGGTCCGCGAGGACCAGTTCACCGTCCTCGTCGAGAACGCGCCCCGCGTCCTCGCCGGCGACAACGCCCCCGACATCATGCGCCTGCCCACCATGGTCGACCTCGTCAAGGACGGCCTGCTCAAGGACCTCGACCCGTACGTGAAGGCGTACGGCTGGGACAAGTTCCCCGCCGCCCAACTCGCCCAACTGCGCGTGGACAAGGCCGGACAGCGAGGGACGGGACCGCTGTACGGCGCCGGCCTCGGCTACAGCGTCACCGGCGTCTTCTACAACAAGGACCTCGCGAAGAAGGCCGGGATGACGGGCCCGCCCGCCACGGTCGCCGACTTCGAGGCGCTGCTGGCCAAGGCGAAGCAGGCGGGCGTCCAGCCGATCGTGCAGTTCAACAAGAACACCGCCGGCATCAACTTCCCCTACCAGGCGCTCCAGAACCAGTTCGCCGACCCCGCCCAGGTCAACGACTGGGTGTTCCAGAAGACCGGCGCCACCTTCGACACCCCCGCCTCCCTGAAGGCCGCCCAGACCATCGAGAAGTGGGCGAAGGCCGGGTACTTCACCAAGGACGCCAACGCCATGGACTACACGACCATGGTCGGCGACTTCGTCAAGGGCCGGGGCCTGTTCATGTTCAACGGGGACTGGGAGTCGGCGAACCTCGACACCAAGATGCCCGGGAACGTGGGCTTCTTCCTCTTCCCGGCGGAGCAGGCCGGCGGGAAGCACGTGGCCATGTCCTCCCCGAACACCTTCGGCATCGGGGCCCGCTCCAAGCACCCGAACGAGGCCGCGTACTTCCTCAACTGGCTGCACACCGACGCCAAGGCCCGCAAGATCCTCGTCGACGTCGGCGGCTCCAGCCCCGGCGGCCCCGCCGTCCTCGCCGTACCGCAGGCCAAGGCGGGCACCGTCCTCGCCTCGACCCTCGCCGCCTCCCAGCAACTCGCCTCGGAGAACGGCGCGGTCGACTTCACCGCCAACGCGACCGGCTCCATCTTCGCCTCGGCCATCACCCCCGAACTCCAGAAGCTGATCGTCGGCCAGCAGACCCCCGAGGGCTACGTGAAGGCCGTCCAGCAGGAGTACGCGAAGGAGCTGTCGCGGTGACGACGCCCACCCTGGGGAAAGCGCCGTCCGCGCCGCCCCCGTCGTACGCGCCCGGCGGCGCCTCCCGGGGCCGCCGCCGGGGGAACCGGTGGAACGGCTGGCTGTTCGTCGTCCCCGCACTCGCGGTGTACGGGTTCTTCGTCCTCAAACCGCTGCTGACGACGTTCCAGTACTCCTTCTACCACTGGGACGGCATCGGACCCTCCCAGTGGGCCGGGCTCGACAACTACCGCACCGTCCTCACCGATCCGGACCTGCTGGAGATCATCGGGCACGCGTTCGTCCTGATCGTCTTCTTCAGCTTCGTGCCCGTCGTCCTCGGACTGCTCGTGGCGAGCCTCATCCACCGGGTCAGCACCGGGGCGCTCGGCACCGCCGCCCGCACGATCCTCTTCCTGCCGCAGGTCATCCCGCTCGTCGCCGCCGGCATCGCGTGGAGCTGGGTCCTCAGCACGACCGGCATGGTCAACCAGGTCCTCGACGCCGTCGGGCTCGGCCGCTACTCCCGCGCCTGGCTGGGGGAGTTCGGCACGGCGCTGCCGGCGGTCGGGATCATCGGCGCGTGGGTGCTGCTGGGGCTGTGCACGATCCTGCTGGTGACCGGCATGAGCAAGATCGACCCCGCGCTGTACGAGGCGGCGCGCATCGACGGGGCGGGCTCGGTACGGGAGTTCTTCGCCGTCACCCTGCCGAGCCTGCGCCGCGAGATCGGGATCTGCCTCACCGTCACGATCATCGCCGCGCTCGCCAGCTTCGACATCGTCTACATCTCCACCAGCGGGGGGCCCGGGACGGCGACGACCGTGCCGGGGCTGGAGATCTACCGGCTGGCGTTCGCCCAGCGGCAGGTCGGGCTGGCCTCCGCGCTCGCCGTCGTCCTCATGGCGCTCGTCCTGCTCTGTGTCCTGCCGATCCAGCGGCTGTCCCGAGAGGGAAAGTGAATGAACATCAGCCGACGTGAGGTGATCACCGGCCGGACCTTCCTGGTCCTGCTGATGATCGTCACCCTCCTGCCGTTCGTCAGCATGCTGTCCGCCGCCCTCCAGCCCCGGGGCACGGTCCCCTCCGGCCTGGAGTGGCCTTCCGACCCCCAGTGGGGGAACTTCGTCGACGCGTTCGACGTCGCCAACATGGGCGCCCTGCTGAAGTCGAGCGTCCTCATCGTCCTCGGCGTCGTCCCGGCCGCCGTCGTCCTCGCGACGATGGCCGGGTTCGGGCTCGGCCACCTCAAGGTGCGCGGCGGCGGGATCGCCCTCGCCGTCCTGCTCCTCGGCCTCACCATGCCGTTCGAGGCGGTCGTCACCCCGATCTACTACCAGATCAAGGACCTGGGCCTGCTCGACACCCGATGGGCCGTCATCCTCCCGCTCATCGGGCTGTACATGCCGTTCTCGGTGTACTGGATGCGCGCGCACTTCCTGAACGTGCCGAAGGAACTCTCCGAGGCCGCGCGCGTCGACGGGGCCTCGACCTGGCAGCTCTTCTGGCGCGTCCATGTCCCCCTGGCCCGGCCCGCCATCTCCTCCCTGACGATCCTGCTGTTCCTGTGGACCTGGAACCAGTTCCTGCTGTGCATCGTGCTGATCGACGACCCCACCAAGCGGACGATGGCCGGCGCGCTCGGCGCCTTCCAGGGGCAGTGGGGCACGGACCTGGTGCTGCTGTGCGCGGGCTCCCTGCTCATCCTCACCCCGACCCTCGTCGTCTTCCTCATCTTCCAGCGGCAGTTCATCACCGCGCTGTTGCAGGGGTCGGTGAAGGGGTGAGGGGAACTGCCGTGTGCGGGGGGCTCGTTCACCCGGAAGGGGGGGCCGCTTCCGGGTGCGCCGTTCGGACTCCGGCAGGCACAGCGTGGAACTGACCTGCTTCCGGTTCTGTTCCTCGTCAGCATCGTCTCCGTCTTCGTCACGTTCGCCGTCACCCCGATGCTCTTCCTCCGCAGCCGCCGCTACAACGGCGTCACCCTGCTCGACGCGCCCAAGCCGCGCCGGATGCACTGGATCGTGCCGGTGCGGGGGTGAGCCCGTCAGTCGATGCCGGGTATGCCGGGGACGCCGAGCCAGATGAACGCCCAGATGCCGATCTGGGCTCTGGTGCGGAGCCCGGTCTTGCGGCGCACGCTGTCGACGTGGGCCTCGGCCGTCCGCAGGGAGATCCCCGCCTCGGCGGCGATCATCCGATTCGTCATGCCTCCGGCCAGCAGGACGGCGATCTCCCGTTCCCGGCTGGTCAGCGCGGCCACCGCCTCTCCCTCTCCCAGGGACGCACCGCCGTAGGACTCCTTCGCCAGCCAGAGAGGAAGGGTGCCGGGAGTGATCTCCGCGGCCAACTCACGTGCCCTGGACGCCTGTCGCGGACCGCAGGCCGACTCGGCGTCGGACAGCGCCGCCGCAAGCGCGTCCCGCCACCACCTTCGGACCGGAAGGAACTCCGTACCGCCCCGACGGCGCACGAACTCTCCCAGCAGGAGCGCCTGGAAGAAACGCCCACGCATCCCGGCCACCACCGCGAGCCCCTGCACGAGACCGGTGCGCCGCAACCGGTCGTGGTTCCGGTCGAGTTCCTCACGCAGCGCCCGCTCCGCCCGCGGCACGTCCCCTCGGACGATGCTCAACTGCGCCGCGACGAGGGCCGCGCACTCCCTCTCCCCGGCGGACGCCCGGTCGCGCAGCGCCCGTTGGCAGCGGGCGAGCATCTGCTGCGCACCCTCCTCGTCACCGAGGCGGACCAGGACCGCGGAGGTGAACAGCGCTGCCGAGAACCAGAGATGCTCACCCTCCAGCGTCGACAGCGCGTCGAGCGCCTCTCCGCACAGTGCCTCGCCCGCCCGAGGCTCCCCCAGTTCCAGACGGCAGATCGCCGCCAGGCCCAGCGCCCGCACCAGCCGAGCCGACCGGCCCGACGACCGCTCCGTCCGTGCCGTCTCCAAGGCCCAGGCCAGCGCGTCGCCGCGGTCACCCCGCTCGTAGTCGTGCACAGCGAGGGCCCAGAGCACGGACGCCCGGTACACGTTCTGCGGTCCCGCGACCACGAGCGCCCTCTCCAGGGTCCTGCGGGCTTCGCTGGGCCACCCGTTCACCGCTGCCCAGCGTGCCGGCACGGGAGCCAGCGCCACGGCCCGATCGTCACCGTGCTCGAAGGCCCGTTCCATCGCGTGCCGGAACGTGTCCGCCTCCCGGAGACCGGGGAGCGGATCGGTCGGGAGCGTGAATCCGGGGCCGTGGAGGGGCTGGGCGAGTCCGACCAGCCAGCGCATCAACCGGTCGTGCGCCATGGCGGACTCCTCGGTCTCCTCCAGGAATCGCGAGGCCCGTCTGCGCACCGCGGCCGGTTGCCGGAACCTCACCTCGTCGCCTTCCGAGGACACCTGCTCCAGCAGGGAGCGGGACTCCAGTCCGCGCAGCGTCTCCAGGGCCGTGGGTGTCCCGTCCACCGGCAGTCCGCACACGGCCGAGGCCGCCGCGACGCCGAAGTCGTCCGGGAAGACGGACAGCAGGCGGCTCAGGCGTTCCTCCCCCTGAGGCCGGGCCCGGTCCGTCTCGGCCCGCGTGGTCGAGTGGCCCCGTCCGTCCGGCCCCCCGCACGGCAGGGGCAAGGCCGGCGGACACTCCAGGTCCGCCCGGATGTCGTGCACCGACCTCCACCCGACCTGCGCAGCTGCCCACTCCACGGTGCGGGGGATGCCCTGCGCGCGTAAGCAGATGTGCACGACGCTGTCGAGGTTGTCCCGGCCGAGCCGGAAGTGCGGATCGGCGGCTCGGGCCCGTGTGACGAACAGTTCGACGGCCCCCGACTCGCTCAGCGTGGTGGCGGCGTCCGCCGCGTTGTCGGGCAGGGACAGCGGTTCGACCCGGTAGACGACCTCGCCTTGCACACCCAGCGGCTCCCTCGATGTCAGGAGCAGGGGCTGGTCGGTCGCGCAGGAGTGAATCCGCTCGACCCACCGGATCGTCTGGTCGATCCGGCGTTCGCAGCCGTCGAGGCAGACGAGGACCCGGCCGGAGTCCGCGGTGTCCCCCACCTTCAGAGCCTGTACCCGGTCCGTCCCCGCCGGCCGGGACAGGACGGAGAACACCGGGGACGAGAACCCGGGACCATGGCGGTCCAGCTCGGTGGCGTCCACGTGGAACACCTTCGCGAAGCTGCCCACGGCCGCGGGCAGGCACTCGGCGGCGAGCCGGCTCTTCCCCGCTCCCGCGCGGCCCACGAGGGTCACCAGTCGGTGCTGCGCCAACAACGCCCCGACTTCACGGAGTTCACGGCGACGGCCGACGAAGGGGTCCGGGTACAGCAGCCCCTCCGGCGCCCGCGATGCCGCCCGATTCGAGTCCGGCTGGCCGTCGCTCCCCAGGGACCTCCGGCCGCGGTACGCGCGCTGACGGCACGCGTTGGAGCAGTACTTCACGGACCGGCCCCGCAGCGCCGACGCTTCGTGGATGGGCGAGCCGCACTGCGCGCACAGGCTGTTCGACTTCATTGGTCCACCTCTGAGAACGTCATCCGCCGACCCCGGGTCCCCGTACTTCACCCCGAGGGATCTGTTGAAACTTCTATCATCTAAGAGGTTCGGAGCCGAGGGGGTCGAGAGGGCCGGAGCCGGACTCGTCGGAGTGCTACTGAACTTGAATTCGTGATGTCGGTCTGACAGGGGCGGGTGCGGTGCTGGTGTCCGGCTCGAAAGGGGTCGATCAGTGGGCCTCCGTTCACAAGACTGGGCGGATGACGACACCACCAGCCTCTCCCGACAATCTCCGTGCTGTTCTCTTCGACTCAGGCGGCGTGCTGATGCAGCCGATCGGTGGCCGTTGGAACCCGCGAGCGGACTTCGAGCAGACCGTCCTCGCCCACGCCCTGTCGATCACACCGGAACAGTTCGCGGCGGCCATCAGCGCGGGCGACCACTCCTTCGCCACCTCGTCATCGACGCCCGACTACGACGACTACCACCAGGTGATGCTCCACCACCTCGGCGTGGAGCCGACCTCGCAACTCCTCGCCGACTTGAGCCGCGAAGTCCCCCCCGACCGTGTTCCTGGAGACGTACCCGGACGTCGAGGAGACCCTGGAGGAGCTGAGCCGGCGGGGGGTGCGGATGGCCGTGGTGTCGGATGCCTGGCCCGGTCTGCCCGACCTTCACGCCGGACTCGGGATCGGCCGGTTCTTCGAGGCGTACGCAATCTCCGCCGTGCTCGGCTGCAACAAACCGGACCCGCGCATGTACCACCACGCCAGCGCCGCGCTGGACCTCGCTCCTGCGCAGTGTCTGTTTCGCTGGGGCTGGAGGCCGCCGCCGGGCGCTTCGCCGAGGACGACCTGGTCTCCATCCTGGAGCATGTCGCGGCCGGCAAGCCCGCGCGCGAGGTCGTCCGCGCGGACGAGGCCCACTCCGTCCAGAGCGGCACCATCGGCTGGCAGGCCCTGGGCCGGCAGCAGGCGGCGGCTGAGGAGTCGAGGGCCGACTGACCGCGGTCAGTCGCCGAGGAACCACAGATAAAGGTGCGTTCCCTGCTCGACGACCTGGCACAACTCGCGGGCCTGTCCGACCCATTCACCGCCGCACGTGGCCGGGAGCCGGTCGAGTTCCGCCAGCAGCAACGGCACCTGACGCTGGTTGAAAACCGCATCCCCATACGGCGTCAGGGCCCAGAGCATCGGGAACTCCGCCGGGTCCAGATCCGCGAAGTCGGCCGTCCACTCCACGCCGGCCTCAGCGCGGGCCACGACGTTCCTGCTGTCACCACGCACCGCCATATTGATCATCCGCCGAGCCTATCGGTGACCTCCACGGCCCACGAAGGAATTGCCGACCGTGATGTTTCCCCAGGCCCCGGCCCTGCCCGAGGAGCTCGACAAACTGATGCGCCGGATGCGCCTGCCCTACATACGCAAGGTCGCACCCGACGTCCGAGGAGGTCACCGGCAGACGCCGCCACCCGGCGTCTCCGGCGCCACTCGGCGAACTTCCCCACCGGCAAGACCCTCGCGTCCTGGCGGGCCGAGGACTCCACCATCCCCGAATCCACCCAGAACTCCCTGATCACCCTGGAGTGGATCGGCCGCGCGGAGAACCTGGTGATCGCCGGCCCGTCCGGGACCGGGAAGTCGCACTTCACCGAGGGTCTGGCCCAGGCCGCGACCGAGAAGGACCTGCGGGTCGCCTGGTTCACTCTGGAGACCCTCGCCACCGTGATCGGCAAGTCGAAGGTCGACGCCGCCTACGAACGCCGCTCGATCGCGGTGACCAGCAACATCCACCCCTCAGGATTCGACACGATCATGCCCAAGACGCTCGCCGGGGCCAGCACCGACCGCCTCATGCACCACGCTCACCTGCTGACCACCACCGGCGACTCCCACCGCCTCTCCGAGGCCCTCGCGGGCAAGGGAGTGGTCCCCTTGACCTGACCCCACCCCCAGGAACACCGCTGGCCACAGGCATGGATTTCCGATGGCCACCAGCCTGGACATCCGACGGCCGCCCACCTGGGCATCTCAGTGGCCGTTGACACGCATCCAGCCGCACCCAGGCTGCCCTCTCAGCATCAGTCAAACCACCGCCTTGTGCGTACCTCACCACGCAAGTCGTACAGCTCGTGGGACTCAACGCTCAGCCGAACGCCCTGACATCACCTCATCAACGTCAGCCGCGCCGGCCCGTGCCCGCCGGGGGAGGGGTGCAGACCTGTGGGACGTGGTCGTAGTGCGAAGGACCACGAAAGTGATGATGTTTGCCCCTATTTTTGCTCGGCGGTACGGGCGGAGGATTTGTCTGAGTAAAGGGGCAGGCCGATCGTTTCCATGTAGGAGTTTCGATGTCCTTCGCACGTCTTTTTCCGCACAGCCGTTCTCTGCGTGTCGGCGTGAGTCTGGTCGCTTTGACCGTCGGTATGGGAATTGCCGGTACCGGTACGGCCTCGGCCAACTCGCGGTGGATCGCCGGATTCGACAACGCTTCCTTGAACTCCGATGCCCATTCCATCAAGTACAACAACTCGTGCTATGCGGTGGACCGCTCGGGTGTATTCACCATACCCAAGGACAACGATGGCGTTTCGCGGGTCCTGGTGACGGGCGGCGCTCAGTTCACGGTGCAGGCATGGCAAGGTGCCAACTGCGACGGTGGCGCGTCCAGTGAGCGTGTGACGTTCACTATTCCCGTGAACGATGACAAGAATCGGACCGGGCTGAACTGCAAAGAGATCATGCTCAAGGTCAAGAATGTCGGCATCGCCGATCCGATCTACCTCAGCTGCTCCTGACCTCTCCGCATCATGACCGCCGTACAGATACCCCCCACAGAGAAAGAACCGAAATGCGCTGGCGCAATCTGATTCTCCCCACCGTCGTCGCCGCGGCCTCGGCCGTCGCGCTCACGGCGGCACCCGCTTCCGCGAACGCGAACAGGGTCGTGGTCAACAGCAGTCTCTACCCGTCGGGTACGGCCTCGGTCGACATCGAGAGCAGCAACCCCGATGGCAGTCCGGCCTTGTCCACCTGCGCGAACGTCGGACCGGGTCAGCAGGCGTCGGTCAACGTGTTCGTGGCGGACGGCGACAGTGTCATGATCAACTACTACGCGAACAAGGGCTGTAGCGGGACCATCAAGTGGGACACGCGTCGTGCGCCCAACCCCGTTCCGGGGGTGTGGAACATCAACAGCTGACCCGTACCGTCTCCGGGCTCTCCTGCTTGCGTGGAGAGCCCGGAGACGGTTTCTCGGCTCGTCAGGCGTCCAGATGTCCGAGCCAGGTGAGAATCGCTTCCGACCGACTTCGCACCCCGAGTTTTCCGTAGATGCGGCTGATGTAGTTGCGAACGGTCCGCTCGGTCAGGAAAAGATCGGAGGCGATGTCCCGGACGGCCTGCCCGGCGGCCAGCAGTTCGATGACCTGCCTCTCGCGGCCGGAGAGGAGGCCACTTGCCGCGATCATCTGTTCCGTGCCGGTGCGGAACGGTTTGCCGGGTCTTCCGTTTTTGATCTCGGGATCGAACATGCTGACGCCTCGTGCGGTGCACAGCAGTACCTCGTCGAGCCAGAACGAGTAATTACTTTGAAGTAGGTAGCTGGTGACTCCGTTGTCTAGGGCTGTCTGTACGTCGTTCCAGTCCAGTTCCGGAGCGAAGATCAACGACGGTGGAAGGGGATCGGCGGATTCGGCCGAGAAATTTTGCAGATCGTTTGCCATTCCCCTTCCGAAGAAGAGGACCACATCGTCTCGCCGGCGGATCTCGCGGGGACTCCATATTTGGTGGCTTCGGATTCCACTGCGTGGAAGCCTCCTCAAATCTGCATGTGTCACCACTGCGACGGACAGGTCTGCCAAATGGGGGGAAATGAATCGGGTGGCGCCCATCTGTGGTTCCTTGGAGAAAGGTGAACCAGAGCCTTGTGGGTGACTCGCTCCGGTGTAGGACATTTTTTATCATGATTCGAGCACCGAAAAACCAGTGATCTTGCTCACGGATCTTGTCCTTGGATGCTTCGGTCAATCGTCGACGGGCCGGGCTGTCATCCTCAGGACGGAGACCGGGCGGTACTCCGGTACCGGGCGAGTGTGCCGTTTCGAGTCCGTGGTCGTGTGGCCGTGCGGGCGGGAACGCCTAAAAGCTGTCCTGTTAAATGCTCTTTGAGCTGCCTCGGGCGTGGGGGGACGCCGTCGCCTTTGAGGCGGCAGTCGCGGAGGATCTTTGAGGTCTTCATGCGGGCGAAGACGTGCTCGACACGGGCGCGGACCTGCTTGTGGGACTTGTTGTGTTCTTCTTTCCAGTCCGGGAGTTCGGTCCGACCGCGCTCGCGACGGTGCCAGATGAGCAGTCCGGTGCTCGGGTAGTCGCCGTCAGCGGTCGTGGTGGTCGGTGATGCGGTCTGCCGCCGGCTTCGACACCTTGAACAGTGGCGCGAGTTGGCGCATCGTCAAGTTCGTTCGCCAGTACGCCGCGACCAGCAGTGCCCGGTTCTCCGGCGGAGGGCTCCACGGCCGGCTCCTGCGTACAGCGTCCGCACACTCACGACGCAGAACCGTCACCAGCTTCCCGAAGGCACGCGGGCTCAGCCCGGTGATCGCACCAGCTACATGGAGATCGTCTCCTGCGGCCCTGGAACTCCGCGTGATGTCGCGCAGAATCCGATGGTGCGGCACGGCCCCGGCGTCAAGAATCACGGGATGCGTGAAGTGAAGCTGTCCGACGGGATCATCAATCTGTCAGCCCTGCGCCTGGACGACGTGGAGGCGCACCTCGCGGGGGAGGACGAGCTACTCGTTCGCTGGCTCAACGGCGGTCCCGGCACGCGGGAGGGCGTCGAAGCGTACTTCCAGCACTGCCGGGAGCAGTGGGACACCGGCGGGCCACTCCGCGCGTTCGGCATCCGGATGGGTGCCGACGAGGTACTCGCGGGCACGATCGACTTGCGGTTCGCAGGAGACGGTCTGGCGCCGGGCCAGGTGAATGTCGCCTACGGCCTTTACCCGTCCTGGCGGGGGCGTGGCCTGGCCACCCGCGCGGTCCTGTTGGCGTCCCGGTACGCGGCGAGTGAGGGCGGGGTGGAGGCGGTGATCCAGGTGGAGCCGGAGAATCCCGCATCTGCCGCAGTCGCGCAGCGGGCAGGGTTCACCCCCGGCAAGCCGACGCACAGCAAGGACGGCACACGCTTCGACTGGTACATCCGGGACCTGCACGCCGCCACCCGCTAACAACCAACAGTTTCGGGACAGCCCTTGGTCTGGCCATCTCTTCCCGGGTCTGCCCGAAAGAGGGGGCATGGACCCGGTGCGATTCCGAGGTCGGCCGAGAAACTCCAGCCAGTTGAATGGACGCCCTCATGACACTCCTCTCCAGGCCGGTCGTGGCTGCGGCCAGGGTGCTTCAGTGTCTCGACGCGTTGCTCTCGGGCTGGCATGTGGCCAAGTCCTTGCACACGCGGTATCCGGAGTACCCACGCACCGGATTCGAGGTCACCATCCCGACCTCGGTGGCTCCGGCCCGTGCCGTTGTGTACCTACCGCATCTTCCGAAGGGCACCCCAGCGCCGGTGCAGAGCGCGGGGGGGCGCGCTCGCCGCGGCCGTCGCCCGACAGGCCCTGGAGAAGGGGACGCCGTCCGTCGCCCTCCAGGTCCTGCACTACCCCCCGCGATCTCGCGACCGACGCCCGCGACAAACGCTCCGTCGTCGCCAAACCGATGCTCCGGCCGTGGATGGCCGACATCTTCGACAACGCCTACCTGCCGGACCGGACCCGCCGCAGCGACCCCCTGGCCTCTCCGGCCCACCCGTCCGACACCGCCGACCTCACCGGCATCGCCCCCGCCCTCGTCGTCACCGCGGAGCACGACCTGCTCCGGGCCGAAGGCACACGCTACGGCGAGCGACTGCGCAAGGCCGGCGCCCTGGTCGATCATCACGACGTCCCCGGCGCCGACCACGGCTACGACCAGAAGGACCCGGAGACCGCGAGGAAGATCTACGCCCTGATCGCCCGCCACGCACGCGAGGCCACCTCCCTGGAAACGCCCTGACAGCCCGGCGGAAAACAAGCCGGGCGGCGGGCCGGTACTCCTCACCGGAAGCCGGGTTCACCTCCGATGAAAACTCGACCGTGCGCGTGCGTCGGCCATGCTCGCGGTGTCGAACGTCGAGGCGCTCTGTTCACCGTCGGGCCGCGGCGGGGACGCCCGGAGGCAGGGCGTCAGGCCGTGTCCGGCTCGTACCCCGCGTCCGTCATGCGTCCGGCCAGCCGGGACAGGCCGTCGGGCGTGCCGTCGAGGAGGAGCAGGAGGCGGGGGGCGCCGCTGTCGGCGCCGGCCGTGTCATCCAGGATCGACAGAAGGACAGCCAGCGTGGTGTCCGGTTCGTCGACGAGGAGGCCGTCGGCTTCCCGTAGGACGAGTGTCAGGCGGGGAGCGTCGGGGCCGGCCGTCGGGAGCGAGGCGTTCGTCAGGGTGTCTCGGAGGCAGTCGGCGAAGGCGTCCCAGTTGTGGCCGAAGTGGTCCGGGAACCTCAGCGCGGCGGCCCATTCGGTGAACAGGCCCTGGAGCGTGCCGCAGCGTGAGCCGCGCACTTCCCGTCGGGTCGGGATGCCGGTCGCCGTATCGGGCAGCGGGCGTAGCCAGGTCACCGCGGTCGTCATGTGATCCTCTCCTGTGTGGTGGACCGGGGAGTGTGGCGGGCGGGGTCCGGCCGCCACACTCCCCGTCTTCGGTGAGCGGCTCCGCGTCTAGAAGCGGCCGAGGTAGTCGAACGACTGGTAGTGGTCGAACGTCACGTAGACGTTGCCGCTGTTGGGGTTGCGCACCAGACGCCAGGAGTCACGCCCTCCCGCGGGGTTCGGCTGGTTGTAGGAGTCCATGTCGTACTCGACGTACGGGGCCGTGTTCCTGCCCTGGGTGGAGAAGGCGCGGCTCGCCGGGACCCCTCGCGCCTGTTCGATCGTGCTGACGAGCCCGTTGTAGTCGTTGTACCTGCCGCCGTAGTACACGAACTGGTTGTTGTGGGAGCGCTCGTCCCAGTACGCGTACCACTGGCCGCCGCCCGCCTGGCCCGGCCACCCCGCGCCGGCATGCTGGTCGAGTACGTAGTAGCTGTTGCGGAGGCTGGTCCGGACCACGGTGGTGTGGTCGATGTAGTGGTTGGCCCAGAAGTCCGCGGCCTGTACGGCCGCGTTCCAGGCCGCCTGGCTGACGCCCGTGCCCCCGGGCGGGCTCTGGTTGCAGATCGCGTTGCAGTGACCGGGCGGCGTCTGGGCGAACGCGGTGCCCGAGCCGGCGGCCACGCCGCCCGTGAGCGCGAGCAGCACACTCGCGACGATCATCGCTCGGCGACGCCCGCGAATCCGGGGCGTCTTGTCGCGTTCCGTGTCGGGCGCGGACATCGTGGCAGAGGAGGACAACTCATGCTCCTTGGCTGGTTCCAGGTCTTCCCGGGCCGCACGGCACCGGGGGACGGCGCTGTCGTGCGCCTCGGAACGAGCTTTGACCAGGTGGTCAGCCCCGTGCACGGGTAGTTCTACGGGGTATGTACCTGATGTCCCGCCCACCAGGCGGCGATCTGGGCGCGGGAGGAGAAGCCGAGCTTGGTCAGGATGCGGTCGACGTGCCCGTCGACCGTGCGCGGGGACAGGACGAGTTCGGCGGCGATCCGCCGGTTGGTCATACCGCGGGCGACCAGCGCGGCGACCTGTCGCTCACGGTGGGTCAGCGGGCCGGCGTCCTCAGGTGGGGCGGCGACCTCGGCATCGGTACGGGCGCCCAGGGCGTAGGCGATGGCCTGGCCCAGTCCGTGGACCGCCGAGCCGTCCGCCAGCGCCTGTTCGTAGCCCGCCGGGCCGAGGGCCTGCCGGACTTCGGCCTCGCAGCGCAGGTGGGACCCCGCGTCCTGAGGGCCACCGATGGCGTTGGCGCTGCCGGTCTCGCGCCACAGCGACCGGGCCACGCCCAGCAGACGTCCCGCCTGCGGATGGTCGCCGTCCGACGCGGCGATCCAGGCGAGCTGCTCGATCATCCTCGCCACGCCGGTGCTCTGGGCGAAGCCCCGCAGCATGTCCAGCGCGCAGAAGGTCAGATGCTTGGCCTCGGCCTGCCGGCCCAGCTCCCAGGCGCGGTGGCCGAGCGCCATGAGCAGGTGGGCGCGGAGCCAGCGCTCGCCGTATGCCTGCGTGGCGGCCAGGGCATGCCGCGCCGTGTCCGGCGCACGTGGGTCCCTGCCGTGGGTCAGGACGATGGCCAGCGTGCACTGCCAGATGAGTGTGATGTGCCGGTCGCCGAGCGTGGCGTGGACGGCCAGGGCCCGCTCGACCAGAGGGACGGCCTCCTCCACGCGGCCTCGGTGGAGGTGCGCGATCCCTCGATAGCCCTGCGCACTCGCCCGCACCGCCGGCTCGCCCACCCGCTCGGCCAGCTCCTCGGCCTCGGCCAGCCACCGGTCCCCTGCCTCCAGATCTCCTTGCATCTGCGCCACGTAGACGGCCGGCACCAAGGCCCGCGCCCGCACCCCGGTGGGTTCGGGAGCGGCGGCGAGCGCCCGCTCAAGCTGCCGCCGGCCCTCGCCGAGGAAGCCGCCCGCCACCCAGTAGAAGCCCAGTGCGGTGGCCATGGACAGTGCCGTCCGAACCTCCTCGGGAGTGGGTCCGGGCGGCGCCGCCGGTGTCCCGGTCCAGCCCCTGTACTCCAGGGCCGCCAGCAGATTGCCGTGCTCGGCGCGCAGCCGGTCCAGGATCTCCACCTGCCGCGGGCCGAACCACTCCTCGGCCGAGCGTTCGGCCAAGGAGTGGAAGAAGTCGCGGTGCCGCCGTCGCAGCAGCTCGTCCTCCCCGGAGGAGACCAGGTGCTCGCGACCGTACTGCCGGATGCTCTCCAGCAGCCGGTACCGGGGCGGGTCGGCGCTGCTCCCGAAGTGTTCCACCAGCGACTGGGCGACCAGCCGGTCCAGCAGGTCCATCACATCGCCCGCCTCGATGTCCTCGCCCGCGCATACGTTCTCGGCGGCTTCCAGGGTGAAGCTCCCCGCGAAGACCGTCAGCCGGCTCCACAGCAGCCGCTCGGGCAGGGTGCACAGCTCCCAGCTCCAGTCGATCGCGGCCCGCAGCGTGCGCTGATGCGGACGGGCTGTGCGGCTGCCCGCCGTCAGCAGGGCGAACCGGTTCTCCAGCCGCTCCACCACCTGTTCCACCGACAGTGTGCGCAGCCGTGTGGCGGCCAGTTCGATCGCCAGCGGCAGCCCGTCCAGGTCCGCGCACAGCCGGGTGACCGCCGCACGGTTCTCGTCGGTCACCGCGAACCCGGGCCGTGCCGCCGTGGTCCTGCTCCGCAGAAGTTCCGTCGCCTCCGCCCCTGACAGCGGCGGGACGGGAAAGACGTGTTCTCCCGTCACCCGCAGGGGTTCCCGGCTGGTCGCCAGGACGCGGAGTTCGGGCGCCGCGGACAGCAGACGCTGTGCCAGCTCCGCGCAGGCGTCCAGCAGGTGCTCGCAGTTGTCCAGCACCAGCAGCGACCGCCGTTCGGACACCTGCGTGGTCAGCTGCTCCGGCATCGCCCGCATGCCCTGGTCCAGCAGCCCCATCGCCGTCGCGACCGCGTCGGGCAGCGCCACCGGGTCGCACACCGGTGCCAGGTCCACGAGCCACGCTCCGTCGGGAAACGCCTTCACCGCGCCGGCCGCCACCTCAAGGGCCAGCCTGGTCTTGCCCACCCCTCCCGTGCCCGTCAGCGTCACCAGCCGCGCCTCACCCAGCAGGCAGCGCAGCTCGGCCGCCTCCTGCCGGCGCCCCACGAAACTGGTGAACGAAGCGGGCAGATTGCCTGCGTATCCCCTTGTTTTCGGCACACTTCATTTCATCGTGCCATTCATGCCCAACGGGGATGACACGCCTGATGAATGCCGGTCCGCCGACGGCCGGCTCCCGACCAGCGACGACGCTCAGTGTCCCAGTCCGGCTCCTCCGTCCACCGGGATCACGGCACCGCGGACGGAGCCCGCGCCGGCCAGGAACGCCACCGCGTCGGCCACCTCCTCGGGCCGGGCGGCACGCCCCGCCGGGGTCCGGTCGAGCAGGGCACGCAACTGGTCCTCGGTCAGCGCCCGGACCATGTCCGTGTCGGTCACCCCCGGGGCCACGACGTTGCAGGTGATGTCCCTGGCACCGAGTTCCCGCGTGAGCGACCGGGCGAGGCCGACCAGCCCCGCCTTCGCCGCCGCGTAGTTGGTCTGCCCGGCCGCCCCGTGCAGCGCGGCCGTCGAGGAGACCAGCACGATACGGCCGTACCCCTGGGCGAGCATGCCGCGCACGGCGCGTCTCGTGACGCGGAAGGCCCCGGTGAGGTTGGTGTCGACGACAGAGGCGAAGTCCTCGTCGCTCATCCGCAGCAGGAGCCGGTCGCGCACGACACCCGCGTTGGCCACCAGCACCGACACCGGACCGTGCGCGGCCTCGGCCCTGGCGAACGCGTCGTCGACCTGCCGGCTGTCCGTCACATCGCAGCGCACCGCGAGGAGACCCTCGTCCTCGGGCGGAGAGGTCCCGCGATGGGTCACCGTGACCCGGTCCCCGGCCGCCGCGAACCGGCGGGCGACGGCGAGCCCGATCCCCCGGTTCCCGCCGGTCACGAGCACGGACCGGCCCGATGCCACCTCGGCTGCCGACACGTCAGTCCACCTTCCTTCCCACGGAGTTGGCGTCCTGGACCTCACGTGCGCGCAGTCCGACCGCCGCCACGACGGCACCGGCCAGGGCCACGACGGCCGTCCAGAACGTGGCCGCGTCCATCGCGGCCAGGAACGCGCGGTCGGCGGCTGCCGAGAGCTCGGGCAGCCGCAGAGAACCGGCCAGGGACCGCGCGGCCTCGGCCGAGCCGCGGGCCTGCCGCGCCGCCTCGGCCGACAGGCCCTGCGCCTCGCCCGGCAGCGCGGTGTGAGCCATCCGGTCCCGGTACACGGCGGACAGGACCGAGCCGGCCAGCGCCACCCCCAGCGTCCCGCCCACCTGCCGGGTGACACTGTTGACGGCCGACCCGGCACCCGCGAGCTGCTGGGGCACGGCGCTCATCATCGCCGTGGTGACGGGTGTCCCGACCGAACCCATGCCGAAGCCCTGCGCGAACAGCAGCGCGACGACCACCGGAATCGGTGTCCCCTGGTCGAACCAGAGGTACCCCACGTACGTCAGCGCGGTGATCAGGACGCCCACGGTGACCGTCCACCGGGCCGACAGCCGTCTGCTGAGCGTGGGGGACGCCTGACTGCCCAGGACGATCCCCACCGCCGCGGCGATCATGACCAGCCCCGCGTCGGCCGGCGAGAGACCGCGTGGGCCCTGGAGGTAGAAGGCCGCGTAGAACAGGTGCCCCGCCAGCGCGCCGAACGAGATCAGCAGCACCACACTGCCCGCCGTGAACCCGGGCCTGCGGAACAGCCGCAGATCCAGGCCGGGCGCCGGGGACCTGCGCTGAACGGCGACGAAAGCCGCGAGCAGCGCCGCCCCCACCGCCACCGGGAGCAGGACATGAGCGCCGTACCAGCTCTGCCCGTTGCCGAGTTCGACGACGCCGTAGACGACACCGCTCAGCCCGAGTACCGACAGGGCCAGGCCGGGCAGGTCGAGCACCCGTTGCCCGGAACCCCGCAACGCGGGCACGACCGCCGCCGTCCCCACCGCGCACACGGCCACGATCGGCACGTTGACCAGGAACACCGCACCCCACCAGAAGTGACTGAGCAGCACCCCGCCCACCACCGGGCCGACGGCCACCCCGAGGGCGCTCGACGAACTCCAGATCGCGATGGCCCTGGCGCGCCGCTCCGGCGGAGTGCACTGCACGATCACCGAGAGCGTCGCGGGCATCAGCAGCGCGCTGCCCGCGCCCATGAACGCGCGTGCCACGACCAGCCAGTCCGCGCTCGGCGCGAACGCGCCCGCCGCGGAGGCCGCGCCGAACAGGAACAGACCCGCGAGGAGCGTCGAACGGGGACCGAAGCGGTCGGCGAGCGCGCCGCCCGCGAAGAGGGCTCCGGCGAACACCAGCGTGTAGGCGCTCGCCACCCATTCCAGCTGGGCCGGGCTCGCGCCGAGCCCCTCGGACGGATCGGCCAGCGTGGTGACCGCGACGTTGAGGACGGACGTGTCGAGCCAGATCAGCATCTGAGCGCAGACGACCACCAGCAGAAGAGGCCACGCGCGCGGGTCCGGCCGGTGCCGCCCGACTCGGCCGGTCACCTCGGTCCGGCTCACGCCGCTCATCGGTCACCTCCGTAGCTGCGCAGCGCCCGTTCCACCAGCGCGTCCGCCGCCCCGGTGTACCGGGCCGGGTCGAGGAGAGCGGCCAGGTCCTCGGGGGAGTACAGGGAGGCGAGTTCGGGGCGGTCCGTCAGGATCTCGGCGAGAGGCAGGCCACGGGCGGCGGCCTCCTGCGCCGCCACCGTGAGCAGTTTCTTCGCCGGGCCCTTGCCCAGCGCCGGCGCGAATGCCGCGGTGAGCCGCTCGCTGACGATCGCTCCGCCGCTCAGCGCGAGGTTCGCGACCATGCGGTCGGGGTGGACGACCAGTCCCTCGGCGAGTTCCACGGCGGTGTGCGCGGCCCCGCCGGCCAGCCGCAGCGCCTCCCGCAGCGGCTGCCACTCGGCATGCCACGCACCGGCCGGACGCTCGTCCTCGGCCAGCACGCTCTGCGCCAGGACGAGAGCCAGCGCGGGAACCTGCCGGGCCGCCGACACGATCAGCGTGGCCAGCGCGGGGTTGCGTTTCTGGGGCATCGCCGACGAGGCTCCGCGGCCGGCCGCGACCGGCTCCGACAGCTCGCCGATCTCGGTCCGTGAGAGTGTCTGCACGTCGAGGGCGAACTTGCCGAGGGCGCCGGTGACCAGTTGCAGGACGGCCCCCAGCTCGGCGACCGGGATGCGCGCGGTGTGCCAGGGGATGACCGGCTCGGCCAGCCCCAACGCGGCGGCGAACGGCTCGATCAGCTCGACTCCGCCGTCACCCGTCCCACCGTCCAGCACCGCGTACTCCCGGTAGGCGGCGAGAGTTCCCGCGGCGCCGCCGAGCTGGGCCGGCAGGCAGGCCGCGAGCGTCCGTACCCGGCTGAGCGCGTGGGCCGTCAACTGGAGCCAGCCGGCCGCCTTGAGACCGAGTGTCGTGGGCACCGCGTGCTGGGCCAGGGTGCGCCCGGCCAGCACGGTGTGCCGGTGATCGGAGGCCAGCGCGGCCAGGGCGGCACGGACCCGGTCCAGGTCGGCGGCCACGACGCCGAGGACACGGCGGGCGATCAGCATCGCCGCCGAGTCGAGGATGTCCTGGCTGGTCGAGCCGCGGTGCACGTACTCGGCCGCCGCCGGGTCCCGGGCGGTGACCTCCCGGGAGAGCATCGCCACCAGGGCGACCACCGGGTTCGCGGCCGAGCGTGCCTCGCACGCCAGGGCGGCCAGGTCCATCCGGTCCGCACGGGCCACGGCCGCGATGGTCTCCACGGCACCCGGAGGCGTCAGCCCCAGGGCGCTCTGGGCCCGGGCGAGGGCGACCTCGGCGTCCAGCATGGCCTGGAGCCACGCCTCGTCGGTCAGTTCGGCGGCGACCGGTGTGCCCGCCCAGGTCGGGGCGAGCAGGCCCGTGTCGGTGCCCACGGACAGCGTGTTCACATTCGTCCGCTCTCTGTGCTGTGGGGGTGGGGGTCCGCCGTGGCGGCCCGGGGGCACTCGGCCCCGTCGTGCGCCAGGCCCAGGACGGCCCGCGCGATCGCGTCCGAGTCCTCCAGCGTGACCGAGCCGACGCCGGGCCGGACCCCGACCGCCGTCACCCAGCGCACGCCTTCGGTCGGCACGCCGAAGGCGAAACGCCGAGGATGCGCCCGCCCCGCCGAGTCCAGTACCCGGGGCGCTCCCGAGGTGACCGCCAGCCCTCCGGTGGGAACGCCGTCGAGCCGGTGCTCCGTACAGCCGCCGGCCGCCCTCAGCGAGGCCAGCAACGGGTCGGCGGTGCGAGACAGGTCCGTCCTGGGCAGCCTGGCCTCGATCAGCGCGGTGACCGCGACCGGCGCGGCGGCCACCCCCTCGGCGTCGACGAGGAACGCGCCCGCCGCACCCGACGGCCGCACCCGGGTTCCCGGACCGAGCAGGTGCAGCACGTCGGCCTCGACCAGCGCGATGAGCTGCTCGATACGGAAGGCCGGCGGGCCGATCGACGTGAACGCGTTCAACGGGGTGTACCAGCCGTCGAGTTCGGCACGGTACGACCCTCCGGTGACCCCGCCGTGGTCGACGACCTGGCGGATCTCGTTGCGCAGGTCCCGCAACGCGTCGAGCGCCGCCTTCAGCGGCCCGCTCACATTGCCCAGCCTGGCCTCGGCGACATCCCGCCGCAGATACTCCAGCACCCACCGGCGGAAGTCGCCACGACCGGTGAAACGCCGCTCGCCGTAAGGGCGTTCGATCCGCCCCCAGTCCCAGCGCTCACCCGGCGGCACCCCCTGCCGGTCGAGCAGCTCCGCCTCCGCGCACCCGCCGCAGACCACGGACCGCACGAACTCCGCGGCGATCCTGGGCCCACGGGCGGTGCGCAGCCACGCCGCGTGGTACACCGTCCGCACCTCACGGTCGATCAGCGGCCACAGGTCTCTGCGGAAGCGGACCGGACGGCCGCGCAGAGCGGCGATGGCCTCGGGCGTGAGGAACAGCGGGTGGTGACGGCCGAGCGCGCCCTTCTCGTTCTCGCCCCGGGCGTGGTACGGCACCCCGCGCCGCGAACCGGCGTACAGCACCGGCTCGTTGCCGCTCGGGAGATAGACGAGGCCGCTCCCGCTCTCCTTGAACACCCCGCCCCGGCCCACGGTCAGCAGGGTGAGATGGTCGAAGAAGTTCAGGCCGAGGCCCCGCAGCGCCACCGGGCTCCCCGGCGCGATGCCGTCCAGGACCGCGTCCGCGGGGTTTCCCGGAACGACGTGCACCAGACCGTGCCGCCCGGCGAACACGGTCAGGTGCCGCTCCTCCCGCTCGGGAAGCTGCGGAGTGTGGCCCAGGGCCAGCACCACCGAGTCCATCCCGGCCAGCCGGCCGCCGTCGGCCAGCGTGACGGTCTGCCGTCCGTCCGCGCCGTCCTCCACCGAGACCGCCGTCGACCGGTGCGTGTGCACGGTCACCTCGTCGGGCAGGGTGCGTAAGAGATGGCGGAGCACCCACTCCAGGTAGTGGCCGTGGAACGCCCGCGTCGGATAGGTGTCCGGACCCAGCCGCCGGGCCTCTTCGCGGATGTGGCCCGGCTGGTCGCCGGTCAGCGTGCAGGCCCATTCGTACAGGCTCGGCCCCGGGACGACCGGCCCCGCGCAGCGCACGCTGTCGTCGGTGAACAGGGTCACCTGGGAGGCGACCGTGTTCATCAGCAGCTCGCTCGGCTGGCCGGTGCGCCACACGGCGCCCGGACCCGGCGGACAGGGATCGACCAGGTGCACGGCGACCGGCCGTCCGGTACCGGAGGCGCCGGCGCAGATCCGCTCCAGGACGGACAGGCCGCGTGGACCGACGCCGATCACGCAGACGGCGAGGGCCGAGGGGGACGTGCTCACTCCTCGCCCAGCCCTTCACGCCAGCTCGGCCGGCGGGGGCGCCAGCCGAGCGTGACGGACGCCCGGCTGTTGTCCGCCCCGCGGGCCGCGGTGAGCTGATGGGCCGTGAACCAGCCCAGCAGACGGGGCGCCAGCGCCTCCGGCACGACCCGCGGCGCGGGAGCGCCGAGCGCCTTCGCGTAGTGGGGGAGCCATTGCACGGCGGCGGCCGGTTCGTCGTCCGTCACGTGGAACACCCCGAACGCCTCCGACTCCACGGCCCGCACCGCGGCCCCCACCGCGTCCTCCACATGAAGGAACGACGTGACGCCGGCCCCTCCCGAAGGCAGGGGGAGACGGCCGGCCAGCACCCGCTGCCCCGTACCGCCCGCCCGGGCGTACACGGTCCCCGGCCCGTACAGGGCGCCGTAACGCAGCACCACCCCCTGGACGCCTTGGACCAGTTCCTCCAGGACGGCGACGGCCCGCACCGTCGCCGCCCAGCCCGGATCGGGGGCGTCCAGATACAGCGGGGCGTGCTCGTCGAGGACGTCGGGCCCCGCCGGAGCGGCTGCGAAGGCGATGGACTGCGCCACCAGCCGGCGCGCACCGCACGCGCGGACCGCCTCCACGAGGTGACGGGTCCCCTCGGTGCGCAGCCGCGCCGTACGCGCGAACGCCTCCGCGGGATCGTCCCCCAGCAGGCTGAGCGCCGACAGCTGATGGACCACCACCTCGGGGCGCGCGGCCGACACCGCGGTCAGGACACTCGAACGGTCCAGCGCGTCCGCGACGACGACCTCGTCCGCCTCCGGAGCCCGTGACGCGTCCCGCACCAGCGCGCTCACCCTGTGCCCGCGGGCACGCAGCGCGCCGACCAGCGGACGTCCGACGACTCCGGACGCCCCGGCGACCAGAACTCGCACCGCTCAGCCCTCCGATCCGGGGTCCGGGGGCGCGACACGCATCAGCAGACGGCACGCCTTGTCGCCGTCCCGCAGGCAGCTCTCGGCCCGGTTCTCCGTGAGCCGCACGCCGAGACCCTCGGACCAGCCCGCGTGGATGTCGGTGCACGGGCAGCGGTAGCCGTCGAGGGAGCCGGCCATCCGCACCATCGTGACGGCGAAGTTCCGCCGCAGGGTCAGCACGATCAGATCGTCCTGCTCCACCTCGGTCGAGGCGTTGCGCAGCTCCGGCGGGAACATCCGGTCGCCGCACGCGTCGTACCGGCGGCGCAGCTCCTCCAGGTCCTTGCCGGGGTCCCCGGTGCCCGGGAGCGGACCGCTGGAGCGGGCCACACGCCCCGCGACGTACACCGCGATCTTCCGCAGCGCCTCGGCGTTGATCTCGTTCGCCGCCTCCGGCCCGAAGCGGGCGGCCACCCCCTGGTACCAGTGCGCGTCGTGCTGCCACCACAGCCGGTACGCCTCCGACGTGCTCATCCGCGCCGCTCCTCGGCTGCCCGGGCGACGAACCGGTCGCGCATCACTCGCTTGAGAACCTTTCCGGTCGCGCCCTTGGCCACGTCCTCGGAGTTCATGGGCAGGGCCCGGTGCACCGGGGGAAGACCGGCCTCGGACAGCACGGAGTTGACCCGGTCGGTCCACACCTCGTCGGCCTGGCCGTGATCGGGCTCGGGCGAGAGCTGAAGCAGGACATAGACCTCCGCCTCCCCGTCGCCGTCCCAGTCGGCGCGTACACCGTTCGGCGCCACCCCGACGACCGTGCAGTCCGTCACCTGCGGCAGACGGGCCAGCAGGAGTTCCTCGGTGCCGGTGCTGAAGACGATTCCGGCACGGGTGCGGATGGCGTCCGGTACGCGGTCGAGATGGTAGAAGTTCCCCTTCTCGTCCTGGCGGGCGAGATCCCCGGTGAGCCAGTAGCCCCCCAGCCGCATCCGGTTCCAGGTCAGCGAGTCGTTCCAGTAACCGGGCGTCAGCGTCGGCGACTTGATCCCCAGCCGGCCCGTCCTGCCCGGCGGCAGCGGAGTGCCGTCCTCGGCGAGGACGGCGGCCTCCGCGAACCCGATCGGCCTGCCGACACAGCGCGCGTACGACGTGGTGTCCTTCGTGTGCCGGTTGTGGAAGACGGAGTGGCCCGCCTCCGAGGAGCCGAGCCCGTCCACGAAGACCGAACCCGCCACCCGTGCCCGGCGCAGGTCCCGGCCGATCTCCGTGCGGTTCCCGTGCCGGACGAGCTCCCTGATGTGCGCCTCGTGCGCCGCGTCCCCGGTGTTGAACCACACCTGGACGCTGGAGAGGTCACGCCGCGTCAGGTCCTCGGCGGCCATCTCGCCGAAGGTCCCCGCGAAGGCAAGCACCGCGCTGGGCGCGAACTCCTCCACCGCGTCGAGGACGTCGGCGCCGCGCTGGCTGGAGAGGAGCTTGAGGTCGGTCCGCAGGAGAAGGCAGTACAGCAGGGTCGCCACCATGGCGTTGTGCGCCCCCGGCAGCCCCACCAGAGTGCGTTCCATGTCACTGCCGGTGGAGAAACGCAGCCGGTGCACCTGCGCGTACATGAGCGTCCGGTGGGTGTGTGGCACTCCCTTCGGCATTCCGGTGGTACCCGAGGAGTGGGAGATCAGCACCGGGTCGGTGGGATCGTGCCGGTACGGGTACGACGCCGGCAGGAGCCCGCGGTGTCCGGGACCGATGTCCTCGGCGGTGACGTGGAAGCCGAGCCCCTGGTCCGCCAGCACCTCCCGGTGCGCCTCGTCCGTGAACGCGCCCACCGCGCCCTGGCGGCGGACGTACTCCCGGGCGGTGTCCGGCGGGAGGTTGCCGTTGACGAAGGAGGGGATGGCGCCGAGTGAGGTCAGCGCGAGGTAGTTGAGCGCGAACTCGGCGCTGGAGGAGGAGTGCACGGCCACCGGGTCCCGGGGCCGTACCCCGTGGGCGGCGTACCAGCCGGCGTACTCCTCGACCCGCTCGCACAGCCCGCCCAGCGTCAGCGCCGCGAGGCCGTCGGTGTCCGTGTGCAGCACGGTCTCGTCGAGGGGACGGCCGTACGCGCGCAGACGCTCCAGGATGTTGCCGGCGCCGAGCCGCTCGTCGGAGCAGATCCGCGCCCGTTCCTGTCTATCGATGAGCATGGTTGCCCTTCTCGTCCCTCGTCGGGGCCGGCAGAGATGTGGAGGCGGAGCCGGTCAGCATGAACGCGGCACGCCCGCGTCCCGGGCCCGCCTCCGTCACCAGGAGATGGTCGCCGCCCTCCCGCAGGAGCCACCGATGGGCCGCGGCCAGTTCGACCAGCCCCTGGACACTCCCGTGGTGCCGGGCCGCCGGCGCCAGGTACGGGCCGGACATGCCGTCCCTCGGCACCGCGGCCGACCGGACGGTGACCCCGTCCGGGCCGGGACGCCCGAGCAGCACCGCCGACGCGAGGCCCGCGGACGCCGGGAGCCGGGGAAGCGGACGGGCGTCGGCGTCGGCCGCCTCCTGGTGGAGCGCGGCCACACGCGGGCCGCCGCCGAGTTCCACGCCCACGACGAGGACGTGGTCCAGCTCGGTGTCCTCCAGCAGGAGATCCGCCATCAGCAGCGACTCGGTGACCGGGTCGTCGAGGGTGGAGACGCTGAACATCTGGCCGGTGATCCCGAACTCCCGGCTGATGTGGCCCAGCACGGAGTTGGCGGTGGCCTGCATGAACAGCAGCGGGTTGTGGACCTTCCCGGAGACCATGCGGCTGCTGGCCAGATCCGCGGTGGTGGTGTCACCGGCCAGACTCGCCAGGGCGACCGCCGTACGGGTCCCGTCCACCGGCTTCTCGATGAGGCAGCGACGGCTCACCTCGTACACGAGAGGGCTGAAGGCGGACTCGACGAAGCCCGGCAGCCTCGGCAGCGCGACGTCGTCGGCCGAGCCGGTGGCGTGGGTGGCGGTGGCGCTCGCCAGCACCGCCAGGGGGGATCGCAGCGCGGGTCGTGGTGTCATGGGCGCTCCAGGAGGAGTGCGGTGTTGGCACCGCCGAAGGCCGCGTTGACCGTCAGGGCCCGGCGCAGATCGGTGTGGCGCGGCCGGTTCGGCACGTGGTCGAGGTCGCATTCCGGATCGGGCCGGGTGAAACCGGCGGTGGGGGGAAGGACGCCGTCGGTCAGGGCGAGCAGCGTGATCACGAACTCCACGACGCCCGCGGCCTCCAGGAGATGACCGGTGGTGGACTTGGTGGAGCTGACCGGGATCGACTCGATGTGTTCCGGGAAGGCGGCCCGCAGCCCCCGCGTCTCGGCGCCGTCGTTGTACTTCGTACCGGTGCCGTGCGCGTTGACGTAGCCGATGGTCGCCCCGTCCGGATCGCCCGCGAGGCGGGCCGCCTGCCGGGCCGCGCGGGCGAGGCCGGCCCCCTCGGGATGCGGCTGCGCGATGTGATGGGCGTCCGTGGCCGTCCCCCACCCCAGAACCGACGCGAGCGCCTGCGCGCCGCGCCGCCGGGCGTGTTCGGCGGACTCCAGGACGACCACCGCCACACCGTCGCCCAGCAGCAGCCCGGTGCGGTCCGCGCTGAACGGGCGCACCGCGCCGTCGCGGGACAGGGCCCGTCCGGAGTCGAACTTCCCGAACGTCTCCTCCTCGACGAGGTAGCCGCCCGCGCAGATCGCCACGTCGGTCCGGCCGGAGGCGATCAGCCGGCATCCGTGGATGATCGCCGCGGCCGAGGCGACACAGGCGTTGGAGAAGGTCAGCCGGGGGCCCTTGAGACCGAGGCCGGTACAGAGCGACTCCGTGAGCCGGGCCGGAACGGCGTCCGACAAGGGGGTGTCACCGCGGACGGCGGCTCCCGGGGAAGGGCGCCAGTACCGGGTGACGCTGGTGTGGTCCCCCGCGACACCCATCAGGACGGCCGCCTCCGTGCCCGGACCCAGGCCCGCGTGATCCAGCGCCTCGGCGCCGCTGTCGGCCAGTGCGTGGCGCAACGCCCAGTCCCTGACGGCACCGATGCCGTCGGGGGCCGCCGCCGCCATCGGGGTACGGTACGGACCGGTGTCGAACCGTGTGGTGGGCGCGAAGGCCGGGACCCCGGCGAACACCCCGCGCCGCAGCGCGTCGGCACCGGTGCCGAAGGCCGTGCGTACCCCGAAACCGGTCACCGTGACCTCAGCGGGCATCCTGCTCGCCCTCCTCGGCCGGTTTCGCCGAAGCGGCGTTGAGATAGGCGGTGAGCCGGCGCAGCGAGGTCAGCTCGAAGATCTCCTCGTCGCTGGGTTCCACGGTCAGGCCGTAGCGCTCCTCCACGACGTGCAGGAGCCACACCAGGCCGAGGGAGTCCAGCACCAGTTCGGCGTCGTCGGCGAGGTCGGCGGGCAGTCCGGGGAAGACGTTGCGGTCCGACAGCAGCGCCCGGACCGTCTCCGGCGTGAACGGTGACACCATGCGGAACTGATCGCTCGTGGTCATGCCTTCGCACCGCGCCGGACGACCTCCGCGACCAGTCCGCCCAGGGTCAGGGCGGCCAGGGGCTCGATGTCGGTGTCCGGGATCTCCACGCCGAACCGGGTCTCCAGCCGCAGGCTCAGCTCGATGAGGCTCAGGGAGTCCACGTCCAGTCCGCCGACGGTCAGCGGGCTGTCGTCCGTGATGCCGTCACGGTCGGTCAGGATGTTCATCTCGTCGATGACCGAGGTGAGGACGAACTCGCGGATCTCGTCTTCCAAGGTCGAGGTACTCATGATCGGTGTCTCCAGGTCAGGGAGGTGGGAAAGAAAAGACGGGGAAGCCGGGGGGAGGCCGTCAGCGGTCCGCCGACGCCGCGTGCAGAACCGCGGCCTGGCGCACGAGCTTTCCGTTGGAGGTGCGCGGCAGCTCGTCCAGCAGGCGGATCACCCGGGGCGTCTTGAAGTCGGCGAGCCGCTCCCGGCACCAGCGCAGAAGCTCCTCGGGGGACGTCCGGGCACCGGCGGCCACGGTCACGTACGCCTCGGTCACCCCCTCGTGGACGAGAACCGCCTGATCGACCGCGGGATGCTCCCGCAGGACGTTCTCGACCTCGACGAGGTCCACCTTCAGCCCCCCGATCACCACGAGGGAATCGGCGCGTCCATGGAGCCGGACGGTGCCGTCGGCGGCCACCGTGACCCGGTCACGGGTGCGCAGCCAGCCGTCCGTGTACTGGTCACCGCCGGTGCCGTGCAGATACGGCGACTGCGCGAGGGCGACTTCGAGTTCGCCCCGCTGCTCCCGCACCACGATCCCGGGTGCGGGCGGGCCGGCCGCGGGGCGCAGGGCGCCGCTGACGTCCATGGCGACCACGCCGGTCTCCGTGGTGCCGTACGACTCGCCGACCCGGACCCCGTACAGCTCGGCGAAGCGCGCGGCGACCTGCGGCGGCATCTGCTCCCCGCCCGACACGGCGGCTCGCAGGTCGGGCAGGTCGGGGCGGGTGCCCGCGGCGCAGAGCAGCTCGTAGTGCATGGGGACGCCGAACAGGGTGGTCACCCGGTGCTCCGCGGCGGTCCGCAGGATGTCGCGCGCGGAGACCCGCGGGGCGAACACCACGGTGGCGCCGGAGACGAGCGAGTGCAGCAGTCCGCCGACGAGCCCGAAGCTGTGTGCCGTCGAGCTGAGCAGCAGCACCCGGTCGCCCGCACCGGGCATCCCGGGAATCCGGGAGAACCGCTCCACCTCCGAGCGCAGCGACTCGGCCGTTCTGCCGATGACCTTCGGCTGCCCGGTGGAACCCGAGCTGAACTGGACGAGCCGGTGGTCCGTCCCGGCGGGCCGGCCGCCGGGGAGGCGCTCGGTGACCACCTCGTAGTCGGCCCGGAAACCGAAAGCGGCCTGGACGTTGACGCCCGCACTCACCATGAACTGCGGACGGCACACCGCGCGCAGCGCCGTGATCTCCGCCGGTTTGAGCCGGTAGTCGAAGAGCTGGACCTGGGCGCCCAGCTGTCCCAGGGCGAGCAGCACCTCTACCTGGGTGAAGCTCGGTGGGGTCCGCAGACCGACGGTGCTCCTCCCGCCGATCCCGTACCCCTCGAACACGGCCGCCTGCTTCGCGACCCGTTCACGTAACTCGCCGCGCGTCAGCGACTCCTGACGGTGCGTCAGATACGGCCGGTTGTCGTCCTGAGGTCTGAGCAAGCCGTGGACCAGTTCGTCCATGGGGCTCACGTCTCCTTGCAGAACTCGCCGATGGGCAGGCCGACATGGCGTTTGTCCTCGGCGAGGTAGCCCAGGAGTTCGTCGCCCTGCCGCAGCTCGGTGACGTTGAGGACCTTGCCGCCGGGGCCGAGCACGCGGACGTGCCAGTCGTCCTGCACGGTCAGGCTGACCAGTCGGCCGTCCTCGGCCTGGGTGCGGATCTCCAGCAGCGGGCGGGACTCCAGCTTGGCGCGGCCGACCACCACCCGCCGGGTGCGGCCGTCGGCGCCGACTCCCAGCAGCGTGGTGCCGGAACCCACCTCGCTGAGGTAGTTGGTGCGGTTGTCGGGGCCGAGCGTGTACGAGTGCAGCGCGCCCGCGTTGACCCGGAACGGCCGGGTCGGCATGTACGGCAGCGGGTGCGTCTCGCTACAGCACAGCACGAACCCCGAGGAGTAGGAGCCGACGAGGATGCCCTCGTCCTCCTCGAAGTGCGAGCAGGTGTCGACGCAGACCCGGTCGCCGAGCCCGATGTGCCGGATGCTCTCCACGGTCAGCGTCGAGAGGCTGAGCTTCGGTGTGGTGGCTTCGAGCAGCCGGGCCAGGGCGAACACGTCGTCGGCGCCGCGCGGGGTGAACAGGACGCCGTCCGAACCGCGTTCCAGCACGTCGAAGACGATCGCCGCTTCCTCCAGGTCGTGGACGACGGTCACCAGCCGGCCCTCGGCGGACTCGGCCGCGGCGAGCACGATCTCCAGCGGGATCTTGGTGGGGTCGGCGAAGTGGATGACCGTGTACGGCAGCGCCATCGCTCCCGCGCAGGACAGCCGGAGCGTGCGGTCGTCGCGTACGTCGACGAAGCCGGCCACGGGTGTGCCGTCCGCCGTCCGCTTGAGCGCGGCGAGGGCGCTGAGCTCCTCCTCGGTGCCGAAGTCGCGCAACAGGACGTCGAAGCCCTTGGGTTCGGCGGCCTTGGTGTCCTTGGGCTCCTTGTCGCCGGGCTTCTTGCCGCCGGCCGGAGCCGGGGGCGTGAGCGCGCCGGTCGAGGCGAGTACCCGGGTGACGGTCGGCGGCAGAGTGCCGAGCAGGTGCGGGTCGGAGGAGACGACCCCGGCCATCCTGGCGTGGACTGCGGCGTCGACCACCGCTTCCAGCTGCGGGCGGGGGACCTCACGCAGATCGATCCATGCGAACCTCATGCGACACCTGCCACGATCGTCGAGTAGTCGGTGGTGCGGGCGGTCGTGCTCTCGGTGATCCCCTCGCGGCCGTGCACGACGGCGGAGAGCCTGGACACCATCGCGTACGGGGTGGGGGAGTTGAAGATCCTGCGTCCGACGGCGAGCCCCCGGCAGCCGGCCGCCATCACGGCGGTGCCGTAGGCGATGAGGTCCGACTCGTCCGGCGGTCCGCCGGCGGTGAGGACGGGGAGGGGGCTGTTGGCGACGACCTCGGCCATCCGTTCCACAGGCAGTGCGACGGACGTCTTCACGAGGTCCGCGCCCAGGTCGGCGGCGACGTTGACCACGTGGGCGAGGAGTTCGGGGTCGTGCGGGTCCTCGATACGGGGACCGCGCGGGTAGATCATGGCGATCAGCGGCATGCCCCAGGTCTCGCAGGAGCGGGCCACCGCGCCGAGGTCGGCGAGTTGCTGGGCCTCGGTGTCCGAGCCGATGTTCACGTGCACGCTCACCGCGTCGGCGCCGAGACGCACGGCCTCCTCGGCGTCGCCGACCAGGACCTTGGCGTGTACGTCGTGGGAGCGCGCGGTGCTCGCGCTCAGGTGGACCACCAGGGCGCAGTCCTTGAGGATCTCGGGGGCGAGGGCCCGGGCGCGTCCCTTGTGGACGATGATCCCGTCGGCACCACCGTTCACGAGGTCACGTACGAGGCTGTTCCATTGGCCGGCGGGGACGATCGGGCCGTCCGAGACACTGTGGTCGAGCGGGACGAGCAGATATCTGCCGTCTCCCGCCAGCGAAAGTCTTCTTAATCGCAGTAGCTTGCCGTTTTTGGGCACGATAAATACGTCTTCCCGGTGGGGGGTGAAAAATTGGAAAATTGGTCACGGGAACTCGAAATCAGGCGCAGCGCGACTGAAATATCAGCGTTCGTAGAAACTTCAATCTTCCTGGCGTCAGCATTCCCTGAGGAATCAGCGGTTGGCAAGGATCTGTTCAGAGTTAATATTTATGCGTGAATTTGTATAGACATTCATTGGTGGATTGATGGGAATGCCGCCCATTTCGGTCGTGTGCGGCATTCCCGGTGATGGTCGCGGAACTTGTTACGTTACGAAATGGCGCGCTGTCAGTACTACTGCGAATAGTGCCGGCCGATCGAATAACGCAGCATTCCTACGTGCTGGAGGCGGCCCACTTCTGGTTGCCCGCGCCCGTGCAGCTCCACAGCTGGACGGGTGAGCCGTTCGCCGTTGCCACGCCCGTCACGTCGAGACAGAGTCCGGACGCGTCGTTGGTGATGCTGCCGTCGGCGTGTAAGGTCCATTTCTGGCTGCTGCCGCTGTTGCAGTCCCAGGTGATGACCTTGGTGCCGTTCGACGTGCCGTCGGCTGCCGCGCCCAGGCACTTCCCGCCGATCTGGAGTTCGCGGCCGGACGAGTACAGATAGGTCTGGCCGGCGTTGCCGGACGCGCAGTCCCAGATCCGCTGCTGGACGCCATTGGCGGCGTTGCTCGTGTCGTCGAGGCAGCGGCCCGAGCCCTGGCCGATGAGTTGGCCGGCTGCGCCGGCCGCCTTCTTGGTGAAGGTGACCGTGGCGTGGGCGGGCAGTGTGTAGGTGAAGGAGCCTTCGCCGTTCCAGGTCATCGTGAAGGCGGTGGGGGAGGAGTTGTTGTTGTACGCCACCGTCGCCTCGCCGCCGTCGGGGTTGCGGTACGCCTGCGACCAGATCCCGCCGCCGTCGGAGGAGCCGATGCGGGTGGCACCGGGCATGACGAACTTCGAGAACTGCCCCAACTGGTAGTAGTTGTCGGTGTAGGTGACGTTTCCGGTGGACTGGTCGACGGTCACCAGCCCCGTGCAGTTGTCACAGCCGCGGCCCATCTTCGGGCCGCCGTCGGTGCCCAGGGCCAGGTTCCACAGGAGCGCGCCGCCGGCCCAGTTGAACGTGGACTCCAGGGCGAGCTGCGTGGCGTTCATCGGGGCGATACCCGGTCCGGTGGAGCACTCGGTCTCGTACAGCCTCTTCGACGGGAAGGAGTTGTGGATCGTCGTCATGAGGCCGAGGTTGTTCTGGTAGCAGTGCCAGGCCGTGCCGTAGACCGCGGCGGCGGTGGCGCTGTCGGAGAGCAGCGTGTTGGCGTACGGCGTGCTCACGTGGTCGCCGTCGCCGCCCAGGATGACCTGGTCCAGGCCCGCCTGGGTGAGCGCGGGGGCGAGGTTGTTCTTGATGAAGGACGATTCGTCCGCCGCGCTGAGCAGCATGCCGGAGTACGTGGGCGGGGCGAGTTCGGGCTCGTTCTGCGGGGTGACGCCCCAGACCTCGACCCCCTTCGCCCGGTACTCCTGGAGGAACTTGACGTAGTACTGCGCCAGCGGGCCGTACATGTCGGAGCGGAGGGTGCCGCCGCCCGCGCCGAGCATGGTGTTGGTGGTCTTCATCCAGGCGGGCGGGGACCAGTTGTTGGCGAGGAGCTTCATCGCCGGGTTGAGGGCCTGGGCCTGCTTGATGACCGGGATGACGTAGGCGTCGTCGTGCGCGGTGGAGAAGTTGGCGAGAGTGGGGTCGGCGACGCCGCCGTTGTCGTCGTACGAGTAGGTCGAGGGGCTGCTCGGCGGGGTGGCGGTGTAGTCGGAGGAGCCCATCGGGACCCGCATCAGGGAGAGGCCGATGCCGTTGCCCCGGCTGAACAGGTCGTTCATCACCCGGTTCCGGGTGGCGGCGCTCACCTTGTTCTGGAGGAGGTAGGTGGAGGCGTCCGTGAAGGCCGCGCCGAAGCCGTCGATGGTCTGGTACGACGTCGAGTCGTCCACGGTGAGGTTGACGGAACCGGAGGACACGGCCCCCAGGGAGACGCCCGGCTGCGGGGTCAGGGCGCTGCTCAGATCGGACGTCGTGAGGGTCACTCCGACCATGGTGCCGGCGGCCTGGGCGGCGGTCGGTGCCAGCACCGCCACGGCCCCGGCGAACACCGCCGCCAGCGCGGTGACCTGCGTGCGGAGCCCGTGGTGCGGGTGTCCTCGTCGTCTGTGGTGCCTGTCAGGCGTACGCATGAGGAGGCTTCTCTCTTCTCAGAGGGCGGTGAAGGTCCACAGCAGGTTGGTGCTGGTGTCGTACGGCCACATCTTGGTGACGGAGCCGGAGGCGACATCGCCGCCGCCGTCCAGGACCAGACCGGTGGTGCGGTTGGCGATGGAGTGGCGGCCGTCGCCGCGAGGGGTGATCGTCCACTGCTGGTTGGTGTGGCCGTTCCAGGTGGTCTGTCGGCAGGCGGTGCCGCCCGCGGTGGCCCCCCAGCTGTCCGCGACCATGCCGTTGGTGCGGTTGACCAGCTTGTAGTACCCGTTGCCGAGTTCCACGGCCTGCCACTGGAGGTTGGCGCTGCCGTCCCAGGTCCACTGCTTGAGGTTGGAGCCGGAGGCGACGTCGCCGCCGCTGTCCAGGGCCAGGCCGTCGGTGACGTTGGTGACCCGGAAGTACGCCGACGGGTTGAACTGCACCTTCAGGGAGGCGATCTGGTCGTTGTTGCCGGTGGTGCGCAGATCGGGGCTGTCGGCGGTGAAGGTCCACGACGTCCCGGTGAAGTCGTCGCCGGAGTAGCCGATCACCTGGTGGCCGGGTGCCGGCCGCAGGGAGGAGAGGGTCCGCGTGCCGAGGCCGGCCTGGATGAGCCGGTCGCCGGTGTAGTCGCCGAGCGGCAGGACCGTGCCGCCGCCGGAGTAGCCGACGTCCTTGAAGGCGACGGCGCCGGCGAGGGGACGCAGCGAGGGGATCTCGCCGGAGAAGGTGAGCTTCAGGACGTACGCGTCGGCGCTGTAGGGCGCCGACGACGGCAGGGTCACCTTGAGTCCGGTGGTGTCCTGGGTCGGAGTGGCGAGGCCGATGTAGGTGCCGGCGGTCGAGCCGAGGAGCTGTGCGGAGGTCAGGGAGGAGAGGCTGATCCGGTCGGAGCTGAGGGTCTTGACCGTCAGTGTGCTGCCGGGCCAGCCGAGGACGGTCGCGTACAGGACCTTGCCGGACTTGTCGCGGGTGAAGCGGATGTCCTGCGCGGTCCCGGCGGTCGGGGTGGTGAAGGCGCCTCCGCCCATCTTCGTGGGTCCCTCGCCGTACTGGGTCCAGGCCCGGGTCGCGTAGACGGCCTCGCCGAAGCGCTTCAGGTGGTTCCCGATGGCGAGCAGGATGTCCTTCTGCCCCTGCGGAATCGTTCCGTCGGCCATCGGCGCGATGTTGAGCAGCATGTTGCCGTTCTTGCTGACCCGGTCGAGCAGCGAGTGCAGCATCTGCTGGACGCTGTAGTACCCGATGCCCTGCGTGTAGCACCAGCTGGAGCTGGAGATGCTGTCGTCGGTCAGCCAGTAGGGCGCGGTGAGGTCGGCCGGGCCGCCGCGCTCGTAGTCGAAGACCTCACCGCGGCCGTTGAAGCCGTCCTTGTAGGTGGCGACGACCTCGCGGCCCCAGGCGTTGGCCTGGTTGTAGTAGTACGACAGGAAGTTCAGCCGCTGCGTCTCGTCGACGGCGTCCAGTTTGAAGTCCTGCCAGAGGATGTCGGGCCGGGCGCGGTCGATGACCTCTTTGAGCTTGTCGTACCAGAGCTGGTTCTCCGCCGCCGGACCCAGTTGCCCGTACAGCTTCTTGAGGCTGCCGTCCGTCTGGGCGGGGGCGAACTCGTAGAAGCCGTTGTAGTGGTAGGCGTGGTGCATGGCCACCAGCAGCTTCAGGTTCTTGGCCCGGATGGCCGTGGTGAAGAGCTGGAGCAGGTTCAGCTTCGGGCCCTTGCCGACCGAGTTCCACTCGTTGACCTGGCTGTCCCACATGGAGAACCCGTCATGGTGCTCGGCGACCGGGCCCGCGAACCTGGCGCCGGCGTCGACGAACAGCTGAGCCCATTCGTCCGGGTCGAAGTTCCCTCCCGCGGACTTGAGCCTGGGGGCGAACCGGACAGTGTTGCCCGCGAGGTCCCGGGCCCCGTCGATGAAGTTGTGGTACGGCCATGCGGAGGGCTGTCCGAAGGTCGCTATGTGGTGTTTGTTGGCGTTGCTTCCGTTCGCGTACATGTTGCGCGGGTACCACTCGCTGTCGTACGCCGGAACGCTGAATACGCCCCAGTGGAAGTAGATGCCGAACTTGGCGTCCTTGAACCATTCGGGGGCCGGCGGGTGCTGGTCGACCGAGTCCCAGGCGGGTGTGTAGACCGACGGGGCCGCGTACGCGCCGCCGGTGCCGAACACGCCGCCCGCGACGGTGGCCGCCGCGACGCAGGTGGCGCCGGCCAGGAACCGGCGTCTGTTGATCGAAATCGACATGAGGACATCCCTGGTGCGGTGGGGAGTTGGGGGGATGGGCGTTACGGACGAAGCTCTGGCATGTGTCCCGACCGTGTCAACGGGAGTGCAGGGATGAATAGCAGCGTTTGACCAATTGGCTTGGTCGGATTGTCCGTAAACAACGCATGTGTCATTGAGTAAACATGGCATGTTTCTGGGTTTGATTGATGGGATGGATCGGAAGCCCGACTGGCGGACCTCGACGCTGCATCCGGCTTCACCTGTGGCTCTGTACCGATTTTTCCCCAGGGCTGGACAGGTGCGGCGATCCCTGTCTATACATACATCCCATCTCTCCGAACAGTGTGAGGAAGCACCGATGAGACTCAGAACCGCCCTCTGTTCCACGGCCTCCGCCCTGTCCGCGCTGGCGCTGCTCAGCGCCTGTGGCGGCTCCGGCGACGTGGCCACGTCCGGCGACGCCCCCCTGGTCGGCGTCGACTACCCCCGTTCCGACACCGACTTCTGGAACTCGTACATCAAGTACACGCCGGACTACGCCAAGCAGCTCGGCCTCGGCCTCAAGACCACGAACTCGCAGAACGACGTCGCCAAACTCACCGCGAACGCCCAGACGTTCATCAGCCAGGGCGTCAAGGGCGTCGCCATGGCCCCGCAGGACACCGCCGCCATCGCCCCCACCCTGGAACAGCTCGCCGCGAAGAAGATCCCGGTCGTCACCGTCGACACCCGCCCCGACACCGGCAAGGTCTACATGGTCGTCCGCGCCGACAACCGCGCCTACGGCGAGAAGGCGTGCAAGTACCTGGGGACCAAGCTCGGCGGCAAGGGCAAGGTCGTCATGCTCCAGGGCGGCCTCGACTCCATCAACGGCCGTGACCGCACCGAGGCGTTCAACGACTGCATGAAGAAGGACTACCCCGGCATCACGGTCCTCGGCGAGGCCACCAACTGGGACGGCGCCGTCGCCGCGCAGAAGCTCCAGACCGACCTCACCGCCCACCCGGACATCAAGGGCGTCTATATGCAGTCCAGTTTCGCCCTCGCCGGGACGCTCCAGGTCCTCAAGCAGAAGGGCCTGCTGGTCGGCCCCCAGGACCCGAAGCACGTCTTCGTCGTCTCCAACGACGGCATCCCCGAGGAGCTGAAGTCCATCGCGGCCGGAAAGATCGACGCGACCGTCTCCCAGCCCGCCGACCTGTACGCCAAGTACGCCCTCTACTACCTGAAGGCGGCCATCGACGGGAAGACGTTCAAGCCCGGCAGGACCGACCACGACAGCACCATCGTCCAGGTCCGTGACGGACTGCTGGAGGACCAGCTCTCCGCCCCGCTCGTCACCGCCGACGGCGGCACCTACGGCGGGGTGCCCAGCCTGAAGAGCGACGACACCTCGCTGTGGGGCAACAACCTCGGCTGACGCCACGCCAGGAGACGGAAACCCTCACCAGCACAAGGCGGTTGTGATGAACGACGGGGAGCGAGAACCCCATCCCGCGCCCGATCCGGCGGACGGCGGACGGGTACGCGAAGCCCCGCCTGTCGTCGAGGCGGCGGGCATAGTCAAACGATTCGGTCCGACGGTGGCCCTCGACGGTGCCGGCATCACCATCAGGCCGGGGGAGACCCACGCGCTCGTCGGCCGCAACGGAGCCGGCAAGTCGACCCTGGTCTCCGTACTCACCGGCCTCCAGGCACCGGACCAGGGGACGATCGCCTTCGGCGGCGAGGCGGCCCCCCGGCTCACGGACCGCGACGCCTGGCGACAGCGCGTCGCCTGCGTCTACCAGAAGTCGACGGTCATCCCGACCCTGACCGTCGCGGAGAACCTCTTCCTGAACCGGTACGACCACGGCCGCGGCCGGCTCATCGCCTGGCCGACGGTACGCCGCCGGGCACAGGAACTGCTCGCCGCCTGGTCGGTCGACGTCGACCCGCAGTCCCCGGCCGACGGACTCAGCGTGGAACAGCGGCAGTTCGTCGAGATCGCCCGCGCGCTGTCGTTCGGCGCCAGGTTCATCATCCTCGACGAGCCGACCGCGCAACTCGACGGAGCCGCCATCAACCGGCTCTTCGACCGCATCCGCGACCTGCAACGACAGGGCGTCACCTTCCTGTTCATCAGCCACCACCTCCAGGAGATCTACGAGATCTGCGACATGGTGACGGTGTTCCGGGACGCCCGCCACATCCTGACCGCGCCGGTCGCCGGCCTGTCACGCACCGAACTCGTCGCCGCCATGACCGGCGAGGCCGCGGCCGACCGGCGCGAGGAACGCGCGACCACCCTCGACACGGCCGCCGCACCGGCGCTGGACGTCAGGAAGCTGACCGGCGACACCTACGACGACGTCACCTTCCGGGTGCGCGCCGGGGAGATCGTGGGACTCGCGGGCGCCGCCGGCAGCGGCCGTACCGAGGTCGCCGAGACCGTCGTCGGACTGCGCGCGGCGGACTCCGGGGACGTGGAGATCGCGGGCGACCGGCCCCGCCCCGGCGACGTGAGCGCCGCGCTGGCCGCCGGTGCCGGGTTCGTTCCCCAGGACCGGCACCACCAGGGATTCGTTCCCGACATGTCGATCGCGGACAACGCGACCCTGTCGGTACCGGGACGGCTCGGCCGGGGAGGGTTCATCAGCTCCCGGCGCCGGGACCGGCTCGCCGAGAGCATGATCGAGAAACTCGCGATCAAGGCCCCGGGGCCCGAACTGCCGGTCTCGGCACTCTCCGGCGGCAACCAGCAGAAGGTCGTCATGGCGCGCGCTCTCGCCGACGACCCCCGGCTGCTCGTCCTCATCAACCCGACCGCCGGCGTGGACGTGCGGTCCAAGGACTTCCTCCTCGGCAAGGTCGAGGAGACCGCCGGGACCGGCACCGGAGTGCTCATCGCCTCCGACGAACTCGACGACCTGCGCATGTGCGACCGGGTCCTGGTGATGTTCCAGGGCCGCGTCACGACCGAGATCACCCGCGGCTGGCACGACCACGACCTCGTGGCCGCGATGGAAGGAGTGGACCTCCATGCCTGAGACGATGCCCGAAACCTCCCTCGCGGACCCGCCCGCCGCCAAGGCGACCGAGCCGCCGGCGGGCCCCAGGACACTGTTCGGCGGCCGGATACCGCTGGCCCGGCTGCGCGACCTCGCGCTCGTCCCGGCCATCCTCGTCATCGCCGTCGTCGGCCAGATCGTCAGCCCCGTCTTCCTCCAGACCGACAACCTGATCAACGTCCTCCAGACCATGTCCGAGATGGCCCTGCTGGTCCTCGCCCAGGCGATGATCCTCATCGTCAAGAAGATGGACCTGTCGCTGGAGTCCACCATGGGCCTCGCACCCGGCGTCGCCGCCTGGCTGGTGGTCCCGACGGGCGCGGGGCACGGACTCGGCCTGCTGCCCGGCGCCTTCGCGATCCCCGTCACGCTCGCGGTGGGAGCACTGGTCGGCGTGGTCAACGCGCTGCTGATCATCCGCTTCGGCCTCAACGGCTTCATCGTCACCCTCGGCATGCTGATCGTGCTGCGCGGCGTCCTCACCGGGATCTCCGGCGGACAGACCTTCTTCCAGCTCCCGGAGTCGATGCTGTACCTCGGCACCGCCGAATGGTTCGGGATGCCGGCGTCCATCTGGATCTGCCTCACCCTGTTCGCCGTCGCCGTCGTCGTCCTCGGCTGGACCAGCTTCGGCCGCTCCCTGTACGCCATCGGCGGCAACGTCGACGCGGCCCGCGCCGCCGGCATCCGCACCGACCGCGTGCTGTGGACCGTCATCGTCACCGGCAGCGTGCTCGCGGCCCTCGCCGGGCTGATGCTCTCCGGGCGCCTCGCCTCCGTCGCCTCCGCGCAGGGCAACGGCTACATCTTCACCGTGTTCGCCGCCGCCGTCATCGGAGGCATCAGCCTCAACGGCGGCAAGGGCACCATGTTCGGGGCGTTCTGCGGCATCCTGCTGCTCTTCATGATCCAGAACGTGCTCACCCTCGGCGGTGTCCCCGCCCAGTGGATCGGCGCTCTCAACGGCCTGATCATCCTGGCCGCGCTCACCGTCTCCCGCATCACGGGCGGCAAGGCCCAGGAGTGAGCCGAGCGGCCGTCGCCGCCGGAATCCCGCCAGCCGTTCCCCTCTGTTTCCCGCTGCCTCCACAGGAGCCGCCGCCATGCCCTCCACCCTGCCCGCGTCCGCCCGCATCACCGCCCTCGACGTCCTTGACGTCCGCTTCCCGACCTCCGAACACCTCGACGGCTCGGACGCGATGAACCCCGAACCCGACTACTCCGCCGCCTACGTCGTCCTGCGCACCGACGCCACCGACGGACTGGAGGGCCACGCCCTCGCCTTCACCACCGGCCGCGGCAACGACGTCCAGGCCGCCGCGATCGCCGCCCTCGCCCCGCACGTCGTCGGACTCTCCGTCGAGGAGGTCTGCGGCGACCTCGGCGCGTTCTCCCGCACCCTCGTCCACGACCCCCAACTGCGCTGGCTCGGCCCGGAGAAGGGCGCCATCCACATGGCGACCGGCGCCGTCGTCAACGCCGCCTGGGACCTCGCGGCCAAACGGGCCGGCCTGCCCGTCTGGCGGTTCCTCGCCGAGATGGCCCCCGAGGAACTCGTCGCCCAGATCGACTTCCGCTGGCTCAGCGACGCCCTCACCCCCGAGGAGGCCCTGACGATCCTGCGGCGCGCCGAACCCGGCCGCGCGCAGCGCACGGCCCGCCTCCTGGAACGCGGCTACCCCGCCTACACCACCACCCCCGGCTGGCTCGGCTACTCCGACGAGAAACTCGCCCGCCTCGCCCGCGAGGCCGTCGCCGACGGCTTCACCCAGATCAAGCTGAAGGTCGGCGCGTGCCTGGAGGACGACGTACGGCGCATGCGGGTCGCCCGCGAGACGGTCGGCGACACCGTCCGCATCGCCGTCGACGCCAACCAGAGATGGGACGTCCAGCCCGCCATCGACTGGATGCGCCACCTCGCCCCCTACGACCCGTACTGGATCGAGGAACCCACCTCCCCGGACGACATCCTCGGCCACGCCGCCGTCCGTGAGGCCGTAAGCCCCGTCAAGGTCGCCACCGGGGAGCACGTCGCCAACCGCGTCGTCTTCAAACAGCTCCTCCAGGCAGGCGCCGTCGACATCGTGCAGATCGACTCGGCCCGCGTCGGCGGCGTCAACGAGAACCTCGCGATCCTGCTGCTCGCCGCCAAGTTCGGCGTGCCGGTGTGCCCGCACGCGGGCGGGGTCGGCCTGTGCGAGATGGTCCAGCACCTGTCGATGTTCGACTACGTCTCCGTCTCCGGCACGGTCGAGGACCGGGTCATCGAGTACGTCGACCACCTCCACGAACACTTCGTCGACCCCGTCCGCGTCGCCGACGGCCACTACCTCGCACCCGCCCTCCCCGGCCTCGGCGCACAGATGCACCCCGCCTCCCTCAAGGAGTACACGTATCCCGACGGCCCCGTCTGGTCCTCCCGTGTCTGACCCGCTCCCTCTCGTCGACGCCCACCACCACGTCTGGAACCTCGCGCACCGCCCCCAGCCCTGGCTGGACGAACCCGGCCACGAACCGATCCGCCGGACGTTCGGCCTCACGGACCTGCGGGACGCCGCCACCGGGACGATCGCCGGACGCCGGCTGGCACGCACGGTGGTCGTGCAGTGCGTCAGCTCGCTGCCCGAGACCCGGGAACTCCTCGCGCTCGCCGACCGGGACCCGCTGATCGGCGCCGTCGTCGGCTGGGCCGACCTCACCTCCCTCGCGATCGCCGACATGCTCGACGAACTGCGTGCCGGCCCCGGCGGACACCGGCTGCGGGCCGTACGCCACCTCGTCCAGAGCGAACCCGACCCGCGGTGGCTCCAGCGGTCCTGCGTGGAATACGGACTGCGCGCGGTGCGCGACCACGGGCTCGCCTACGACGTACTGATCCGCGGCCACCAGTTCGACCAGGCGGTCGGGCTCGCGGAGCGCCTTCCCGACCTGCCGCTCGTCCTCGACCACGCGGGGAAACCGCCCCTGGCCGACGGCGCACTCGCCGAGTGGGAGAAGGGGGTCCGGCGGCTCGCCGGACACCAGCAGGTCCGCTGCAAGGTCTCGGGACTGGTCACCGAGGCCGATCACGAGCGGTGGACGCCCGACGGCCTCCGGCCGGTGTGGGACGTCCTGCTCTCCGCCTTCGGCCCCGAACGCCTGATGTTCGGCTCGGACTGGCCCGTCTGCGTCCTCGCGGGCGGCTGGAACCCCTGGGCCGAAGCCGTCGAGGAACTCCTCGCCGACTGCACCCCCGCCGAGACCGAGGCGATCCTCGCCGGCACCGCCACCGACTTCTACGCCCTGGAAGAGACCCCCACGTGCTCCTGACCGAACTCCTGCACCCCGGGATGCTCGAAGCCCTCGCCGGAGCGGGCCACGGCTCCCGCGTCCTGCTCGCCGACGGCCACTACCCGGCCGCCACCGCCACCGGCGACCGCGCGCGAACCGTCCACCTCAACCTCACCCCGGGCCTGCTCGACGTCACCACGGTCCTCGACGTCCTCCTGCGGACCGTCCCCGTCGAATCGGCCCACGTGATGGTGCCGCCCGAGGGCGAACCGGAGCCTCCCGCCGTCGCCGAGTACCGCTCCAGGCTCGAACCCGTCCCCGTGGAGACGCTCGGCCGCTTCGCGTTCTACGACGCCGCGCGCTCACCCGACCTGGCGCTGACCGTCGTCACCGCCGACATCCGTACCTACGCGAACCTGCTGCTGACCATCGGCGTCCGCGCTGAAGGGACCCTCACATGACGCTCGCCGTGCGCTACACAGGCGCCCGCACCCTCGACACCGCACCCGCGAAGACCTCCGACCCCGGCCCCGGCGAGGTCGAACTGGCCCCCGCCTACGTCGGGATCTGCGGCACCGACCTGCACATCTTCCACGGCGACATGGACGCCCGGGTCAGCACACCCGCCGTCCTCGGGCACGAGATGTCCGGCCGGATCGTCCGCGTCGGCCCCGGCGTCGACGGCTGGGCACCCGGTGACGCGGTGACCGTGATGCCGCTGCGCTGGGACGGCACCTGTCCGGCGTGCCGGGCCGGCCACCGGCACGTCTGCCAGCGGCTCGACTTCATCGGCATCGATTCCCCCGGCGCGTTGCAGCAGCGCTGGACCGTCCCCGCCTCGACACTCGTCCGGCTGCCCGGCTCCCTCCCCCTGGACCGGGCCGCTCTCGTCGAACCCACCGCCGTGGCCGTCCACGACGTCGGCCGGGCCGGGGTACGGGAGGGCGAGCGGGTCGTGGTGGTGGGCGGCGGACCCGTCGGCACCCTCATCGCCGTCGTCGCACGCGCCGCCGGCGCCGAGGTCCGGCTCGTCGAACCGAGCCCCCATCGGCGCCTGCTCGCCGAGGAACTGGGCCTGGACACCTGGGACCCCGTCGCCGACGACGTCACCGACCTGGTCCGGCGGTGGACGGGGGAGGCGGGAGCGGACGTCTCCTTCGAGGTGTCCGGCGCGGCGGGCGGCGTCGACACCGCCGTCGACGTCCTCGGCGTACGCGGCCGGCTCTGCCTGGTCGCCATCCACCCCCGGCCCCGGGAACTGAACCTGCACCGCTTCTTCTGGCGCGAACTCACCCTCGTCGGCGCCCGGTTGTACGACCGCTCCGACTTCGAGAAGGCGGTCGCCCTGGTCGCCGACGGCACCGTCCCCACCGAACGGCTCATCAGCCAGGTCGTGCCGCTCACCGAGGCGCCCGCCGCGTTCGAAGCTCTGGAGAGCGGCGGCAACGTCATGAAGATCCTCGTCGACTGCACACAGGGAGCCGCTGAGTGAACGCCTTCGACCTCACCGGAAAGCTCGCGGTCGTCACCGGCGCCCGCCGCGGCATCGGCCGCGCCATGGCCCGTGCGCTCGCGGACGCCGGAGCCGACGTCATCGGCGTCAGCGCCTCCCTGGAGGAGAGCGGCAGCGACGTCGAGAAGGACGTGGTCACCGCGGGCCGCACCTTCGAAGCGATCCGCACCGACTTCGCCGACCCCGAAGCCGTCCGCGCCCTCGGCGCCCAACTCGCCGCACGCGAGCGCCCGGTGGACATCCTCGTCAACAACGCGGGGACGATCCGGCGCGCTCCCGCCGCCGAACACTCCTACGAGGACTGGGAGTTCGTCCTCCAGGTCAACCTCAGCGCACAGTTCGCGCTGGCCCGGTCGGTGGGCGCGGCCATGGTGGTCCGGGGCCGAGGGAAGATCATCTTCACGGCGTCGCTGCTGAGTTTCCAGGGCGGCATCACCGTGCCCGGCTACACCGCCTCCAAGCACGCCGTCGCCGGCCTGACCAAGGCCCTCGCCAACGAGTGGGCAGCGCACGGCGTCAACGTCAACGCCATCGCCCCCGGCTACATCGCGACCGACAACACCGAGGCCCTGCGCCGCGATCCGGCACGGGTCACGGCGATCCTGGACCGCATCCCGGCCGGCCGCTGGGGAGACGCCGACGACATCGGCGGCGCCACCGTCTTCCTGGCCTCCGACGCCGCCGCGTACGTCCACGGCACGATCCTGCCGGTCGACGGCGGATGGCTGGGCCGATGACCGCCGACCCGGCCGCCGTCCTCGGCGGCACCCGGATCGTGCCGGTGCTGACCGTCACCGACACCGCCACGGCCGCACCCCTGGCCGAGGCGCTCGCGGCCGGCGGAGCCCGGTGCGCCGAGGTCACGTTCCGCACGCCGCAGGCGGAGCAGGTCCTCGAAGTGATGGCGGCGCACGGCGGGCTGGCCGTCGGCGCCGGCACCGTGCTCACCCCCGAGCAGGCGGAACGCGCCGTGGCGGCCGGCGCCCGCTTCGTCGTCTCACCCGGCTACGACCCCGAAGTCGTCGACCGCTGCCGACAGTTGGGGGTGCCGGTCGTGCCGGGCGTCGCCACCGCGACCGAACTGACGCGGGTCCTGCGCGCGGGCCTCACCACCGTGAAGCTGTTCCCGGCCGAGTCCCTCGGCGGCCTCCGGACCCTCCAGGCGCTCGCCGCACCCTTCCCGCAGGTCCGGTTCGTCCCCACCGGGGGCATCGGGCCGGCCCACCTGCCCGGCTACCTCGGCCACCCGGCGGTCCTCGCCGTCGGCGGCAGCTGGCTCGCCACCGCCGGCCACCTGGCGCGCGGCGACTGGACGACGGTCCGGCGGCTGACCGCCGAGGCAGTGGAGAGGAGCGGACGATGACCGGACCCGAGGTGATCGCCCTCGGCGAGGTGATGCTGCGCCTCGACCCGGGCGAAGGACGCATCAGCACCACCCGCTCCTTCCAGGTGTGGGAAGGCGGCGGCGAGTACAACGTCGTCCGCGCGCTGCGCCGCTGCTTCGGCCTGCGGACGGCCGTGGTGACGTCGCTCGCGGACAACGCGGTGGGCCGGCTCGTCGAGGACCTCGTCCTCCAGGGCGGCGTCGACACCTCGATGATCCGCTGGGTACCCGGCGGCGGCATCGGCCGCACGGCACGCAACGGACTCAACTTCGTCGAGCGAGGCTTCGGCATCCGCGGCGCGCTCGGGGTCAGCGACCGAGCCCACACCGCCGTGTCCCAGCTGCGGAAAGGCGACGTCGACTGGGACACGGTCTTCGCCGCAGGACCACGCTGGTTCCACACCGGCGGCATCTTCGCCGGACTCTCCGACACCACGGCCGACGTCGCCGACGAGGCGATGGCCGCCGCCCGCCGGCACGGCGTGACCGTGTCCTACGACCCCAACTACCGGCCCAGCGTCTGGGCCGGCCGGGGCGGCGCCGACCGCTCCCGCGAGGTCGACCTGCGCCTCGCCCGGCACGCCGACGTCGTGGTGGGAGCACTCGGCCTGGCGGGGGACCGGCCGGGGGAGGTGCGGGTCGGCGCGGACGAGGTACCGGACGCCCTTGCCGAAGTGGCGGCCAAGCTGCCCGGCGCGCGCGTGCTGGCGACCACCCTGCGGGAGGTGCCGTCGGCCGGGGTGAACGACTGGTCCTCGGCGGCCTGGTCGCGCGAGGACGGCTTCGTCGCCGGACCCGCCGTCCCCGGCCTGCACGTCCTCGACCGCATCGGCTCCGGCGACGGATTCGCCGCCGGTCTCGTCTACGGCCTCGTCACCGGGACCGGCCTGGCACGCGCTCTCGCCTACGGCACCGCCCACGGCGCACTCACCATGACCACCCCGGGCGACGTCTCCATGGCGACCCTCGACGAGGTCGAAGCCCTCATGAACGGCGGAACGGCCCATGTCAGACGCTGAGTGACGGTCACCTTCCCCCCCTGGAGCACGTTGTGCAACGCAGACACGTCCACACCACCACCGTCGCCCTCACGGAACTCGGCTTCGGAGCCTCCGTCATCGGCAACCTCTACCGCGCCTCCTCCGAGGAACAGGCCCACGCGGCGGTCGACGCGGCCTGGGACGCGGGCATCCGCTACTTCGACACCGCGCCCCACTACGGCCTCGGCCTCTCCGAACGCCGCCTCGGCAGCGCCCTGCGCAGCCGCCCCCGGGGCGAGTACGTCGTCTCCTCCAAGGTAGGCCGCCTCCTCGTCCCCAACGAACGGCCCACCGGCGCGGACACCGAGGGCTTCGCCGTCCCCGACACCCTGCGCCGCCGGTGGGACTTCAGCCGTGACGGCGTCCTGCGCTCGATCGAGGCCACCCTCGAACGCACCGGCCTCGACCGGCTCGACGTCGTCTACCTCCACGACCCCGACGACCACTGGAAGCAGGCCGCCGACGAGGCCATGCCCGCCCTCGCCGACCTGCGCGACCAGGGAGTGATCGGCGCGATCGGCGCCGGCATGAACCAGTCGGCCATGCTCGCCCGCTTCCTCCGCGAGACCGCCGCCGACGTCGTGATGCTCGCCGGGCGCTACACCCTCCTCGACCAGTCGGCCCTCGACGACGTCCTCCCGGCGGCGCGCGCCCAGGGGAAGAGCGTCGTCGCGGCGGGTGTCTTCAACTCGGGCCTCCTCTCCCGCGACCGGCCCGCCGAGGGCATGAAGTACGACTATCGGGACGCCCCGCCCGAACTCGTCGCACGGGCCCGGGAGATCGCCGAGGTGTGCGAGAACCACGGCACCACCCTTCCGGCCGCCGCCGTCGCCTTCCCGTTCACCCATGCCGCCGTCGTCAACGTGACTCTCGGCATGAGGACGGAGCAACAGGTCGTCCGGAACACCGAGCTGTACGCGCGAAAGGTACCGGTGTCCCTCTGGACGGAACTGCGTGCGCGGAATCTGATCCGGGGAGTCGGCACTAAGATCGGCGTCACACTCGGCAGACCTGCCAGGGAAGGAGCCCGGGTTGTCCCTGACGGACAAGGCGATCGCGCAGATCCGTGAACTCATCCGCACCGGCGCGCTGCCCCCGGGCTCCAAGCTGCCCCCCGAGCCCGAACTCGCCGCGCAGCTCGGTCTCTCCCGCAACCTCGCCCGCGAGGCGGTCAAGGTCCTGGCCGTCGCCCGGGTGCTGGAGGTCCGCCGGGGCGACGGCACGTACGTCACCAGCCTCCAGCCGAGCCTCCTCCTGGAGGGCCTCGGCGGCGCCGTCGAACTCCTCCAGGGCGACTCCGCGGCGCTGCTGGACCTGATGGAGGTCCGGCGGCTCCTCGAACCGGTGGCCACGGCGCTGGCCGCCACACGGATCACCGACGAGCAGCTCGCCGAGGTCAAACGCCATCTCGACGCGATGCGCGACGCCCGCGACGACGTCGAGCTGCTCAACGCGCACGACGCGGCCTTCCACCGCGCCGTGGTCTCGGCCACCGGCAACGAGACGCTCCTGACGCTCCTGGAAGGCGTGTCCGGGCGCACCCTGCGCGCCCGCATCTGGCGCGGGCTGGTCGACGACCAGGCTGGGGGCCGGACCCTCGCGGAACACGAGGCGATCTACCACGCCCTCGCCGCGCGCGATGTCGTGCTCAGCCAGGCGGCGGCGCTGATGCACGTCAGCAACACCGAGGAATGGCTGCGCAGACACCTGCGCTCCGACGCGCCCTCGTCGCAGGGGGCGCCGGAGCGGGAGTGAACCGCTCAGAACATCGTGTTGTCGTTCAAGGAGGTCTCCGGAACGGCCTGCGTGACGTCCCAGTGCTCGACGATCTTGCCCTTCTCCAGCCGGAAGATGTCCACGACGGCCGAGCCGCGGTCCGTGGGGGAGGTCGTCTCGTTCATGTGGACGAAGACCAGGTCACCGTCGGCGGCGACGCGCTTGATGTTCTCCTTGAGGTCCGGCTGCTGCTCGGTGTACGCCTTGACGGCCTTCACGAACGCCGCCTCGCCGTCGGCGTAGCCGGGGCTGTGCTGGGTGTAGGTCGGGCCGAAGTAGCGGTCGGCGGCCTCCTGCGGCTTCTTCTTGTTGAACGCCAGGTCGATGAAGGCCAGCACGACCTGCTTGTTGTGCTCGGCGCCGCCGCGCGCGGAAGCCTTCGCGTGCGGGGCCGCGCCGCTCTGCGTGGCGTAGGCGGTGCCACCGAGGGCGAGCGCGGCCGCGGTCACACCGGTGACAACTGTCAGCTTCTTGTTCATGAAGGGTCTCCTGGGAGCGGGAACAGTGGGGGGTTCATACGAGGGCGACGTGGTCGAGGAAGGTGTCCACCAGCCGGTGGGCGCGCAGGGACGACTCCTCGCGCCGCAGCCGGGTCTCGGCGACCAGGAGCATCGGGTCCACGCCGTGCCGCTCGGCCTGGGCCGCGCCGCCGAGTTCGAGCCACCGGTCGAGGGTCTTCTCGGTGATCTCGGGATGGAACTGGACGCCGAGCGCCCGCCCGATGCGGAACGCCTGGGGGCCGGCCGTGCTGCGCGCCAGGCACTGGGCCTCGGGGGGAACGGTGAAGCGGTCGAAATGCCACTGGAACCAGGGCCCGGAGGCGATCAGATCCGGGCGTTCGGACTCGACGGTGAACCAGCCTATCTCCGGTTCCGGAGAGCGCGCGACCGCTCCGCCGAGGGCGGTGGCCAGCGCCTGGGCGCCGAAGCAGATCCCCAGGACCGGCACGTCCGCCGCGTGGGCGGCCCGCAGCAGGCCGAGTTCCCCCTCGATCCAGGTGCCGACGGAGGCGTCGTCGTAGACGGACCACGGGGCGCCGAGAGCGACCACCAGCCGGTAGTCGGAGAGGTCCGGGAAGTCGAAGCGCACGGCGGGATCGGCGAACCGTTCCTCGGGGACGACGGTCACCACGTCGAGGGTGTAGCCGCGCTCCGCCAGCCGGTCCCCGACGGGTCCGGGCGACGACGCGCTGTCGTGGGCTATGACGAGAGCGTGCACCGAAGTCCCCGCATTCCGCCCACCGTTCGGGGTGGGCACGTCGATCGCGGCCCGCGTGTCCGCGGGGCCGTGCTGTTTGAGGTCGAGCGCGCAGGAACCGGCCACGGCGCGTCAGACGAGCGCGGACACACGGCGCATGACGTCCGCGCAGAACGAGCCGACGGCCCGCGGATCGTCGATGAACTGCGAGGGCTTGACGCAGAACGTGGTGAAGCCCAGCGCCAGCTGCTCGGGGAGCGACTCCAGCGCCCGCCCGAGGTCCGCGCACGACGTGTCGTCCGGGAAGACCGCCCGGGTGCCGCCGATCATCTCCAGCTCCCCGATGTCCCGCCCCGCTTCGGCCATCGCGTCCGCGAGCCGGCCCAGCTCCTCGGGCGCCGGACGGCCGAGCGGGTTGAAGGCGTGCCCGTACCGGACGATGCGGCGCACCATCGCGTCGTGCATCCCGGCCCCGCCGAAACACAGCCGGGGCCCGTCCGGGCGGTACGCCTTGGGCTCGAAGTACACGTCCTCGAAGGAGTAGTGCTCCCCCTTGTGGGAGACCGGCGACGGCCCCCACACCTTCGCCCAGATCTCCAGGTGCTCGTCCAGCAGCCGGCCCCGCCGGCCGAACGGGACGTCCAGGGCGGCGTACTCGTCACGGCTCCAGCTCACGTTCGGCAGGACCATCAGCCGCCCCTCGGACAGCAGGTCCAGCGTGCCGAGTTCCCGGGCGAGCAGCAGGGGGTGGCGCAGCGGCGCGATCACGGCGGACGCGGCGAGCCGCAGCCGCTCGGTGACCGCCGCGATCGCGCCGAGCAGGATCAGGGAGTTCGGCCAGGGCGTGTACGGGTCCTGGTTGCCCGGCAGCGCGTAGTCGCGCGGGTTGCCCATGACGCCGTTCGCGCCCGCGTCCGGGCCGAGGACGACGTGCTCGCTGACCATCACCGAGTCGAACCCGGCGTCCTCGGCCTCGCGCGCCCAGCGCACCACCGCCGGGAGGTCGGCCCGGCCGCCGGTCATCGTCCAGTTCTCGCTGAGCACGAGTTGCATACGGGGGACCGTGGTCATCGTGATCGGTTCTCCTGTGGGAAAGGGGCTCAGAGCATCCACGAGTACTCGTGGAACTCCCAGTCCGTGACGGCCCGTTCGAAGCGGGCCAGCTCCTGCCGCTTGAGCGCGCAGTAGACCTCGGTGAACCGCTCGCCCAGCGCGTCCGCGAGCACCTTGTCGCGCTCCAGCGCTTCGAGGGCCGCGCCGAGCGAGGCGGGCAGTCCCGGACCGGCGTCGCCCCGGTCGCCCGAGATGGGCGGCGGGGGAGCGAGGTCGCGTTCGACGCCGTCCAGCCCGGCGGCGAGCAGGGCGGCGAGGGCGAGGTAGGGGTTGCTCGCGGCGTCGCCGATCCGGACCTCGACCCGGGCGCCGGGACCGCGCTCGGGCGGAATCCGGGCGTAGGCGAGCCGGTTGTCGTACCCCCAGGTGGCGTGCGTGGGGGCGAGGGAGCCCTCGGCCGCGAGGCGTTTGTAGGCGTTGACGTTGGGGTTGAGGACGGCCATCAGCGCGGGCGCGTGATCGAGCAGCCCGGCGACGAAGGACCGCGTCAGCGGCGTGAGCCCGTCGCCGGTGCCGTCGTCGTCGCTCGCGAAGAGGTTCGTGCCGGACGCGTCGGTGAGCGACAGGTGGGTGTGGCTCCCGCTGCCCGCCCGGTCGGCGAACGGCTTGCCCATGAACGTCGCCCGCATCCTGTGCCGGGCGGCGAGCTCCTTCACCGCGTACTTGAAGAGGAAGGCCCGGTCGGCGGCGTCGAGGGCCGGGCCGTGCGAGTGGTTGATCTCGAACTGGCCGCCGCTGAACTCCTGGATGCCGCCGTGCACGCCGAGGCCGAGGGCACGGCACTCGCGGATCAGCAGGGGGAGCATGTCGTCGGGGTCGTAGAGGGTGCCGACGACGTATCCGGACGTGTCCCGGTCGAGGTAGGCGCGCCAGCCGTGGGCGGCGGCCGGGTCCTCGCGCAGCAGGTAGAACTCCAGCTCCGGGGCCACCACGGGATGCAGGCCCAGGGCCAGCGCGCGGTCGATCTGGCGGCGCAGCAGGGAGCGGGGGTCGAAGCGCAGGGGGGTGCCGCCGGCGGCCGGGTCGGTGACCTCGGCGAGCAGGAAGGCGGTGCCCGGCAGCCAGCCGGGGCGGAACAGCGTGCCCGGGTCGATGCGGGCGTCGGCGTCGGGCCAGCCGCTCCCGTCGGACTCGGGGCCGCGCAAGGGGTTGCCGCCCAGGTCGGTGACCATCGCGGCCTGGCAGAACGCCACCCCGTGCCCGGCGAACCGGGGGAGTTCGGCGGCGGCGAGCTCCTTGCCGCGTGCCACGCCGTGCAGATCGCTCCACAGGACGCGGACGAGGTCGACGCCGTGGGCCGTGAGGTCGGCGGCGAGCGCGGAGAGCTGCTCGGCGGTGGCGTGCGGGGGGTGCTGGGACACGGAACTCCTCCGGCCTCACGGAATCATTTGGTGTCAAACAATAGGCCGGGCCGGGCCGCCCGGCAAGCAGTGGATTCCCGTCGGTCCCGCATGCGCCGGGCCTCTTGTCGGCGAGCCCGCGGACGCATAATGTACGGGCCCAAACGAAGGGGCTGCTCCGTCTGACCAGCCTGTCATCCCCCGAGCCGGTGAGCACGCTCCCGGCGATCCCGGATGGAGCGATCCATGTCGCACCAGACCGCACCACCCAGCGCCGCCCCCGAGACCCCCTCGGCGACCGGTTCGCTCACCCTCACCGACGTGGTGGCCCAGTCCGTCGGATTCATGGGCCCGGTCTTCTCCGTCTCCGTCCTGCTGCCCATGCTCGTCGGCGTCACCACCGCCACCGGCAACGGCGCCGGCGCGGCAGCCCCCCTCTCGGTGCTGCTCGGCACCGTCGGCATGCTCGCCATCGGCTGGATCGCCGCCACCTACGCCCGCCGCATCCGGGCCGCCGGCTCCCTCTACAACTACGTCACCGAAGGGCTCGGCACCCGGGTCGGCGCCGCCGCCGGGTACGTCTACTACCTGGGCGTCCTCCTCCTCGGCGCCGGGATCGCCGTCCTCATCGGCGGCACCCTCCACGACGACCTCAAGGCCGAGTTCGGCTTCGACGCCGTACCGGCCTGGGGGTGGCAGCTGGTGATCCTCGCCGTCCTCGCCGCCGTCGTCCACATCGGCGTCCAGGTCTCCGTCAAGGTCCAGCTCGCCCTCGCCCTGGTCTCCATGGGCGTCCTCGCGGTGTTCTTCGTGTACGTCATCGTCAAGGTCGGCGACGGCAACAGCCTGACCGCGTTCAAACCCTCCAGCTCCGCGCAGGGCTGGAGCGGCATCGCGTTCTCCGTGATCTACGGCGTCCTGCTGTTCACCGGCTTCGAATCGGCCGCCAACCTCGCCGAGGAGACCGCCGACCCGAAACGGTCCATCCCCCGCGCGGTCCTGATCTCCCTCGTCGCCTCCGCCGTCTTCTTCCTCCTCGGCTGCTACGCCCAGATCGCCGGCTTCCACTTCGACGTCGCCGCCGTCGCCGAGAACGCGGGCGCCCCCCTCGTCGTGCTCGCCTCGCCCGGCGCGTACGGCACGACCTGGGTGGCCCGGCTCGTCGAACTCGTCATCCTGCTCGACATGCTGGCCGTGTACATCGGCGTCTCGGTCGCCGTCACCCGGGGCGTGCTCACCATGGCCCGCGACGGCTGGCTCCCCAAACCCCTCACCAAGGTCAGCGCCCGGCGCGGCACCCCGGTCGGCGGCACCCTGATCGTCTGCGGCCTCTACCTCGTCGCGATCCTGGTCAGCCAGGTCTTCCCGCGCGGCGTCGCGGTCCCCGGCCTGCCCGACTACTTCAGCTGGTACGCCTGGATGTCCGCCTTCGGGATCTTCTGCCTCGCCGCCATCTACCTCGCGATGTGCCTGGGCGCCCCCCGAGGACTCGCCGGACACGTCGGCGCCCCGAAGGTGTGGGCCGCCACCGTGATCGGTGTGGTGATCACCGGCGGCGCCCTGTTCGGGGCCGTCTACAAGGTCCCGGAACCGACGATCTCCGCCGCCTACGCGGCGATCGGCCTCATCGTCGTCGCGATCGCGGCCGGGTTCACCGTACGCCCCCGGCCGCTGGAGACGGTGTGAGCGCCGTCCATCTCGTCGCCGGCGCCAGCAGCGGGATCGGGGCCGCCGTCGCCGCCGGCGCGGCGGCCTCGGGCGCCCGGGTCGCCGTCTGCGGACGCCGGCGCGCGCCCCTGACAGCGGTCGCGGACGACTGCGGCGCCACCGCGTACGTCGCCGACGTCACCCGCCGCGCCGACGTCGAGAAGCTGATCGCCGACGTCGTCGCCGACCACGGCCGGCTGGACGGCGTCGTCGCGAACGCCGGGATCATGCGGGCGGGCGGCCTCCTCGACCTCACCGACGAGGACTGGGACGCCACCCTGCGCACCAACCTCACCTCCGTCTTCCTGCTCGCCCGCGCCGCCCTCCCGCACCTCGCCCGCACCGGGGGCGCCTTCGTCACCGTCGGCTCCGTCGCCGGCCTGCGCGCCCCCTCCGGGATGGCCGCCTACGCCGCCTCCAAGGCCGGCGCCGCCATGCTGACGACCACGATCGCCGCCGAGTTCGGCCCCCTCGGCGTCCGCGCCAACACCGTCTGCCCCGGCTGGACCCGCACCGAGATGGCCGACGAGGAGATGCGCGAGTTCGGCACCCCCCTCGGCCTGTCCGCCGACGAGGCGTACGAGCAGGTCACCGCGCTCGTCCCGCAGCGCAGGCCCGCCGAGGCCCGGGAGATCGCCGACGCCGTGCTGTGGCTCCTCGGCCCGCACTCCTCCTACGTCAACGGCGCCACCCTCACCGTCGACGGCGGCACCACGGTCGTCGACCCCGGCGCGGTGCCCTTCGACTTCGCCCTCACCCCCAGGACCTGAACCGACATGGACCTACGACTCACCGGACGCGCCGCCCTGGTCACCGGAGGCGCCAGCGGCATCGGCCGCGCCACCGTCGACGCCCTCACCGCCGAAGGCGTCACCGTCACCGTCCTCGACCGGGCCGCGCCGCCCGCCGACCTGCCGCCCGGCGTCCGCTGGCACACCGGGGACGTCACCGACGAGGACGCGGTGGCGGCGGCCGTCCGCCTCGGCGGCCCGCTCGACATCGCCGTCGGCTGCGCGGGAATCTCCGGGCCGATGGGCAAGGCGGCGGCCGACATCACCCGCGAGGAGTTCTCCCGCACCGTCGAGGTCAACCTCACCGGCCAGTTCCTCCTGGCCAAGCACGCCTCCGCCGCCATGCCCGACGGCGGCTCGATCGTCTTCGTCGCCTCCGACTCGGCGTTCGTGGCGGCGCCCGGCATGGTCGCCTACTGCGCCTCCAAGGGCGGTGTCCTGATGCTGGCCAAAGCCCTCGCCACCGACCTCGAACCCCAGGGCGTCCGCGTCAACTGCGTCGCCCCCAGCATCGTCGACACCCCCATGTCCCGCACCGACCTCGGCCTCGCCGAGACCGGCTTCACGGGCCTGCCCTTCCCCGTCCACCAGCCGGAGGACATCGCCGCCGCCGTCTGCTTCCTCGCCTCCGACCTGGCCCGGGGCGTCAACGGCACCGCCCACGTCATGGACTTCGGGGCACTGGCGAGGTCGTCGTTCCCCGCGTGAGCGGTCAGCGGTAGACGTGGGTCCCGGGGCGGGCGCGGAAGATGCGGCCGTCGGGCAGGACGACGTCCGCCTCCGTGCCCGGCGGCACGGTCACGGTCAGCTCGAAGACCCCGTCCGGGGTGATCCGCCAGGCGGAACGTGCCGTGCCGTACGGGGTGTCCAGCGACGCCTCGGCCCGGGTGAGACGCCCGCCGGGCCGGGGCCGTACGGAGAAGCGGCGGTGGCCGGCGCTGTCCGGGGCGGGGTCCTCGGGGGCGCGCAGGCCGGCCGTGTGGGTGTGCAGGAAGCTGATGACGGCGCCCTTGCTGTAGTGGTTCAGGGAGGCGTGCGGGCGGCCCTGCGCGTCGATGCCGTTCCACTCCTCCCAGATCGTGGTGGCGCCGCGCTCCAGCATGGTCATCCAGGACGGTTCGCCGTCGCGCAGCAGCAGTTCGTAGGCGACGTCGAGGTGGCCGTGGTCGGCCAGGACGGGCAGCAGGTACGGGGTGGCGAGGAAGCCGGTGCCGATATGGGTGTCCGCCGCGCGGACCAGGTCCACCAGACGGGCGGCGGTCGCGGCGCGCAGCGGCTCCGGGACGAGTCCGAAGGCCAGCGCGCGGACGTAGGTGGCCTGCGTGGCGGGGGCCGCCGGGGAGAGTGAGCCGTCCGCCGCGAGGAACTCGGTGCGCCAGGCGTCCAGGACCCGCGCGGCCAACTCCGCGTAGCGGACGGTGTCTTCGAGGTGGCCGGTCAGTTCGCTGATCCGGGCCAGCAGGGAGGCGGAGCGGTACAGGTACGCCGTGGCGACCGCGCCCTGGTCGGCCGTGCGGAAGGCGTCCTGGTCGGCGCCGGGCTCGCACCACTCGCCCCAGTGGAAGCCGCCGTCCCACAGGTACCGCTCGTGCGGGGCGGGTTCGGGGCGGCGCTCGACGCGTGTGGGATGCCGGCGGCTGCGGGCGCGCCCGGCGGCGAACTCGACCCAGCGGACCATCATGGGCCGGAACTCCTCCAGCACACCGAGGTCCCCGTACACGCGGTACAGCTCCCACGGGACGACGACACAGGCGTCACCCCAGCCCGAGGAGCCCGCGAACCGGTCCAGGAGGCCGGCGTCGAGATGCTGGGCCGCGCTCCCGCCGGGGTCGGGGGCGAAGTTGTTCAGGCAGCCGTCGTCCCACTGGTCGGCGGCGAGGTCGCGCAGCCACTTCACGGAGAAGCCGGCCACGTCGTACAGGAACGCGGCGGTCGGGACGTAGAGCATCCAGTCGCCCGTCCAGCCGGCGCGCTCCCGCTGGGGGCAGTCCGTCGGGATGTCGCAGGCGTTGCCCCGGAAGGATCGGACGGCGATGTCGTGGAGCCGGTCGAGACGCTCGTCGGAGCAGCTGAACGTGCCGGTGCGGCGCAGGTCGGTGTGGACGACCGCGCCGGTCGCGTCGGCCGTCGACAGGGGGCCGGCGGCGCCCTCGACCCGGACGTACCGGAAGCCGTGGGAGGTGTGCCGGGGTTCGAACACCTCGCCCGCGCGGCCGGCCGGGCGGACCGTGTCGACCTGGCCCGCGTCCAGCAGGCCGCCGGTGAAGAAGTCGACGCCGCGCAGGTGTTCCGTGGTCAGGTCCCCGTCGGCGTCGAGGGCCTCCCCGTGGGTCAGCGTCAGCTCGCCCTCCTGGACGGGCAGCGCCAGCCGGAGGCGGCCGTTGACGTTCTGGCCGAGGTCGACCAGGTGGGCGCCGGAGGGCAGGGGAGCGACCGACACCGGCGCGATCTCCTCGACGACGCGCATCGGCGGGGCGGGGGAGGCGGTCAGCCGGGCGAGGTCGGCGTACAGCGCGCCGTCCGCCTCCTCGGCCTTCGCCCAGCCGGCCGTGTCGAATCCGGGCGCCGACCAGCCGGGCAGGGCCCGCCGCAGGTCGTGGCGTTCGCCGTCCATCAGATCGGCCGCCGTGATCTCCGCCGTCGCCGAGCGCCACCCGCCGTCGGTGCCCACGACGCTCACCGAGCCGTCGGTGTGCTCGATCCGCACCTGCGCGAGGAACGCCGTACGCGGGCCGAAGCCGTCGGCCATCCGCATCGCGCCGGTCCGGCCCCGGAACCAGCCGTCCGACAGCACCGCGCCGAGGACGGCCTCGCCCTCGGTGAGGAACTCGGTGACGTCGTAGGTCTGGACGTGGAGGTGCGTCCGGTAGGCGGTGTAGCCGGGGGTGAGTTCGAGGTCGCCGACCCGCCGGCCGTTGAGGTACGCCTCGTAGACGCCGTGCGCGGTGGCGTACAGGCGGGCGCGGGCCACCGGTGCGGGGACGGTGAACGTGCGGCGCAGCAGGTGGGCCGGACGTCCGCCCGGTTCGCCCGGCGCGGATTCCGACGGTTCGATCCAGCGGGCGGTCCAGTCGGCCGGGTCCAGCAGCCCCGCCTCCCACCAGGAAGGCGCCGACCAGCCGCTCTCGCCCGCGTCCGTCCAGACTTTGACCTGCCACTCGACGCGTTCGCCGGACCGGGTGGCGGGGCCCTCGAACGGGACGAGGACCGAGCGGTCCGACTCGACGCGCCCGGAGTCCCAGGTGCCGGTGCGGACGCGGTGGGCGAGCTGGACGCGGCTGCCGGCGGGGAGCGTCCAGGAGAGGCGGGGGCGGGGGAGGTGGAGGCCGAGAGGGGTGTCGAGATGCTCGACGCGCAGGCGGACGGGGACGGACACGGGGGCGGCTCCATGAGGAAGGACGTGCGGCGGTGCCGAAACCATAAACTCGAACACTGAATATCGCTAGGTATTCGCGGTGCGGACTTGCCGGAGAGTGACCCGGCGATCGACGTTGCACAACCATTGACAAGCTTGCGCAACCTTGCCGACGATGGCGGTACGCCGATCGGGCGTCACCGGTGAACCCCGGTGGCGCCCGGCGAGCGCCCCCGACGGAAACGGAGTGGCAGCGTGGCCCCGACCCTGACCGATGTGGCGAAACGCGCGGATGTCGCGCTCTCCACAGCCTCCCGCGCGTTCAGCGACCCCCAGCGCCTGGGCCCGGAAACCTTGCGCAAGGTCCTGCAAGCGGCCGAGGAACTCGGCTACGAGCCGACGCCGCCGCGCCCCGCCGAGGCACCCCAGGACTCCGCGACCGTCGCCGTCGTCGTCCCGGACATCGCGAACCCGGTCTTCGGGACCTTCGTCAAGGCGGCCCAGACCCAGGGCTGGCACCACCGGCAGACGATCGTCCTCGCGGACACCGACTTCGACCCGGACCGCGAGCGGGAGGTCATCACACACCTCGCCGCCAGATCGGCCGGACTCGTCGTCTGCTCGCCCCGCCTCGACTCCCAGGACGTCCTGGCCCTGTGCGGGGACACCCCGGTCGTCCTCGTCAACCGCGAGAGCACCACCGCCGACTGCGTCCTGGCCGACGCGAGCGACGGACTCCGGCAGGCCGCCGAGTACCTCGCCGCCCTCGGCCACCGCCACCTCGCCTACGTCCAGGGCTCCCAGCACTCCTGGTCCAACAGCCACCGCGTCGACGCGGCCCGCGCCCAGGCCGAACAGGCGGGGCTGCGCCTGGAGGTCCTCGGCTGGCAGTCCGAGACCGTCGCCGGCGGCATCGCGGCGGCGGCGGGCGTCATCGCCTCCGGCGCCACCGCCGTCATCGCCCACAACGACCTGGTCGCCCTCGGCGTCATCGCGGGCGCCCGCCAGCTCGGCGTCCGGGTCCCGGAGGACCTCAGCGTCGTCGGCATCGACGACATGCCCCTCGCGGCCACCGCCCACCCCGCGCTCACCACCATCGCCGTCCCCATGGCCCGCGCCGGCTCCCTCAGCCTGGAGCTGCTCGCCAAGGCCGTCGCCGACGAACACCACCGGCCGCGCACCCTGCGGCTGCCCACCCAGCTCGTCGTCCGCTCCTCCACCGCCCAGCCCGACCTCGCCCGCACCGCGACCCGGGAGGGCGCGTGAGAGGGCTCACGGTCGTCGTCGCCGATCCCCATCTGCGGCGGCTGCGCGAGGAGTTCGAGGCCGCGATGCCGCCCGGCACCACCGTGCGCTGGCCCGAGCCCGAGGAGACGGCCGACGCCCTGACGGACGCCGACGTCCTCGTCTCCGGGACCTGCCCGGCCGCCCTCGCACGGGCGGGCAGCAAACTGCGGCTCGTCCACGCGGCGGGCGCGGGCACCGACGGCATCGACGTCACCGCGCTCCCGCCGGGCACGCTCGTCGCCAACACCTTCCACCACGAGGACGCGATCGCCGAGTACGTCGTCGCCGCGACGATCCTGCTGAGGCGCGGCCTCATCCGCCAGGACGCGGCGCTGCGGCGGGGCGAGTGGGAGGCGCCGTCCTACCCCGGCCTCCTCGGCGAGGCCACCGTCGGGTTCGTCGGCTTCGGCCACATCGGCGCGAGGACCTGGCAGCTCCTGCGTCCCTTCGGCACCCGGGGAGTCGCCGTCACCCGGCGCGGCCAGGCCGACGCCGTCACCGAACACCTCGACCGGAGCGGCGGCATGGCCGACCTGGACGCCCTCCTCGACACCTCGGACGTGGTCGTCGTCTCCGTCCCGCTCACCCCCGGCACCACCTCACTCATCGCGGCGAAGGAGCTGGCACGCATGAAGGACACGGCGATCCTGGTCAACGTGGGCCGGGGCCGGGTCGTCGACGAGGACGCCCTCTACGACGCCCTGCGCGACGGCGCCATCGGCGGCGCCGCCCTCGACGTCTGGTACGACTACCCGGACCCCGGCGGACACGGCCGCCCCAGCAGGCACCCCTTCCACGAACTCCCGAACACCCTGATGACCCCGCACTCCTCGGGCCTCGCCCGGCAGACCTTCACCCGCCGCACCCAGGACATCGCCGTGAACGTCCGACGCCTCGCGGCGGGCCAGGACCTCAGCGACGTCGTGGCGGTGGCCCGATGAGCAAACCGGACTCGATCGTCGCCGCCGACGTCCTGGTCACCAGCCCGGGACGCAACTTCGTCACCCTGAAGATCACCACCGCGCAGGGCCTGACCGGCTGGGGCGACGCCACCCTCAACGGCCGCGAACTCGCCGTCGCCGCCTACCTCCGCGAACACGTCGCACCCCTCCTCATAGGCCGCGACCCGGCCCGGATCGAGGACACCTGGCAGTACCTCTACCGGGGCGCCTACTGGCGGCGCGGACCGGTCACCATGACGTCCGTCGGCGCCGTCGACCTCGCCCTGTGGGACATCAAGGGCAAGACCACCGGCCAGCCCGTCCACCAGCTCCTCGGCGGCCCCGTCCGCGACCGCGTCCTCACCTACACGCACGCCACCGGCTGGGACACCCACCAGCTCCTCGACTCCGTCGACGCCCGCCGCGCTGACGGATTCCTCGCGATCCGCGCCCAGATGGGCGTCCCCGGCCTGGACACCGTGTACGGCGTGACCTCCGGCGCCGCCGGCTACGAACCCGCCGGCCGGGGCGCCGCCCCCGCCCAGGAGACCTGGGACACCGCCGCCTACCTGCGCCACGCCCCCGGCGTCCTCGCCGCCGTCCGCGACCACACCGGCCCCGGACTGCACCTCCTGCACGACTCCCACCACCGCCTCACCCCCAACGAGGCCGCCCGGCTGGGGAAGGCGCTCGAAGACGTCGACCTGTTCTGGCTGGAGGACGTCACCCCGGCCGAGAACCAGGAGGTCCTGCGGCACGTCCGCCGGCACACCACGACACCGCTCGCGATCGGCGAGGTCTTCAACACCGTCTGGGAGTGCCAGACCCTCGTCACCGAGCAGCTCATCGACTACGTCCGCACCTGCGTCACCCACGCCGGAGGCATCAGCCACCTGCGCAGGATCGCCGCGCTCGCCGACGTCTGGCAGGTCAAGCTCGGCCCGCACGGACCCTCCGACGTCTCCCCGGTCGCCCTCGCCGCCTCCCTGCACGTGGGGCTCGCCACCCCCAACTTCGCCATCCAGGAGTACATGGGGTACGACCCCCTCGTCCACGAGGTGTTCCGGCACGACTGGAGCTACGCGGACGGCCATCTCCACCCCGGCGACGCGCCCGGCCTGGGCGTCGAGGTGGACGAGGAACTCGCCGCGCGCTTCCCCTACGAGCCCGCCTACCTGCCCGTGGCGCGACGGCGCGACGGCTCGATGACGGACTGGTGAGCATGACTGCGCCCACTCTGCCCCGCCTCGACGCGCGCAGTACACCCGGACGGTCGCTGCTGCACCGGCGGACCGGACTGGAGACCGGGATCGTCCACCTCGGGCTCGGCAACTTCCACCGCGCGCACCAGGCCGTGTACACCGCCGCCGCGCTGGAGGCGGCCGACGGGCCCTGGGGGATTCTCGGGGTCGCCAACAGTTCGGCGCGGGTCGCGGAGGCGATGCGGGAGCAGGACTTCCGATACTCGGTGGTGGAGATCGAGCCCGGCGCGGCGCGGATCGTCGTGCCCGGCGTGCACACCGGCGCGCTGGTCGCCGCGCGGCGGCCGGAGGCCGTGGTGGAGGCGATCGCGGCGCCGGGGACGCGGGTCGTGTCGCTGACCGTCACCGAGCACGGGTACACCTTCTCGCCGCGCACCGGACGGCTCGACCTCGACCATCCGGACGTCCGCGCCGATCTGCGGGGGGAGGGGGCGCCGCGCAGTGTCGTGGGGCGGCTGGTGCGGGGGCTGCAACGCCGGCTGCGCGGGGGCGCCCCGCCGGTGACCGTGCTGAGCTGCGACAACCTGTCCGGGAACGGGGACCAGACGGGGCGGCTGGTCCGGGAGTTCGCGGCGGCGCTGCCGGCCGCCGAGAGTGGTGAACTGGCTGAGTGGCTGAACCACTCGGCCACGTTCCCCAACACCATGGTCGACCGGATCGTCCCGGCCACCACCGACGCCTACCGGGACGTCGTCGCCGACCGCCTCGGACTGCGCGACGACGCCGCCGTACCCGCCGAACCCTTCACCATGTGGGTCCTCGAAGACAGGTTCACCGCCGGCCGGCCCGCCTGGGAACACGCCGGAGCGCTCTTCACCGACGACGTCGAGCCCTACGAACTCCTCAAGCTGCGCCTGCTCAACGGCACCCACTCCCTCATCGCCTACCTCGGCGCCCTCGACGGACAGGCCACCGTCCCCGAGGCGATCGCCCGCCCCTTCGTCGCCGACGCCGCCCACAGCGTCCTGCACGACGACTACCTCCCCACACTGACCGTGCCCGACGACATCGACCCCGACGCGTACGTCGCCCAGCTCTTCGACCGCTGGGCCAACTCCGCCCTGGGCCACCGCACACGACAGGTCGGCTCGGACGGCTCCGTCAAACTCCGCCAGCGGGTGCCCGAACCGGCACTCCACCACCTGAGCCGAGGGCGGCTCCCGCACCATCTCGCCCTCACGGTCGCGGCCTACCTGTGCTGCATGGCGCCGCCGCCCGGCCTCGACGCCGGACCGCACGCCGCCGACATGTCCGACCCGGCGCGAGCGGGGCTGCGCGAGCACGCCGAACGCGCCACGTCCACACGGGACTTCGTGGCCGCCGTCCTCGACGAGGGACTCCTCGGGGACGGGCTGCGCGAACACCCCGCCTTCACCGAACGCGTCGCCGACTTCGTCGACGTGATCACCCGGCACGGAGCGGCGGCGGCAGCGGCCGAGGCACGCACGGCCGCGTAGCAGCCGCCCGTCCGCTCCCTCACTCTTCTTTCTCCACAGCGCCGCTCAGCGCTCCCTCATGCCGCTTTCCCGCCGGCTCCGGCATCTCCCCACCTCCACGTCCCCCACCGTGCAGAGGGCCCATCCCATTCAAGGAGGCATGGCTGATGGACACTCCCACCGGATCACTCACGAACGACACCACCCCACCCGCTCCCGCCGACCCCACCCCCGCCGACCCCCGCGCGATCCGCCGCGCGGCCTGGGCGGGGCTCGTCGGCACCGCCCTCGAACAGTACGACTTCGTCATCTACGGCACCGCGTCCGCACTCGTCTTCGGCGACCTCTTCTTCCCCGACGTCTCCCCGGCGGTCGCCCTCCTCGCCAGCTTCGCCGCCTACGCCGTCGGCTTCGCGGCCCGCCCCCTCGGCGGACTGTTCTTCTCCCGCTTCGGCGACCGCCTCGGCCGCAAGTGGATTCTCATCACCACCCTGTTCCTGATGGGCGTCTCCACCTTCGCCATCGGACTCCTGCCGACCTACTCCCAGGTCGGCGTCCTCGCCCCGGCGCTGCTGGTCCTGTGCCGGTTCTTCCAGGGCTTCGGCGCCGGCGCCGAACAGTCCGGCGGGGCCACCCTGCTCACGGAGACGGCCGCCGTCGGACGGCGCGGCCGGTTCGCCTCACTGGTCATGACCGGCGCCGCGCTCGGCACCGTGATGGGCGCCGCCGCCTGGATACTCGCCCAGAGCCTGCCGGACGACCAACTGATGAGCTGGGGCTGGCGGCTGGTGTTCGCCAGCAGCCTGCTGGTGACCGTCGCGGCCGTCGTCATCCGGCGCAAGCTCGTCGAGAGCCCCGTCTTCGAGGATCTCAAGCGCCGCCAGGAGAAGCCGAAGTCGCCGGTCAAGGAAGTCTTCCGGCACGGCAGGAAGCCCATGCTGCTCGTGCTGTTCATGAACGTCGGGATCAGCTCCCAGTCGTACACGTACCAGGTCTTCATGGCCTCCTACCTGGTCACCACGGTCGGCGTCGACGCCTCGCTCGTGCCCAAGGTCCTGATGATCGGCGCCGCGTGCGGCGGTCTCGCAGCGATCGGGTTCGGCGCGCTGTCCGACCGGGTGGGGCGCAAACCGGTGTACGTGTCCATCCTCACCGCCCTCGTCCTGCTCCCCGGACCGTCCTTCGTCGCCCTCGACACCGGCTCGCCCGTCGCCATCACCGTCACGATGATCATCGGGTTCGTCCTCGCCGGACAGGGCGCGGTCGGGGTCCAGATGAGCTACTTCCCCGAACTCTTCGGCAGCCGCTACCGGTACGCCGGCGTCACCCTGGGCCGGGAGTTCTCCTCCGTGCTCGGCGGCGGCGTCGCCCCGCTGATCTGCGCCTCCCTCCTCACCGCGTTCTCCGGCTCCTGGATACCCGTCGCCGCGTACATGACCCTGATGACGGTCATCAGCCTCGCCGCGTCCTTCCTGGCCCCGGAGACCCGCGACCGTGACCTCACCCGCCCCGACGACGCCACCGCGCCGGCCCCCGACGGAAAGAGCACCCCGTGACGACCCTCGCACCCGACCGGACCCCGCCCGGCGAGACACTGCGGCGTACGGCGGTGGTGGCCGTACTGCGCGCCGGCTCACCGCGCCGTCTCGCCCCGGTGGCCGAGACCCTCGCCGAGGCGGGCGTGCTCTGCCTCGAACTGACGCTGACCACGCCGGGGGCGCTGGAGGCGATGGAGTCCCTGCGCGGCTCCCTCGGCGACGAGGTCGATCTCGGGATGGGGAGCGTGCGCTCCGCCGAGGAGGCCCGCCGGAGCCTGGACGCCGGAGCCGTCTTCGTCGTCTCGCCAGGCTTCCATCCCGGTGTCGTCGCGGCGGCTCGGGAGGCGGCGACTCCCGTCTATCCGGGCGGACTCACCCCCACCGAACTCGCCTTGGCCTGGGAGGCGGGTGCCTCGGCGGTGAAACTCTTCCCCGCCTCCACGGTCGGCCCCGCTCATCTCGCGGCCTTCCACGGGCCCTATCCGGAGATTCCGGTGCTGCCCACCGGCGGGATCGCCGTCGAGGACGTCGGCACCTGGATCAGGGCCGGGGCGATCGCGGTCGGGCTCGGGGGTCCCCTCGTCGGGGACGCGCTGGCCGGGGGCGACCTGCGGGCGCTCGCTGGGCGGGCGAGGCGGGCGCTGGAGGCGGTCGAGGGGGCGCGGGCGTGAGGCGGGGAGAAGGTGTGCGCGGGAGGAGCGGGACTGTCGGGGGCGGCGCCGGTATGGGTCGGCGGGGCGGTACCGCCGAGGGCGGAGAAGGTGTCGGCGGACGTGTCGTCACCCTCGGCGAGACCATGGGGCTGCTGGCCGCCACCACCGTCGGTCACCTCCGGCACGTCCCCCACATGGCCCTCGGCATCGGCGGCGCCGAGAGCAACGTCTCCGTCGCCCTGGCCCGCCTCGGCACCGACGTGACCTGGATCGGTCGCGTCGGCGCGGACTCCCTCGGCGACCGCGTCGTTCGCGAACTGACAGCCGAGGGCATCGACGTCCGGGCCGTCCGCGATACCGGGGCGGCGACGGGGCTGATGCTCAAGGAACGGCTGCCCGGGGGAGCGGTCAAGGTCTGGTACTACCGCTCCGGATCGGCGGGGTCCCGGCTGGAGCCGGACGACATCGATCCCGAACTCGTCGCCGGGGCAAGGCTGTTGCACGTCACGGGAATCACCCCGGCGCTGAGCGGACGTGCGGCGGCGGCCGTGTCGTACGCGGTTGACACGGCTCGGGCGCACGGGGTGACGGTCTCCGTCGACCTCAACTACCGCTCCGCGCTGTGGCCTCCCGAACAGGCCGCACCGGTGCTCCGAGAACTGGTCGCCCGAGCGGACCTGGTCTTCGCCGGGGACGACGAGGCCGCGCTCGTCGTGGGGGAGGGGACACCGGAAGAACTCGCCCTGAAACTGGGCGAGCTGGGCCCCTCCACCGTCGTCATCAAACTCGGCGCCCAGGGCGCGTTGGCCTCGGTCGACGGAGTCGTCCACCGCCGGCCCGCCGTCCCCGTGGAAGTGGTCGACTCCGTGGGCGCCGGAGACGCGTTCGTCGGCGCTTACCTCAGCGAACTGGTCGCCGGAGCGGAACCGAAACGACGCCTCGACACGGCGGCCCTCGCCGGCGCACTGCTGTGCACGGTCCCCGGCGACTGGGAGGGCATGCCGGACCGGGCGGTGCTGGAGGGGTGGAGGGGGGTGGGGGAGGTGGTGCGCTGAGGAGCGGGGGCCGAGGAGCGGGGGCCGAGGTGGTCATAAAGGCGTGGCGCTCGGTCGGCAAGGGAGTTTCCGCTGTCGAAACGGAGTAATGTCGGCCAGATTCGCTTCTGAGCCGTCTGGTGGTGCGCGGATCGACTTACGGTCCCCTGGTCCGGGAAACGTCTTCGGTTTTTGTGCGAGGGTTGATGTCTGAGCAGGATGAGCCCGGCATGGAAATGTTGGAATTCGAGCGGACCAGGGCGACGCGTCATGCCTGTGCGGTTCCCTACGCCAACGAATTCATGGCCGAGGTGTTCCGGGACCGGTTGTTCCAGGAGGACATCCGTCAACTCTCCTCGGCACCGGGGACCGATCTTGAACAGGTTCTTCTGCACACCCTCGATGCGAGGAGGCTGCACACCGACCGAGACAAGCGACTTCTGATCGCGGACGGTGTGCTGATACCGTCGGCCATTCTGGCGGGCAGTCAGGGAATGATCGCCGGAGCGGTGGTGATCGTGTTGGTGTTGATCGCCTGCTGCCTTCCGATCGTTCTCCGTGATTCACGGGAGGTCAGGAAGATCCTGGCCGAGATGTCGAGGCCGGGAGGGAGTTGGAAACGTGAGAAGAGGGCCGAACCGGGCAAGCTGAAGGCCCGTCTGGATCTCATTTCGTCGAATCAGTTCAGTGGAGCTTCCTGCCCACTCGACAACGTGTCGATCCACGACGGTTTCGAACCGTTTCGTGAATACGGGCACAAGGTCTCCGGGTGGTCCTTGGTGGTGCCGATGCGTCCACAGGAAGCGTCACTCCTGGGTCCGGCCAAGCCGTTCCAGGAGTTCACCGCGTGGGGTCTCTCGCGCCACCTCAAGCGAAGCCTGGAGGAGCTTCCGGGCAGGAGGTCCCCGGACGAGGCGGTTCTCGTCGAGGACCGGGTCTTCGTGAACGGGAACTCCGCTCGGGGCCTCCACTGGCTCTGGGACGTGGAACATTCCAGGCGGGTGTCCAGGAGATGCGTCCGTCCTGTGCGGCGTGTCGACGACATGCGGGATCTCGTCGACAGCCCCCATCCAGCGGCACGCCACTATCTCGGCGTTCACGTCGTGTCCTGGGGCGGCGAGCTGGTCACCAGCACCTTTCTCCATCTCGCCACTGCGCACAGGACTCTCTACATCGACTGCCAGCGAGTGATCATGCCTCCTGTCGCGGAGAGGTACCGCGTCCTCGACAGGATGGAGAGGAAGCCTTCGAGTGACGCCCGACTGTGGGGAACGGCACTCCTCATGACACCTGTTCGCATCGTCATGGCTCCCGCTCTGATCGTCGGTAGGAAGGCATCGGATCTGGCCCACCGGTGGGACCGGAAGAGGTTGGAGAAGCAGGCGGATTCCAGTTCGGGAGTTGATTTCTCCATCGGCCCCAACGTGCGAAAGGTGATCGGTGAAGGCTTGTACAGGAGCCACTTCCAGAAGATCGACTGCGACCGGCAGCTGAAAGCGGTCGAGCGTCACGTCCTCGCCGAGGTCATCAAGTTCCTCGACGAGAAGGGCATGGACATCTCCGAGTTCAAGTCCCAGCAGACCGTCATCCTGAACGAGGGAATCATCCAGAGCGGGGGAACCAGCCGAACCGACACCATGGTGGTGGGCCGGAACTCCCGCTCCCACCGGTTCACTTCATCACCCGAGGGAAAGTGACCGAGGACGGAGCCGGTTCCGGCCGGCGGCATCAGGCGGCTGTGTTCGGCACACGCCACTCGTGTCTGTCCGCGATCCATCTGGCTCTCGGCCTGTCAGGACAACCGCCAGATGATGAAGTATCCGCGACTCGTTCTCCCCTGCAACTCGGCTCGGACCTGCGCGATGAGATCTATGGCATCGTCCATCAGCTGGGCACGGGCTTCCGCTCGCGCCGGCCAGGTGCTCCATGGCGACCCGGTTTCGATACTCACGTCGTCGATCTCGCCTTCCGACTCCGCCCAGGTCACCAGCTGCGGAAGCCGTGGACCGTCGGTGGCGACGAGCCCGATGAGCTTGCCGCGGAGGGCCGCGTACCGGACGTGGATGACGTCGGAGGCGTAGAGGTCGAGAAGGCTGTCGATGTGAGGATCGATGTTCCATTCCTCGACCGACAAGTACGGCTTGGTGACTTCGTCCAGTTCGTCGAGCCCTTCGAGCAGCCGGTCGGCCCATTTGATCAGGGCGAGATACGGTTCGGCTCGCTTGTCGCGTAGGTCCTGCGCGTGTGATCGCTGGTGAAGCGCGCGCTCTTGCGCGGCCGACAGCCGCTCTTGGGCGTCGAGCGTGTAGCGCGTGTTCTCCCGCTGTGCGCGCAGGGAGAGCAGCGTCGTCGCCAGGCTCGCGACGACCGCCAACCCCGCGACTCCTGTAGATGCCAGACTCACGATGATCTGGGACTCCACGAGCGTCAGCCTCCCAGGGCTTCGGCGTTGCTGGTGACGTGCGGATCGTGGTGTTCGGTCAACTGGGTGCCAGTCCGGGGAGGTCGACAGGCACGGCTTCCAGGATCGGGGAGTTCCCCACGCCCTGCGATCCGAATGGGAAGGCAGGGCCTGGCTGAAGTGCTCGACCCACGTGAGTGGGCATTCGTCCCGATCCGTTGGCGCCCTGGGCGTGCAGGCCGTGCCCGGCAGGACAGTCTCCTTGAACGTCAGGCGAGCGCCGTCAGGCGTGTCACGTCTGTTTCGGTGAGGGTGAGGTCGGTCGCGCGGAGGTTTTCGGTGAGGTGGTCCACCGAGGTCGTGCCGGGGATGGGCAGGACGACGGGGGAGATGTGGAGGAGCCAGGCGAGGGCGAGCTGGGCGGGGGTGGTGTGGAGTTCGGCGGCGATGTCGGTCACCGGGCTGCCGGGCTGGGCGAGTTTGCCCATGGCCATGGGGAACCAGGGGATGAAGGCGATGTTCTGGGCGGTGGCGTACTCAAGGACGTCCTGGGACTGGCGGGTGACCAGGTTGTAGAGGTTCTGGACGCTGGCGATCTCGGTGATCGTCTGTGCCTCCTTGAGCTGTGCCACGGTGACCTCGGAGAGGCCGATGTGCCGGATCTTGCCCTCCTTCTTCAACTCCGCGAGCGTGCCGACCTGTTCGGCCAGGGGGACGGCCGGGTCGACGCGGTGGAGCTGCATGAGGTCGATCCGCTCGGTCCGCAGCTCCCGCAGGGACAGTTCCGTCTGCTGCCGCAGATAGGCGGGGTGCCCGACCGGCACGAACACGCCGGGCCCGGGGCGGGCGTTGCCCACCTTGGTCGCCACGACGACCCCCTCCGGGTAGGGGTGGAGCGCGTCGGCCACGAGACGTTCGGTCACCATCGGCCCGTACGAGTCGGCGGTGTCGATGAAGGTGACGCCCTGCTCGACGGCGGCGCGCAGGACACGCAGGGCGTTCGGCCGGTCGGCGGGTTCGCCCCAGACGCCGGGGCCGGTGAGCCACATCGTGCCGTAGCCGAGACGGCCGACGGTCAGGTCGCCGCCGAGAGAGAAGGTGCGGGGGGTGGTCATGGTGGTGTTCCTCGGGGTCGTTGTCGGGGTGCCGGTCAGCGCGTCGCGCCGGGCAGCGGCTGGAACGTCCAGGCGGCGACGCCGCTCGGGTCGACGGCCGTCGTGAGGTCGAGCCGTCCGGCCGCGAGCGCCTCGTCGTGCGCCGTGAAGGCGGCGGCCGGGTCGCCGTCGATGTCCCAGACGGTCAGGCACCGGTACGGGCTCGGCGGGAGCTGGTCGCTCAGCCGGGCGGGGTGCAGGCGCAGGCGACGCGCGGAGGTCCAGCCGGGGAGGGCCGAGACCTGGGGGATGTGGGTGTGGTCGTACCAGTGGTCGAACTCGGCCTCCCGGCCCGGCAGCGGGGTCGAGAGGACGAGGAGCAGGCTGCGTTCGGACATGGGGGTGCTCCGTGGAGGCGTGGGAAAAGGGGGAAGCCGCGACGGCGGGTTAAAGTGAACCAGCGGTTCATGATTTATAGTGAACCACACGTTCACGTTATTGCAAGCGCCGGACCCCACGGCCACCGGAGGAGCCCCATGACCCCGCCCCGCGCCCCGCGCGCCGACGCCGTCCGCAACCGGCGGAAGATCGTCGACGCCGCCCGCGAACAGATCGCGCTGCACGGACCGGACGTCGGAATGGACGAGATCGCGGCTGCGGCCGGCGTCGCCGTCGGCACCCTCTACCGGCACTTCCCCAACAAGACCGACCTGGTCACCGGCGTGATCGCCGAATACCTCCAGGGCGTCGCCACCGAAGCCGAGGCCGCCGCCGAACGCCTCGCCTCGGGCAGCCGCCCACTGGACGAGATCACCGGATTCCTCGAACGCGTCGTCGAGGCGTCGGCGGCCGACCGCGCGGTCAAGTCGGCCGCCCTCGCCCTCGGCGCCGACCCGGTCGACGAGGCCGCGGTGGCCCGTACGGTCGAGGCGCTCACCGTGCTGATCCGGGCCGGCCAGTCCGACGGCGACATCCACCCGGACATCACCATCGACGACTTCTACCTCCTCTTCGCCACCGCCCCCACCGACCGCCCCGCCCCCGTCCGGGCCCGCTGGCTCACCCTGTTCCTCTCCGGCTTCACCACCCGCGCCCGCGGCGCCGTCGACTGAACGCCCCCTCGGGGACGCCGCGTTCAGCGCATCCCGCACACGTACCGGTGCACCCCGGGCCCCGCCTCGAAGCCCGCCCCGTCCGGCAGCACCACGGCCGCCGACGCCGTCGGCGGGACCGTGACGTCGAGAGTGAAGCGGCCGTCCTCGATCCGCCAGCTCACCGCGATCCGCCCGCGTACCGAGTCGAACTCGGCCCGAGCGCGCGTCAGTCCGCCACCCGGTCGCGGCCGGACGTCGAAACGGCGGTAGCCGGGCGCGTCCTCACGCGGGTGGAGGCCGGCGACATGGCGGTGCAGGAAGGAGACGACCGCACCCTTGCTGTAGTGGTTCATGGAGCCGTGGAGACTGCCGTCGGACCGGACGGCGTCCCAGTCCTCCCACACCGTGGTGGCCCCGGCCGCCACCATCGCCAGCCAGGACGGCACGGTGTCCTGGAGCAGCAGCTCGTACGCCACGTCGAGATGCCCGGCGTCGGCCAGGACGGGCAGCAAGTACGGCGTGGCGAGGAACCCGGTGCCGAGATGGGTCCCCGCCTCACGGACCAGCGCCACCAGCCGCTCGGCGACACCCGCGCGCGCCTCCTCAGGGACCAGCCCGAACGCGAGGGCGCGCACGTACGTTGCCTGAGAATCGCGGGCCAGACCGCCGTCGGGCCGGACGAACTCCGTGCGCCAGGCGTCCAGCACGCGCCCGGCGTAGGCGGCGTACCGGGCGGCGTCCGCGTCCTCGCCCAGCACCGACGCGGCACGCGAGAGGAGCTGCGCGGAGCGGTACAGGTAGGCCGTCGCGACGATCCCCTGGTCCTGGAGGTAGAAGGGGACGTCGCCGTCCCGCGCGGGCTCGGTCCACTCGCCCCAGTGGAACCCCGCGTCCCACAGGTACTCCTCGTGCGGCGCGGCCTCGGGACGGAGCCGGACGCGCTCGGCGTGCCGGCCCTCGCGCGCGGCCGTGGCGGCGAACTCGACCCAGCGGACCATCGAGCGGTAGCTCTCGGCGAGGACGCGCTCGTCACCGTACGTCTGATACGTCTCCCAGGGCACGAGCACGGCGGCGTCGCCCCAGCCGGCCGAGCCGTTGATGTAGGCGTAGGTGTCCTCGGAGCGCCGGTCCAGGCCGGGTTCGGGGACCCAGTTGGGGACGCGGCCGTCGGGCCACTGGTCCGCCGCGAGATCGCGCAGCCACTTCACGGAGAAGCCCGCGACGTCGTAGAGGAAACCGGCCGTCGGGGCGAAGATCTGCCAGTCGCCGGTGAACCCGGCCCGCTCACGGGTGGGGCAGTCCGTGGGGACGTCGCAGGCGTTGCCCCGGAAACTCCACACGGCCATCTCGTGCAGCCGGTTCAGACGCTCGTCGTCGCACCGGAACCAGCCGGTCCGCCGCAGATCGGTGTGGACCACGACCGCCCGCACGCTCTCCGCCGCCAGCGGGCCGGGATGGCCCTCGATGCGGACGTACCGGAACCCGTGGACGGTGTGCCGGGGCTCGAACACCTCACCCGGCCGCCCCGCCGAGACGACCCGGTCCCGCTGCCCCACCGGCAGCACCCCGGCGACCGGGTCGTCCGCGTCGAGGTGATCCGTCGTCACATCCCCGTCGGGGCCCAGACACTCGCCGTGCGTCAACGTCAGCGCCGTACCGGACGGCCCCAGGTCGGCGAGCCGCACCCACCCGTTCACGTTCTGCCCGAAGTCCACGACATGGACCCCCGCCCTTGGCACCCCCACCGAGACGGCGGCCAACTCCTCCACCTGCCGCACCGGCGGCGCCGGACTGCTCGTCAGCCGCCCCGCGTCCCCGTACAGACCACCGCCCACCACCCGCGCCGCCTCCCACCCGGCCCCCTCACCGCCGGGTTCGGACCAGCCGGGGACCACCCGCCCGAAGTCCGTGCTCTGGCCGTCCATCAGATCCGCCGACACGATCTCCGACCCCTGCGAGAACCACCCCTGCCCGGTCCCCACCTCGACGACCGACCCGTCGGCGGCCTCGGCGCGCAGCACACCCCACAGGGCGGTACGGCCGCCGTAGCCGTCCGGAATCCGGTGGAAACCGGTACGCCCCCGGAACCAGCCGTCCGACAGCACCGCCCCGACGACGTTCGCCCCGGGCCGCAGCAGACCGGTGACGTCATAGCTCTGCACATGCAGCCGCGAACGGTACGCCGTGAACCCGGGGGCGAGTTCGTGGTCGCCGACCCGGCTGCCGTTGACGAACAGCTCGTACACGCCGTGCGCCGTCGCGTGCACGCGCGCTCGGACGGGGACGGTGTCCAGGGTGAACGCGTGCCGCAGCAGGTGGGCCGGACGCCGCCCCGCCTCCGGCACCTCGCCCTCGGCGGGTTCGATCCAGCGGGCCGGGGTGTCCGCGCCGATGCCCAGGACCTCCCAGTGGGCGGGCGCGGACCAGTCGCTCTCGCCCTGGTCGGTCCAGACCTTGACCTGCCAGGTGACCCGCTCGCCCGGCGCCGGGTCGGGTCCCGTGTAGGGGACGAGGACGGTGTCCCCGCTCTCCACGCGGCCCGAGTCCCAGGTGCCGGTGCGGACGCGGTAGGCGGTCTGGCGGGCGGTGCCGTCCGGCAGCCACCAGGAGAGCCGGGGCCGGAGTTCGTGGGTGCCGAGGACGGCGTCGTCGAGGTGCTCGACACGGAGACGGGTGGGTGCGGGCATGGCGAACCTCTGGAGGGGGAAGAAGGGGAGCCCTCGGCGTCGGCGCGGGTGAGTGCACGCGTGGGCGCACGCCGGGGTGATCAGGAACAGGGGAGGAGCGCGCGGCTCAGGCGCCGTCGGTTTCCGCGACCGGCAGGCTGCGGCACATCGAGTTGAACGCCTCGATCGTCTCCGCCATCTCGACGTCCGGATTCAGCAGCCACTGCAACTGGAGCCCGTCGGAGAGCGCGACCAGCATCCGTGCCATCCGGTCCGCGCCGACGTCCGTGCGGACCACGTCCTGCTCCTGGCCCTGCCGGAGCCCCCGCTCGATGGACTCCGTGAGATCGGCGTACCGGCGGGTGAAGAACGCGTGCGCCGGGTGCTCCGGGTCCGAGGCCGCGGCGGACAGCGTGACGAACAGGTCCACCAGACCGCGGTGACCGGCGTTGTGGGCCGCGGTCCGTACGACCGCCTCGCCCGGGGAGGTGACGTCGGTGGTCGCCTCGACGTCCAGCGCGTCACGCTCCGCCAGCACCGCCACCAGCAACTCCTCGCGGGAGCCGAAGTGATGCAGCACCCCCGCCTGCGAGATCCCGACCCGCTCGGCGATCTCCTTGAGCGACGAACCCCGCTCGCCGTGCTCCGCGAACACCTCCAGAGCGGCCCGCAGAATCTGCTCGCGGCGTTCGCGGCCCTTGCGGTAGGGGCCCCGGGGGTTCTGCGGCATCGTCACGCTCCGAAGGTACTGCACCGGGGCCTTCCGCATGCCACCGGGGACGAGGGCGGTGATCCCCGGGGACAGGCCGTCGCGGCGGCGGGTGAGGCCGAGCGGGGTCCGACAGAACATGGGCGAGGCTGCCTTTCGAACAAGGAGCAAGGAGTAAGGAACAAGGAGGGAGGAGCCGGGGCCGCCGTCGCGGGGCAGGTCGTACGGCGGCCCCGGCGGTCAGGCGCCGGCCGCCGCCGGTTCGGCCGGGCGCAGCCGGGGGATCAGCAGGACCGCCAGCGCGCCGAGGACGGCCAGACCGGCGCCGAGGAGCATGGCGTTGCGGTAGCCGGCGTCCAGATAGAAGCGGGTGCCCTGGACGATCCGGCTGTCCTGGGCCAGCACGACGTACACCGACTGGCTGACGACGGCGATCACCACACCCTGGAACAGTGACTGGAGACCGTTGGCGGCGGCTTGCTCCTGCGGGGTCACCGCCTGCATGAGAAGCACCGGCCAGGACGACACGATCAGGCCCAGCGCGAACGCGGACACCACGCCGAGCAGCATCAACTGCCCGTCGCTGTAGTGCCATTGCCGCTGGAGCAGGAACCCGGCGGCGGCGAGCAGGGCGCCCAGCCCCAGCGGGACCCGGGCGTCCAGCTTGCGCAGCGCGGCACCCGAACCGAAGCCGACGACGAGGATGAGGACGCTCGACGGGATGCCGATCACCGCGAAGTGCGTGGCGGTCATGCCCAGCCCGTCGGAGACCCCGGGGATCTTCGGGAACAGGACGAGCAACTGGCCGATGATGCCGGTGCCGTACACCGTCCCGGTGACCAGGGCGGCGGCCAGCGTCACGGTCCACACCGAGCGGCGCGACAGCATGCGCAGGTCGAAGATCGGGTGCGCGCTGCGGGTGTCGGTCACGACGTAGACGAGGACGGCGAGGAGGCCCCCGAGGATGAAACCGAGGGTGCCGGAGTCGGACCAGCCCCAGTCGCCGCCCTTCCCGATGCCGTACGTGAGGCTTGCCGCCCCGCCGCCGAGGAGGGCGCCGCCGAGCCAGTTCACCTTGGTGCGCGGGGTGCGCTGCGGGGTCTCCGGGATGACGGTGAGCAGGAGCAGCAGGCCGATGCCGGTCGCGGCGGACAGCGCCCAGAGCACCCCGCGGAAACCGAAGGAGTCGAGCAGCCAGCCCGTCAGGAAGGGGCCGCCGAGCGCCACGAAGGCGATGCCGCTGCCGATCAGCCCGCTGGCCGTGCCCGCCTGTCTGGGTGGGAACAGCTCGCGGACGGAGGCGTAGGCGAGGGCCGCGATCGGCCCGTAGAACCCGGCGATCGCCCGGCCGAACAGGAGCATGCCGTAGCTGGTGGACAGCGCGGCGACGATGTCGCCGACCAGGCCCAGCACGGTGATGGCGATCATGACGTTGCGCTTGCCGTGGAAGTCGGCGAGCTTCACGACGAACGGTGTGATCGCGGTCGTCACCAGGCCCGGGACCAGGATGAACCAGCCGATCTGCGTGGTGTGGAAGTGCTGCGCGACGGACGCCTGGGCGTTGCCGCCGAGCAGACCGGACAGCGAGAGCAACTGCGTCGGCCACATGAGCGCGAGCGCGATCAGGGCCAGACGTACGCCGAGTCCCGAGGACTCCTCGGGCCCCTCGGCGGGAGCCGGGGCGGTCGGGGACGGGGTGGTGGAAGAAGACACGGCGATGTGACCTCTCTGCGGGGAGGGGCGATGGCGGGATTGAAACCTTTCAGTACGTCGACGACTTGAGGGATGTTCGGGTGTCGACCGGTACCCGCCAAAGGGGAGGGGAGTGGTGAGCGCTCGTCGAATCTGTCTGAACAGTTCGAATCGGCGCGTGAGCGGCGGGGCTCACCCTCGGAAAGCTAGCGCCGTTCAGTATTCGTGGCTAGGGTTTCGGCCAAGGAATCTGATTCCGTCACGAGGAGGGGGAGGGGTGGCGGGTCGGCTGCCGAGGTGATTCGCGCGGTGAGTGAAACGATTCATGCATTGGAGGCGCGGGCACTCCACCCTCACCGGCCGGTGATGTCCACCCGCATCTCCACCCGTGGGTCCAGGTGCGTGAAGCCTTCCGTCAGCAGGATCGAGGCATGAACACGACCGACTGGATCACCGACATCGCCCTCGTCCTCATCGTCTTCCGGCAGTTGCGGGAGGACCGGCTGAGCCTCAAGTCCTACCTGATCCCTCTCGGGATCGTGGCCTTCGTGGCGTCCCAGTACCTCACCGGTGTGCCCACGGGGGGCAACGACCTGGTGCTGATCGGCGCTCTGACGGCCGTGGGCGCGGCCCTCGGCATCGCGGGGGGCGTCTTCACCCGGATTCGCGCCGTCGGCGGACACCTCCTCATCAAGGCGGGCGTCGCGTCCGCCCTCCTGTGGGTGCTCGGCATGGGTGCCCGGATGGCGTTCCAGATCTGGGTCGATCACGGCGGCGCCGACGACGTGGCCCGGTTCAGCGTCACCCACCACATCACCTCCAGCGATGCCTGGGTCGCCGCGTTCGTCCTGATGGCGATGACCGAGGTGATCACCAGGCTGGCCACGATCTTCGTCCGGAGCCGCGTGGCCGCCCGCGCCCCGCAGGGGCCCGCCGGCCGGCGCCCCGCGACGGCCCTCAGCCACACCGCCTGACCATGGGTTATGGTCACGCCGTGTCCGCATCCGACCGTGCCCCCGCCCCCGGGCCGGCTCCCGTGGAGGAGTCCGGCCCGCGGGCCGTGCCCCGCCACGACAACAGCCTGCACGGCGTCATCACCCTGGGCGTGATCGCCTCGGCCGTCGCGACCGTCCGGCCGGTGGGGCTCGAAGGCCGGGGCCTCGCGGTCGCCGCCCTGCTCGCGGTCTGCTCCGTCGCGCTGCTGGCCCGGCATCTGTCCGACGACCGGCTCTCCCCGCGCGTCGCCCTGGTCTGGCTGACCACCGGCGTCATGGCCGCCGCCGCCCTCCTCGCCGTCAGCGACACCGGCGCCGGCTATCTGTTCGCGTACTTCCTGGTCGGCCACATCGGCTACCGACTCCCCGCCGGACAGGCGCTCTCGCTGGCGGCCCTGTGCGGCCTGCTGTGCGCCGCCGTCCTGTATCTGCGCCCCGGCCACGGTCACGACCTGCTGCCCTGGCCGGTCGGCCTCACCACCGGCGTCCCGGTCGTCGCCGGGATGCTCAGCCGCAGCCGGCAGCGCGCGGTCGAGGCGATGGTCAGGTCCGCCGAGTCCGCCGAGCGGGCCGCCCGCGCCGAGGCCCGGGCCGCCGTCCTCACCGAGCGCGGCCGGATCGCCCGGGACGTCCACGACGTGCTGGCCCACTCGCTCGCCGGGATCAACATGCAGCTGGAACTCGCGGACGCCCTGATCGACACCGGTGACCTGGACAGGGTCCGCGAGGCGCACGACAAGGCGCACAGCCTGGTCAAGGAGAGCCTGAAACAGGCCCAGTGGACCGTGCACGCGCTGCGCGAGGACTCCCTTCCGCTGGTGGAGAGCCTGACGGCGATGATCGAGTCCTCGGGCCACCGCGACGTCCTCACCGTCACCGGAACCGTCCGCGAGCTGCCCGCGCAGGTCACCCAGAACCTGCTGCGGATCGCCCAGGAAGCGCTGACCAACGCGGCCCGGCACGCCCCGGGCGGCGACGTCGCGGTGCTGCTGGCGTTCGCTCCCGAATCGACGGCGCTGAGCGTCCGCAACGGCCCGGCGGCCCGTGCGGCGGACGGTGGCGTCGGCAGCGGCATGGGACTGATAGGAATGCGCGAACGCGTCGCCCTGCTGGGCGGCACCATCACCGCCGGTCCGGTCACGCAAGGACCGGACCGCGGCGGCTGGCAGGTGGAGGCAGTGATCCCGGGATGAGCGAACCGACCGAGAACGCACGGCCGTTGAAGGTGATCGTCGCCGACGACCAGGCCGCCGTCCGTGAACCGCTGGCCGCGGTGCTCGCCCTGTCCGACGGCATCGAGGTCACCGCCGCCGCGGCGGACGGCACGGAGGTCCTCGCCGCCGTCGCCGCCGCACCGGTGGACGTCGTCCTGATGGACCTGCGCATGCCCGTCATGGACGGCATCGAGACGACCCGCCGACTGGCTGAGGAGTACCCGGAGACGGCCGTGGTGGTGCTGACCACGTTCGCGGACGACGACTCGATCCTGGCCGCCCTGGGCGCCGGCGCCCGCGGCTATCTCACGAAGAACGCGGGACGCCAGGACATCGTCCGCGCGATCCGGGCCGCCGCCGCGGGACAGTCCGTCCTCGACCGCGAGGTGCAGGACCGCCTCCTCGCCACCGTGCGCTCCCGCCCGCCGGCCGCCGGGCCGCCCCTGCCCGCGGACCTCACACCCCGCGAACGCGAGGTGCTCACGCTCATCGGGCGGGGACTGCCGAACCGGGCCATCGCCCAGGAGCTCTTCGTGAGCGAGGCCACGGTCAAGACGCACATCAACAACCTGTTCGCCAAGGCGGACATCCGCGACCGTGCCGACGCGGTCCGGCGGGCCCTCGCCGCAGGGCTGGTCTGACACCCGAGATCCACCGTCGGCTCCCGTTGGCGGGGTGTCTCCAGGTGACAGGGGTGGCTCCAGGTCCCACCCCGCTCGCCTCGGCACGGGCCCCGCGAACAGGCGGCGGTCAGCCCGGCCGACGGCAGTCAGCCCGGCCGCCCGCCCCGGTGTTCGGGCGCCACCGCCTCGGGATGGTCGGCGATGTAGGCGCGGACCAGCGACTCGAAGTCCGGGTCGGGTGCCAGCCCCAGGTCCGTGGCGCGGCGGTGGTCGAAGACCGCGGGCCAGGAGCCGACGACCGCCTCCACGGCCGGGTCCGGTGAGACGGTCACCAGGCCGGCGGCCCCGGCGCCCGCCACCGTCCGCAGGGTGACGAGCATGTCGGCCACCGAGACGGTCAGGGCGGGCACGTTCACCGCCGCCGTCCCCTCCAGCTGTCCCGGACCACTGCCGCGCTCGGCCTCCGCGACACGCAGCACGGCCCGGACGGTGCTGCGCGGCGAGGCCAGGGCCACCTTCAGCTCGGGGGAGACCGGGCAGACGGCCGGCCGTCCCGCGAGCGGCTCACGGACGATCGAGGAGAGGAAACCGGACGCGGCGGCGTTCGGCGCCCCGGGCCGGACCGCGACGGTCATCAGCCGGACCACCCGCCCGTCGACGAAGCCCCGTCGGGTCATGTCCGCGATCAGGTGCTCACACATCAGCTTCTGCGTGCCGTAGCTCGAACGCGGCACCGGCAGGGTCGTCTCGTCGACCGCGGCCGGAACGCCCCCGCCCGGCAGCGGTCCGTACACGGCGAGGCTGCTGGTGAACACCACCCGCACCACCGGCCCACCACGCGCCGCCTGCGCGCGGGCCGCCTCCAGCAGCGCGCGGGTGGTATCCACGTTGACACGCATCCCGAGGTCGAAATCGGCCTCACACTCCGCGGACACCGCCGCCGCGAGATGGAACACCACATCCACAGGCTCCCCGAACACCTCGTCGAGACAGCCGGCCAGCTCACCCGACACCACCCGCACCCACGGCTCCACAGGCACCGAACCCTCGCGCCAGGACACCCGGTCGACCAGCACCAGCCGGGTCACCGGAACACCGGCCAGCGACGGCGCGCGCAGCAGTTCCCCGACCAGCAGCCGCCCCAGGAACCCGGCCGCACCCGTCACGACGACCCTCATCGATCGCTCCCTTGTCCACAGGTTTGAGAACGAGTGTCGATGACGTCGGGGGCGGGTGGGAACACCGAGGGGGTGTGACCGTGCGGTCCGGAGTGTGCGGATTCCGTGGTGTGACACGCCGGTGTATTCGAGACAGGATATGCAGGGCAGAAGCAGCTCAGGGAACAGGAAAGGAATGATCAGGTGAAAGAGATCAAGGTGAGCCGCGTTCTCTCTTTTCGATCTCGCGGGCCCGAGGAGAAGACCTGGCCGGAGCGTGAGGAAACCGTCCGGGACGGCATCGAGGGAGACGAAGGCGGCGGGGAAAGCGGAACGCGTGAACCGCGCACCGATCCGCCGATGAATCCGGGGCACGGTCAGGAACGCGCCACCCCCGAGGGCGACAGGGAATGAAAGGTCTGTGAAGAGAGCGCCGGTCGTTCTTTTCCGCGCCTAGTGTTGCCGCTGACAGCGATCCCCGAAAAGGGAAAGATCACTTGCTCAGGGGGAACATGTGAAACGACGCGTCATTTTCCTGTTGGCCGCCCTGGTCGGCGTATTCACGCTGCTGACGGCCGGCTCGGCGCAGGCCCGGACCCAGACGCCGGACACCGGGTCCGGCACCCGCTCGCTCCCGGTGAACGTGGAGCAGCGCATCGCGGCGCTGGAGGCGTCCGGCGCGAAGATCCTGGACGTCACCTCCGCCCCGTACGTGAAGGCGGACGCGAAGACCGGCGCGGGGAAACTCGCTTACGGCTCCGCGGAGAGCGGAAAGGCGGAGGCCACTCCGGCCGCCTATCCCACGGGCTGCGGCCTGTGGGTCCTGGTCTACCGCCAGGGAAACCTGATCTACAACGACTCGCTCACTTCCTGTCTCTACCAGGTCCTCGACATCCAGATGCACAGCGGACTCGCCTGGTCACGCTGGTTCGGCTGGGAGGAGCTCTACTCCCAGACCTTCGACACCGACGACAGTTCCTCCCTGGACACCTATATCTGGGTGGACTGCACCGGCACCGGCACTCATGACTACCAGGGTGTCACCAACGGATTCATCGAGACGTACAGCGGCGACGAGTATTACGCCGCCGCGTACGACCAGATCGACCGTATCGAATGCGGTTGACCGCTCCCGATGAATTGACGCGGAAGGGCCCGTGCGTCTCGGGCCCTTCCGTTCGGTATTCCACCAGCGAAATCCCGACGGGAATTACCTGGCTGCCCCGTCAGTCGACGCACGGCACGCCGCCCGCCTTCACCGCCGGACCGGAGTCCGCCGACGTCGTGCTTGAACTCGAAGGAGAAGGCGTCGGGGTTGTCCCGCCGGGGTGCGTGTAGTCGCCCCCGAGGGTGACGGCGACATGGCCCGCCGGGACGGCCGGACCGGCGGTGGTGGTGTCCGCGTGGAGGAGACCGGCGACGCGCTGGGCCGCCTGCTGGGCGCCGGGGCCGTAGCGGACGGTGGTCGTGGGCTGGGGGGCGGTGTTGCCGGTCGTGCCGGCGGTGAAGCCGAGTGCCGTCAGGGAGGACAGTGCGGCGGACGCGAGGCCCCGGCCGCCGTTGCCGTTGACGATGTCCACGGTGGCGGTCGCGCTGCCGGAGGGGGTGGGAGACGGGGCGGCGGCCGTGCCGAAGGCTTGGCTCACGATCGACCGGATCTTGTCGGGGTCCACGAGGTTGACGTCCTCGCGGTTGCGGATGCCGAAGCCCTCGATCGGGAGGGTGTGGAAGACGACGTTGCCGCCGGTGAGATCGGGGGCCTCCTGCGCGAAGTCGAGCACGTTCCAGCTGTCGTCCAGGACGACGTCCTTCTTCACGACGTCCAGCAGCCCGCGCAGCTTGGCCGGGCTGCCCCAGACGCCCTCGGACTTCAGCTGATGGGTGACCGTCGAGATGAACGCCTGCTGCCTGCGCGTCCGGTCCAGGTCCCCGGCGTCGAGACCGTGCCGCTGCCGGACGAACGCCAGCGCCTGCCGGGCGTTCAACCGCTGTACGCCCGCAGGGAAGTCGGCCCCCGAATAGCGGTCCCGCACCGGCTTTCTGAGGCAGACCGTGATGGGCTGGAGGACCTTCGCGATGTCGTAGAAGCCGAGGAGGTTGACCTCGGCGAAGTGGTCGATGGGCACGCCGGTGAACTGCTGGACCGTGGCGAGCGTCGCCTCGCGCCCTGCCTCCCGGCTCCTCGCCTCCAGGTCCGCGCCCTCGACGCCCTGCCGCGCGTATCTGTCGTGGGCCGTCGTGTACGCGTTGGCGTACGCCTCCTTGATCTTGAAGTGGCCCTGCACCGAGCCGTCGCCGTTCAGCGTCCGGACGTAGTCGTCGCGCGGGATCGAGAACGCCTGCACCTTGCCGCCGTCGGCGGGGATGTGCATGAGGATCAGGGTGTTGGTGTTGTAGTACCCGATGTCGCTGGACCCGGCGTGCAGTTCGGTCTGCACGAACTGCCGGGGCAGGTCGTCGCCGTTCATGTCCTTGCGCGAGTCGAGGCCGACGAGCAGCAGGTCCACCGAGTTGTCGAGATGCCGGGGCGCCTTGGCGCGTACCGCGTCGAGCGCGTCGGAGGTGGTGAGCCCGTGGGTCAGGGAGCGGTACGCGTACCAGGTGGTGCCGCAGCCGAGGAGGAGGGCGGCCGAGACTGCCCAGGTCGCCGCGCGGAGGAGGGGGAGCCAGCGGCCGGAGGCGGAGGGGCGTGGACGGTGTCCTGTGCGTTCAGGCATGACGCCTCCCGTTCATCCTGGAGCGGAGCACGGCCACCGTCAGCGCCACGACGGCCACCGCGCACTCCGCCGACGCCATCGCCGGGAACACCGCGACGGCCCAGCGCACCAGGCGCGTGGGCAGCGGACCGTCGGACACCGCCACCGCGCCCGCCGTGACCCCGGCCACGGCGAGGGCCGGGAGCGGCGCCACCCAGCCGAGGCTGCGGCGGCGTACCGCCGCGAGGCCGGCGAGCAGGGCTCCCGTCGTCGCTCCGGCCACCACGCCCCAGCCGGGGCCGCCGCCGGTCAGGGCGTCCACTCCGTATCCCAGGAGCAGCGGGGCCAGCAGGAGTGCCGCGATGGCTCCCGGTCCGGGCCGTTGGGTGACGCGTTCCTGCTGATGGCGCATGTGCTGGCTCTCGCTCGTCTCGTCGGGGGAGGGGGAGGAGGGGGAGGGGCGGGAAGGCACGACTGGTGAGGGGGTGCCGTCCCGGGCTGTCACCAGTGAGACGGAGAAACAGCCCCGATAGTTGCACGGTCGCGCAACTGGGCAAGTGTTCTCGATGGCGGGGTCCGGCTACCGCTTCAGAGCCACCGTCAGCGTCCCGGTCCGCCCGGGACCGGTCTCGGTGCGTGTCCAGCCCCGGTCGGAGGCGGTGCTGCTCCAGCGGTGGCCGTCGAACGTCACGGACGCGGCGTGGAGTCGGGTGGCGTGGCAGACCAGCCAGAGGGCGAGCGACCAGCCCGCGGCGGCGTGGTCGGCCTCGAACGAGTAGGTGACACCGCCGCCGGCGGCGGGCAGAGGAGTCGGCGTGCCGCCGAACTCCCGCTCGACCTCCGTCGCGACGCCGCCCCCGCTCGCCCCGCTGTCGTAGGCCCCGCCGACCGTGCAGCTCAACCCCGGCCCCTCCCGCCCCGTCAGCACGTCCGCCAGCGTCGCCGCCATCCCCTCGTGCCGGGCGTACGCCTCCGGATAGCCGCTGCGCTGGACCCGCTGCGCGGCCACCGTGACCGGCAGGCCGAGGTAGTCCGGCACCCTGACCAGCGCGTCGAAGAACTCGCCCGACGCGTGGACGGGGTCGAGGATCTGCGCGGACGTCCCCCACCCCTGGGACGGGCGCTGCTGGAACAGGCCGAGCGAATCGCGGTCCCCGTAGCTGAGGTTGCGGAGTTTGGACTCCTGGATCGCGGTCGCCAGGGCGATGGTGACGGCCCGCTCCGGCAGGCCCCGCGCGTGGGCCACGGCCGCGATGGTGGCGGCGTGGGACGCCTGGTCCAGGTCGAGGGTGACCGTCGAGCCGTCCGCGCCGTGCGCCGTGCACCCGTCGGAAACCGGTGAACGGATGAACCGGACGGTGAGGTAGCCCGCGAGCGCCAGCACGACGCCCACCCCGGCCACCACCGCCCACACCCTGCGGCGCCGTCGTCCGTGAACCGCCACGCGGACCCTCCTCTTACCCGTTCCCGACCAGTGTATTTGCATTGTTGCGCAAGTGTATGACTATCTTGGCGGTGCTCCGGACCGGGGGCATGACGGTGGATCGGACGGAGGGGTACGGCATGACGAGTCGGCGCGAACCGGCAGTGCCGCCAAGCCGGTTGGGCTCGCTGAGCGACCGGAACCTGGAGCTGCTCCTGCTCCTGGCCGCCGTCGCCATCTGCGCGTACGGCTACGCGGAGACGGCCCTCGCGGTCGGCGGACGGCTGCCGCCGGACCTGGCGAGGACGTGCCTGGCGGCAGCCGCGCTGCCCCTGGTGTGCCATGTCGCCGTACGACGGTTCGCGCGCCACGCCGATCCGCTGATCCTGCCGCTGGCCACGCTGCTCAGCGGGCTCGGGCTGGTCCTCGTCCACCGCCTCGACATCGCCTACGGGACGCTGTACCGGCACGCGACCCCGGCGGCACCCGGGCAGTTGGTGTGGTGCGGCATCGCCGTGGTGGGGTTCGCGGCGACGGTGGCCCTGCTGCGGGACCACCGCAGGCTCCAGCGCTATCCGTACCTCACGATCGCCGTCGGGCTGGTCCTGTTGATGGCGCCGGCCTTCTATCCCGGCGACGTCTACGGCGCCAAGCGGTGGATCTTCGTCGGGCCGCTGTCCTTCCAGCCCGGCGAGTTCGTGAAGATCGTCATCGTGGTGTTCTTCGCGGGGTACCTGACGCTCCGCCGGGACGCCCTCGCGCTCGCCGGACGGCGGCTGCTGGGCCTGTACCTGCCGCGCGGGCGGCAGTTCGGGCCGGTCGCCGCGGTGTGGCTGCTGAGCCTGCTCGTCCTGGTCCTCGAACGGGACCTCGGGACCTCGCTGATCTTCTTCGGGCTGTTCGTGGTCATGCTGTACATCGCGACCGAGCGCACCAGCTGGGTCGTGTTCGGCGTCGCGATGTTCGCCGTCGGCGCGTTCGTCGTCGGGTCCTTCGAACCGCACGTGCACGGCCGTGTCGTGGCCTGGCTCCACCCCATGGACATCTTCCTGCCGCCCGGCGAGCGCCCGCCGGGGCTGATCTCCGACCAGGCCGCCCAGGCGCTGTTCAGCTTCGGCTCGGGCGGCCTCCTCGGCACCGGTCTCGGCCAGGGCCACCCCGAGCTGATCGGCTTCGCCGGGCGCAGCGACTTCATCCTCACCACGGTCGGCGAGGAACTCGGCCTCACCGGCGTCACGATCGTCGTCCTCCTCTACGCCCTCCTCGCCGAACGCGGCCTGCGCACCGCCCTCGTCGTCACCGACCCGTTCGGCAAGCTCCTCGCCGGCGGTCTCGCCACCGCGCTCGTCCTCCAGGTCTTCGTGGTCTGCGGCGGCGTCACCGGCCTCATCCCCCTCACCGGCAAAGCCCTCCCCTTCCTCGCCCAGGGCGGCTCCTCCATGGTCGCCAACTGGCTCCTGATCGCCATCCTCGTCAAGACCAGCGACACGGCCCGCCGCCCGCCACCGACCCCGGCGACAGAGGTCAGCGCCGCCGAGACCCGGGCCGTACGCGCGTGAACGGGTACGGCGGGCCGAAGCGCCGGACCGGGTTCCGGGCAAGGTGAACCGGCCGACCTGTCCCACGATCAGCCGTCGAGAGCCGTCGGAGCACACGAGCCGGCTGCACGCCCCCACGCCGATCCGGCAACTCCGTCGCCCCGGGCACGCGAAGGCGCCACCGCGGCCGACTCCTGCTCCCGGACGTAGACACCGACCCGCGCCCCGCTCACCCAGGTCGCCCGTTCCTCACGGAAACACCCCCGCAGCGTCCTCCTCTTCACCTCCTCCCGCGCATCACCCACCGAACGACCCCCCGCCCCACCCACCACGACGATCCGATCGAACTCCAGCATGCGGGCCGCGATCTCACGGGCCGGCACCTCGACCCCCACCAGCGTGTGCGACGAAACCCCGTCCCGGGCCAGCGCGAGGTCCGTGAGGAACCCCGTGTCCTCAGGATCGGCCGAGGTCAAGATACGGTGCTGCTCGGTGAGATAGAGCAGCCCGTCCCCGACACGCCCTTCCGCGCGTACGGCCATGGCGACGCCGGTGGCGTTGTTGGTGCGGCTCTGCGGTGTGCGGAGTGAGAGGCTCGGCGGCACGAGCATCGCGAGCACGGCGACCCCCGCGATCCAGGTGACACGGGGAGACAGCCACCGCCGCTGGAGAAGGTCCGTCCAGGCGCCCAGCAGCAGGGCGATCCCGATGTTGCTGTAGAGCACGTACCGGTCGACGAACAGCGGCTTGACCAGCGAGGCGAGCAACAGCAGGAGACCCGGCAGCACGAGAAGCGGCACGGCCAGCGCGACGAGCCGTCCGGGCACCCTCAGCCCGAGGGCGCACGCCACCCCCACGACCGCCATGACCAGCAGGTGGTTGAGCCGCACCGGCCCGTCGATCCACGCCACCTGCCCCGACTGCCCCGCGCTGAGGACCGCCAGCGGCAGCAGTCCGGCCACCACACCCCCGGCAGCCACCACCCACGCCCTCCACACCCGCGCCGGAACCCGCGAGACGGCCAGCGTGACACCGTGCGCGAACAGTGCGAGGACCGCGAACTCGTGCAGCAGACAGGCCGTCAGCATGAGAGAGCCGTAGACCACCCACCGCCACCGGCCGCGACGGGGAACGGCGGTCACGAGCGCATAGGTGGCCCAGGTCACCAACGCGCAGACCAGCGCGTACGAACGCCCCTCCTGCGCGTACTTCTGCACCTGCGGAAGCAGCGCGAACACCGCCCCGGCCGCCAGCCCGGCACGGGGCCCGGCGAGGCGCCACCCCAGGAGCGCGACCCCGCTCGCCGCCCCGGCCATCGCCAGCACGGACGGCAGCCGCAACGTCACCAGTCCCGCGCCGAACAGCTCGAACACCGCGTGCGTCAGGGCGTAGTGGAGGGCGTGGACGAGGTCGACGTGCTGCGCGGTGAGCCATATCTGCGAGAGGTCCCGCCGCGCGACCTGGTAGGTGACCGCCTCGTCTCCCCACAGGGTGTTCTCCCGGCGGATTCCCCAGAGCCCCAGCGCGATCGTCAGCACCAGAGGCGCGAGGACGACGACCGGCCCCGGCGACGGCCGGCGGACGGCGGAAACCGTTCTGGTGACAACGGGAACACGTTCATCGACGGACATCGGCGACAGGCCCTTTCGGCGGCGAGAAGATCGCCGCCAGCGTGCCCGGACCCCGCTGACCGGATGCTGATCCAACCTGACCGGACGATCAGGAAGGCGGCCGGGCGCTGTGCGAGGCTGCACCGCATGCGCATCCTGGTGGTCGAAGACGAGGTGGACCTCGCCCATACCCTGCACACCGGCCTGACCGCCGAGGGCTACAGCGTGGACCTCGCCCACGACGGCCGGCAGGGCCTGTGGATGGCGAGGACCGGCGAATACACCCTGATCGTCCTGGACCTGATGCTCCCCGGCCTCAACGGCTACAAGGTCTGCGCCCAGTTGCGCCGCGAGGGCAACGCGACTCCCATCCTGGTCCTCACCGCGAAGGACGGCGACTGGGACCAGACGGAGGCGCTGGACACGGGCGCCGACGACTACCTGGCCAAACCGTTCTCGTACATGGTCCTCGTCGCCCGGCTGCGCGCCCTGGTCCGGCGGGGCGCCGCCGCCGCGCCGCCCGTCCTCGCCGTGGGCGACCTCTCGCTGGACGTCGCCGGGCGAGTCTGCCGCCGGGCGGGAGAGAAAGTGGACCTCACCCCGAGGGAGTTCGCCGTGCTGGAACTCCTCGCCCGCCGGGCCGGGCAGGCGGTCTCCAAGGCGGATCTGCTCTACCACGCGTGGCCCGACGAAGCCCTCGATCCGAACCTGGTGGAGGCACGGGTGAGCGCGCTGCGCAAGAAGGTGGACGCCGCGTTCGAGCGGCAGTCCCTCCAGACCGTCCGGGGCACCGGCTACCGATTGGTGGATGACCGTGAACGCGACTGAGAGACAGCGGCGTCGGTGGCCGCGTTCGACGCGGGTCCGTGCGGCTCTGGCCGCCGCCTCGGCCGTCGCCGTCATCCTCGTCGGCACCGGCTGGTGGGTGCACCACGACGTCCGCCGCCAGAGCACGCACATCGTCGAGGAGCAGGCTCGGGCGCAACGGGACTATCTCTGCGACCAGGTGAGCCGAGGTGTCGTGCCCTCCTCGGAGAGCGCCGTGCCGTTCGAGGTCGTCGCGACCGACCGGCGCACCTCTGTCGCCCGGGGCGGGTTCCTGGCCACCTCCTACCCCGAGACCAGCCATGTGCTGCCCGCCCCGTCCAAGAGCGGGGAGCCCCCTTGGAAGATGCCCGTCACCGTCCACCTGCCGGTGAACCGCAACCACAGCGCCAAGGACTCGCTCAGTGCCGCGGGCGGCACCCAGCAGGCCATGACCTGCGACATCGACGCCGCAGAGCTCAGCGGCGACAAGGCCGCCGCGCTGGGAGTCACCGCCGACGCACGGCTGCGGGTCTACGTGATGGTGCTCCCGCAAGCGACCGAACTGCTCACCGAAGCCGCCGACCGCCGCCTGTGGCCGGCCGGACTCGTCATCCTCGTGCTGGTCGCGGCCATCACCTACCTCGCCGTCCGTATCGCGTTGCGGCCGGTCGAAGCGATCCGTGTCCTCACCGCCTCGGTCACCGCGAGCGACGAACGCGTCATCGTCCCCGCCTCGGGGCGCGAGATCGCCGCCCTGGCCACCACCATCAACAGCACCCTGCAACGCCTCGACAACGCCGCCCTCCAGCAGCGCCGCTTCGTCGCGGACGCCGCCCACGAACTCCGCAGCCCCCTCACCACCCTCCTGGCCAGCCTGGAGGTCGCGCTCGCCTACCCGGAACGCGCCGACTGGCCCGCGACGGCCACCACCGCCGCCCGCCAGACCCGCCGCCTCCAGGCCCTCGCCGAGGACCTGCTCCTCCTGGCCCGCCTCGACACCCGCACCCCCACCACCGCCACGGAGCCCGTCGACCTCACAGCCCTGGCGACCCGCCTCACGGACCATCACCCCCTCGCCGACGGGCCGTTGACCCTCAGCTGCGACAGCACCGGACCCGCGTTCGCCCACGGCAACCCCGACGAATACGAACGGCTCCTGCGCAACCTCGTCGACAACGCCGCCCGCCACGCCGCGCACCGCGTCCAGATCACCGTCCGGGGCGAGAAGGACCACGTCGTCCTCACGGTGCACGACGACGGACCGGGCATACCCCCCGAGGACGCCGAGCGCGTCTTCGAACGCTTCGTCCGGCTCGACGACGCCCGCTCCCGCGACCAGGGCGGCACGGGCCTCGGCCTCGCCATCGCCCGCGACCTGGCCCACCGCCACGGAGGCACCCTCACCCTGGCCCCCCGGACCCTCGGCGCCTGCTTCGAACTGCGCGTTCCCCGAGCCCCCGACCCGGACTCAGGCGTCGGGTGACGCGTACACCCGGACCCCTTCCACGAACGTCTGCTGGACCCTCGTCGCCGCGATCTCCTCGGGCGCTCCCGCGAACGGGTCCCGGTCGAGGACGACCAGATCGGCCGCCTTGCCCGGGGTGATCGTGCCGGAGACGGCGTCCAGCCGGTTCACGTACGCGCTGCCCGCCGTGTACGCGGCGACGGCCGCGGCGAGGGGGAGGCGCTGGGCGGGGAGGAAGACCGGGGTGCCCTCGGGCGCGTCGGGGGCCGTGCGGTTGACGGCGACGTGGAGGGCCTGGAGGGGGTCGGGGGAGGAGACGGGCCAGTCGCTGCCGGCGGCCAGCACGGCGCCGGAGTGCATGAGGTCGGCGAAGGGGTACTGGCGGGCGCCGCGTTCGGGGCCGAGGAGGGGCAGGGTCAGCTCGTCCATCTGCGGTTCGTGGGCCGCCCACAGCATCTGGAGGTTGGCGGCGGCGCCGAGCGCGCGGAAGCGCGGGACGTCGTCCGGGTGGACGATCTGGAGGTGGGCCAGATGGTGCCGGGTGTCCCGGCGGCCGTTCGCGGTCCGGGCCGCCTCCACCGCGTCCAGCGCCTCCCGCACCGCGCGGTCGCCCAGCGCGTGGAAGTGGACCTGGAAGTCGAGGGCGTCCAGCTCGGTGACGTACTTCCGCAGGTCACCCGGGTCCACGAAGCTGATCCCGGACGTACAGCCGCAGGAGGTGAGGTAGGGCGCGAGGAGCGCGGCGGTACGGTTCTCGGCGATCCCGTCCTGCATGATCTTCACGGTGCCCGCGCGGAACCGCTCGGTCGTCAACTCCCGCCGCCGCTCGACCAGTTCACCGATCTGCTCGGCACCCCGCTCCCGGTCCCACCACAACGCGCCCACCACCCGCGCCGTCAGCAGCCCCTGCTCCTGCGCCGCCCGGTAGACCGGCGCCGGATCGGTCATGTTGGCGTACGACCCGACGATCGCGTCCTGCCACGCGGTGACCCCGTGCGCGTGCAGCACCCCCTGAGCCCGCAGCAGCGCCGCCAGCCGCTCGGCGTACGTGGGCTCCGGGACGAGCCGCCCGACCAGATGCACCGCGCCCTCCTGGAGCATCCCGGTGGGCCGCCCCCGCCCGTCCCGCTCGATCCGCCCGTCCACGGGGTCCGGCGTGTCCGCCGTGATCCCCGCCAGCTCCAGGGCCCGGCTGTTGACCCACGCCCCGTGATGATCCCGGTTGGGCAGGAACACGGGCCTGCCGGGTACGACGCCGTCGAGCGCGTCGGCGGTGGGGGAGCCGCCGGGGAACGCTTCCAGGGACCAGCCGCCGCCCGTGATCCACTCGACGTCCGGGTGCGCGTCCGCGTACGCCCGGACCCGGCGCAGGTACTCCGCGGGGTCCGTCGTGTCCGCGAGGTGACACTGGCCCAGTTCCAGGCCCGCGCCCACCGGATGGACGTGGGCATCCTGGAAACCGGGCAGCAGCAGCTTCCCGGCGAGGTCGACGACCTCGGTGCCCGGACCGATGAGCGCGTGCACCTCGTCGTGGCCCACCGCGACGATCCGCCCGGCCCGGACCGCCACCGCCGTGGCGTGGGGGTGCGCGGGATCGACGGTGTGGACGGGGCCGCCGGTGAGGACGAGATCGGCGGGGGACTGCTGCATGGGACGAACTCCTTGCGGGATGAGGGGAGACGGGCGTCAGGCGGGGGTCTTGTCCATGGGCAGGGTGAGCGCCTCGGCGTCCGTGCCCCGGCCGGTCGTGAAGTAGGGCGAGCGCCGGCCGTACTTGGCGACCGCCGCCATCACCAGCCCCGACAGGACGATGAGCGCGGGCAGGGAGAACATGAACCAGCCGTTGTCCGGGCTCAGTTCGAAGTGGTCGCTCATGGTCAGGTACGAGTAGCCGAGGTAGCCGCCGAGACCCAGCAGGGCCACTCCGGACACCGCCGGAACGCCCACGGCGAGCACGGCGGTGCGCCAGCCCTCGCGGCGGGCGGCTGTCCGGAAGCGGACCGCGCAGGCGAGCGAGGTCAGGCCGTAGTAGAGGGACACGACGAGCCCGATGGAGTTGACGGCCGCCAGCAGCATGTCGCTCAGCTTCGGGATGGCGACGGCCAGCAGCGCGATCACCGAGGAGACGGCCAGGACGACGGCCGTACCGGCGGCCGGGGTGCCGTAGCGGGGGTGGACCCGCTTCCACACCGGGCCCATCGTGCGGTCGCGGCCCATCGCGAGCAGGCCGCGTGCCGTCGGGATGAGCGTGGACTGCACCGAGGCCGCCGCCGAGAACATCAGCGCGACCAGGGGGAGGGTCGCCCACGGCTCCGAGGCCAGCTTCTCGCCCAGGTAGGGCAGGGCCTGCGGGCCGTTCGTGATGAGTTCGGTCAGGCTCATCTCGCGCTGGAAGGCGACCGAGGCGAACAGGAACAGGCCGAGCATCGCGAACAGGGCGATCAGCCCGCTGCGGGAGGAGTCCTCGGGGCCCTTCGTCTCCTCGGTGACGCTGAACGCCGCGTCCCAGCCCCAGAAGAAGAACACCGCGAGGACCAGGCCCTTCGCGAAGGCCGTGCCGTCGGAGATCGCGAACGGGTCGAACCAGGACCAGGAGAAGGCGTGGTCACCGGTGATCATCGCCCAGGCGCAGAACCCCAGCAGCACCGCGTACTCGAACACCAGCAGCGCGAACTGGAAGCGGGTGGCGGCGCGAATCCCGGTGACCGCGAGCGCCGCGAGGCCCAGCAGGATCACCAGGCCCACGGCCGTCGTGATCCCCATCGAGGTCGGGTCGAGGGCGACCCCCGCGACCGTACGCAGCCCCGCCTTGTTCGCGAAGGCGAGGACGACCGAACCCATGATCGCGCTGGTGTAGGCGCAGAAGACGACCGAACCGGCCACCGTCACCCAGCCGGTCAGGAAGCCCGGCCAGGGGCCGAGGGAGCGGCCGACCCAGGTGTAGCCGTTGCCGCAGTTGGGCTCCGAACGGTTCAGGCGGGTGTACGCCGTGGCGATGCCGAGCACCGGCAGGAAGGCGAGGAGCAGCAGCGCCGGACCCTGGAGGCCGACGACCGAGGCGATCGTGCCCATGCCGATGGCGATGCTCGTGGTGGCGGCGGTGCTGGAGGCGGCGACGGCCACCCCGTCCACGACGCCGAGGGAACGGCGCAGGGCGGCGGGGGCGTGCGGGGACGCGGACGACATGGAAAGGCTCCTCACGAAAGGGGACGGTGGAAGAGCCGCGCGGGACTGTGATGGAACACCTGGCGCTCACCTTGCGTCAATGCTGTTGACGTAAGGCCGCCGGGGCGTCTTTACTCGCCGGTGCCCGGCGGGACGTCCGCCGGAGCGGGAGGGGAGCCGCCATGTCCGGCCGGGTACCGCAGGAACGCAGACGCAGACGGCCCACCCGCTCCGGGGTCCTGCTGTCGGAGGAGCTGATCGTGGACACCGCGCTGCGGCTGGTCGGCGAGCACGGCCCGGAGGCCCTCAGCGTGCGCCGCCTCGGCATCGCCCTCGGCTGCGACCCGACCGCCCTCTACCGCTACTTCCACGGCACCGACGACCTCCTCCTCGCCGTCTGCGACCGCATCATCGGCGACGCCATGGCCGGCTTCGTCCCCGGCGACGACTGGGTCGCCTCCCTGCGCGAGATGGCCCTGCGGGTACGCGGCGGATACCTCGCCCACCCCCGCGCGGCGGCCTTCACCGCCTACCGGGTGACCCGGCGCGAGAACGAGATGCGCGCCGTGGAGACCGGCATCGCGCTGCTCCTGTCCGCCGGGTTCCCGCCCGCCGACGCCGCCCGCCTCTACCTCACCTTCATCGACACCGTCCTCGGCCACGCCGCCATGGACGCCGCCCTCCTCACCCTCCCGCGCGAACGCCGAGAGGCCGACCGGCACGCCTGGCTGGACGCCTACCAGGGGCTCGACCCCGTCGGCTTCCCCGCCCTCACCGCCGTACGCGGCGAGCTGCACCGCATGGGGCACAGCTCGTTCGAGGAGGCCGTGGACCTGCTGCTGGAGACGCTGGCGAGCCGGGCCGCGGCCCTCACCGAAGGGGACGCGCTCTCCTGAGACGGCGTCAGGCGCCGCGCCCGGCGGTCGCGGCGCACCAGCGGTCTTCGGCCGGTCTCCGGCGGGCCTTCCGGATCAGAACGGGAAGTGCGCCTGTTCGGTCGCGATCGTCACCCAGCGGGTGTCGCTGAACGCCTCGATGCCCCAGCGGCCTCCGAAGCGGCCGTAGCCGGATGCCTTGGAGCCGCCGAAGGGGGCCTGCGGCTCGTCGGCGACGGACTGGTCGTTGACGTGCACGATGCCGGTGCGGACACGCCGGGCGACGCGGAGTCCGTGGGTGGCGTTCTCCGTGATGACACCGGCGGTCAGGCCGTGGTCGGTGTCGTTGGCCTTGGCGACGGCCTCGTCGTCGGTGGCGAAGGTGTCGATCACGCACACGGGGCCGAACGCCTCCGTGGCGTACAGGCCGGCGTCCAGGGGGAGGCCGGTGAGGACGGTCGCCGGGTGGACCGCGCCCTGCGGGGCTGTGCCGCCGGTGAGGACGGTGGCGCCCCGGCTGACCGCGTCCTGGACGAGAGCCGCGACGCGTCGCGCGGCGGCCGGGCTGACCAGGGGGCCGATCACCGTGGTGGGCTCGGAGGGGTCGCCCGAGGGCAGAGCGGCCACCTTGGCGGCGAACTTCGCGGTGAACTCCTCGGCCAGCGACTCGTGCACCAGGACGCGGTCCCCGGACATGCAGATCTGACCGGCGTTCATGAAGACACCGAACGTGGCCGCGTCGACCGCGTAGTCCACGTCGGCGTCGTCCAGGACGATGATCGAGTTCTTCCCGCCGAGTTCGAGCAGGGCGGGCTTGAGGTGCCGGGCCGCGTGGGTGCCGATGATCCGGCCCACGTCCGTGGAGCCGGTGAAGTTGACGGCCCGCACCCGGGGGTCGGCGATGAGTGCCTCGGCGACCTCGGCGGCGTCGGCCCGGTCGTTGGTGACGACGTTGAGCACGCCGTCCGGCAGCCCGGCCTCGTGCAGGACGTCCGCGACGAGCAGCCCGCAGGCCACCGGGGCGTCCTCGCTCGCCTTGACGACGACCGTGTTGCCGGCGGCGAGCGGCGCCGCGACGGCCCGCACCCCGAGGATGACCGGGGCGTTCCACGGCGCGAACGCCGCCACCACGCCCAGCGGTTCGCGTATCGCGAGACCGAGGGCGCCCGCCTCCTGCGCGCTGAGCACCTCGCCGCGCGGCGAGGTGATCGCGGCGGCGGCCTCCCGCAGGATGTTCGCGGCCAGGCCCACGTTGAAGTAGGCCCAGGGCCGGGTGCCGCCGGCCTCCTGGGCCATGATCTCGGCGACCTCTTCACCGCGGGCGTCCAGGAGGTCCGCGGCCTTGAGGAAGATCGTGCGCCGCGCGAACGGGGTGACGGCGGCCCACGCGGGGAACGCCGCGTCGGCCGCGTCCACGGCCCGGGTCACGTCCTCGGGTCCGGCCGCGGCGACGGTCGCGTACAGCTCACCGGTGTAGGGGTTGAGGTCCTCGGCGGTGCGGCCGGAGAGGGCGGGCACGTCCTTGCCGCCGATACGGAGGTCACGGGAGAGAGTCATGCGGGGGCTTCTTTCGGTACGGGAACGGCTGTGTGCGGGGGCGCCGGTCAGGCGGGCATACGGACGATCGGCTTGATGGCGTCGCCGGCGTACGACGCGGCGAGGGCCTGTTCGAGCTCGTCGAAGGCGAACCAGGAGACGAGACGTTCCATGGGGAAGCGGCCCTGGCGGTACAGGTCGATGAGCGCGCCGATGAGTTCGGTGCTGCGACCGCCGCCGCCGAGGACGCCGACGACACGCTTGCCCCACAGGGTGGTGAGGTGGTCGAGGGTGAACTCGGCTCCCGCCGGGGCGCCGCCGATGAGCGCGCAGGTGCCGAGCATGCCGACCGAGTCGGCGGCCTGGCGGACGACGGAGACGATGCCGGTGCACTCCAGGGCGTTGTCGGCGGGGCCGCCGCAGATGTCGTGGACGGCGGCGACGGGGTCCGTGTCGGCCGCGTTCACGGTGTGGGTGGCGCCGAGTTCCCTCGCCAGCTCCAGGCGGGAGGCGTGCCGGTCGACGGCGATGATCGTGGTCGCGCCGCTGTTGCGGGCCGCCATCACGGCCGCCAGTCCCACCGAGCCGGTGCCGTACACCACGAGGCTGGAACCGGTGGGCGGGCGCAGGGTGTTGAGGACGGCGCCGGCTCCGGTGGACAGCCCGCAGGCGAGGGGGCCGAGCAGGTCGAGCGGGACGTCGTGCGGGACCTTGACCAGGCTGTTGGCCCGGGTGAGGGAGTGGGTGGCGAAGGACGACTGGCCGAAGAAGTGTCCGTGGAGCGTGCCGCCGTCCAGATGCCGCAGGGCCGAGGCCCCGGTCCCCGGCCGGACCCCGCCGACGAGGAGTTCCCCGAGCCGGGCACAGTAACGCGGCTCCCCGGCCAGACAGTTGCGGCACTCCCCGCACCAGGGCCAGCCGATGACGACGTGATCGCCCTCCCTCACGGACGTCACCCCGCCGCCCACCGCGACGACGACCCCGGCGCCCTCGTGGCCGAGCACGCCCGGCGCGGGAAAGGGGAGGTCGCCGTGGCGGGCCAGGCCGTCGGTGTGGCAGACGCCGGTGGCCACGATCCGGACGACGGCCTCGCCCTCGCCCGGATCGTCCATCTCCACGTCCTGGAGCCGGAACGGGCCGTCCTGCTCGTCGAACACGGCGGCTTGTACACGCATGGCGGCCTCCCACACGCAGGGAACAACTCTGTTCGCCTGGTGAATTCGCTTTCACAGATTTACGTCCGGCGGCGTGAGTCTGCGCCTGCTGCGAGGGCGTGTCAACGAAACGCGTACGTAATGTTCCGCATGCGGCGACGGCTGTTCGAGCTATTGGAACAGCGTGATCGACGGCTCCGTGTCAGACCTGAGGCCGATGGCCCAGACGTGCGGAGATCTCCAGGCCGGTGCGCCGCAGAGGGGCTTCGAGACGGGACATGACGGATTCGGCCGAGGCGTTCCGGACCGTGAGATGCACCGCGACGTTCACCGCGGCCACCACGGCACCGGACCGGTCCCGCACCGGCGCGGCCAGGGACCGCAGCCCCGGCGCGAGTTCCTCGTCGTTGGGCGCCAGCCCGGTCCGCCGGACCCGGGCCAGCGCCACCATGAGCTGCTCCCGCGCGGTGATCGTCCGAGGCCCCCGCCGGGCGAGATCCGTGCGGTCGATCAGGTCGCGCAGCGCGGCCGGCTCCTGGTGGGCGAGCAGGACCTTGCCCAGCGAGGTGCAGTAGGCCGGGAGACGGGAGCCGACATGCAGGTGCAGGCCCAGGGCGAAGGCGCCCGCACGGCTGCTGCGGCGCCGGTCGACGAACACGATGTCCGGGCCGTCCAGCACGGCCATGCTCACCGTGTATCCGGTCTCGTCCGAGAGGGCTTGCAGGAACGGCCCGGCGACCCGGGTGATCTCCATGGAGTTGATCGCCGCGAACCCGAGGTCCACGACCTTCGGGCCGAGCGAGTACTTCCTCGACTCCGGGTCCTGCCGCAGGTAGCCGAGTTTCGCGAGCGTCGCCACGTACCGGTACGTGGTGCTGCGATTGAGCCCGACCTCCCGGCCCAGCTCCGAGATGCCCAGTACCGGCCTGTTCTCACTGAACGACGAGAGCACCAGCAGGCCGCGTTCCAGAGACTGCGAGAAGGAGGGCGCGGGTTCGTCGGCTGCCGACGCCGGTGTCCGTGGGGTCATGCCGCATGGTAGCCCTGCCCGTTTCACCTACGGGAACGCCATGTCGACTGCCGTGACAGACGCCGTGGAACACATCGGCGGAACCGACGCCCGCTCCGACCAATCCGCCCTCCGACCTGTTCCGGATTACGCCTGGAACCCAGCTGACGCGGAGCGGAAGGACGGTCGATGGAGCGGATGCCGACAGGGGCTTCGGGTGTGCGGCGGACGGCGGTGGTGGGCTCCGGTGTGGCGGGGCTGACCGCCGCCTACATCCTGGGGCGCACCTGCCACGTCACCCTGTACGAGGCCGACGACCGGCTCGGCGGGCACGCGCACACCCACGAGCTGACCTCGCCGTACGACGGGCGGGTGCACCGCGTGGACTCCGGGTTCATCGTGCACAACCGCCGCACCTACCCGAACCTCCTGCGCCTCTTCGACGAACTCGGCGTCGCCACACAGGAGTCGGAGATGAGCATGTCCGTCCGGTGCGAGGGCTGCGGACTGGAGTACGCCGGAGCGCGCGGCCCCGCCGGACTGCTCGCCCGCCCCCGCCACGCCCTGCGCGGCGCGTACCTGAGGCTGCTCGCGGAGGTGCCCGCCTTCCACCGGGCGGCACGGCGCCTGCTGGCCGGGGACGGCGAACAGGACCTCACCCTGGGCGAGTTCCTGGACCGGGAGGGCTTCTCCGCCTACTTCCGCACCCACTTCATGACCCCGGTCGTCTCGGCCGTCTGGTCCTGCGACGCCGTCACCGCCCAGCGCTACCCCGCCGCCTACCTGTTCCGCTTCCTCGAACACCACGGGCTGCTCTCCGTCACCGGCTCACCGGTGTGGCGCACGGTCACCGGCGGCTCCCACGCCTACGTCGACCGCCTCGCCAAGCACATCGGCGAGATCCGCACCGGCACCCCCGTACAGGCCGTACGCCGCCACGCCGACCGCGCCGAGGTCACCGCCGGCGACCGCACCGAGTCGTACGACGCCGTGGTGATCGCGGTCCACCCGGACCAGGCGCTGCGCCTCCTCGCCGACCCCACCGACCAGGAACGGGACGTCCTCGGCGCGTTCCGCTACTCGCGCAACACCACCCTCCTGCACACCGACACCCGGCTGCTGCCCCGCGCCCGCGCCGCCCGCGCCTCCTGGAACTACCTCATGCCCTCCTGCACGGCGGGCGCCGACCGCGTCCGCGTCAGCTACGACATGAACCGGCTCCAACGCCTCGACGCCACCGAGACGTTCGTCGTCACCCTGGGCGGCGAGGACCGCGTCGACAGCGGACGGGTGCTGGCCCGCATGGTCTACGAACACCCCGTCTACACCCCGGAGTCGGTGGCCGCCCAGCAGCGGCTGCCCGAACTCGCCCGCGACGTCTGCGTGTTCGCGGGCGCCTACCACGGGTGGGGGTTCCACGAGGACGGCTGCCGCTCCGGCGTCGAGGCCGCCGCCGCGCTGGGGACACGCTGGTGAACGCCGCCCTGTACACGTGCACGATCCGCCACGTACGGACCACCCCGTCGCGGTACACGCTGCGCCACCGCACGTACATGTGGCTCATCGACCCCGACCGGCCGCCACGACTGCCGCGCCCGCTGCGGCCGTTGGCCCGCTTCGACCCGCGCGACCACTTCACCGGCGACCGGCCGTCCCTGCGCGCCGCCCTCGACGCCTTCCTCGCCGGACACGGCGTCGACCTGGAGGGCGGGCCGGTCCTGATGCTCACCCACGCCCGGGTCTTCGGATACGTGTTCAACCCGATCAGCCTGTACTGGTGCCACGGACCCGACGGCGAACCGCGCTGCGTGGTCGCCGAGGTGCACAACACCTACGGCGGCCGGCACGCCTACCTCCTGCACCCCGACGAGACCGGGACGGCCGGCGCCGACAAGGAGTTCTACGTCTCGCCGTTCCTCCCCGTTGACGGCCGCTACCGCATGCGCCTGCCGACACCGGGCCCCCGGCTCGACCTGACCGTACGCCTGGACCGCGAGGGCGCCCGCACCCTGACGGCCACCGTCCGCGGCACCCGGCATCCGGCGACCGTCCCGAACCTGCTGCGGGCCGCCCTGCGCCACCCCTGGTCCACCCTCGCCGTCTCGGCAGCGATCCGCTTCCACGGCATCCGCCTCTACCTGCGGGGCCTGCCCGTCCAGCCCCGGCCCGACGACCACCGCACCCCGGAGAACGTGACATGAGAACCGCGGACCACCGCAGCCCCGCCGACACGCCCGTCGACGCCGCCCGCTGGCCGGACGTGGCCGCCGTACCCGCCTCCTCGTGGCCCCGGACCGCCGTGACCGGCGCGCTGATCCGCCGGGCCCTGGACGGACTGCCTGTGCGGGCCCGGTTCGCGGGCCGCGACGACACGGGACGCGGCGGCCCGCTGCTGGAGGTGCACGACCCGGCGGCCTTCCACGCCCGCGTCGGCACCGGCGGCCTGGTCGGGTTCGGCGAGTCCTACATGGCCGGCGAGTGGGACGCCCCCGACCTCGTCGCCGTCCTCACCGTGCTCGCCGCGGACCTGGCCGGCCTGATCCCGGCCCCGCTGCAACGCCTGCGCGGACTGTGGGCCCTGAAGCACCCGCACGACGAACGCAACACCCCCGACGGCTCCCGCGCGAACATCAGCCGCCACTACGACCTCTCCAACGACCTGTTCGCCCTCTTCCTCGACGACACCCTCAGCTACTCCTCGGCCGTCTTCCGCGGCTTCCCGGCGAGCTGGGACCTCATGGCGGCGGCCCAGCACCGCAAGATCGACCGCCTCCTTGACCTCGCCGGCGTCGCCGCGGGCACCCGGCTGCTGGAGATCGGCACCGGCTGGGGCGAACTGGCCCTGCGCGCCGCCGCCCGAGGCGCCCACGTCACCTCCCTCACCCTCTCCGCCGAGCAGCGGGCCCTGGCCCTGGAACGCGTACGGGCGGCGGGAGTTCAGGACCGGGTCTCCGTCGAACTGCGCGACTACCGGGAGGCACGCGGGGAGTACGACGCCGTCGTCAGCGTCGAGATGATCGAGGCGGTCGGCGCGGAGTTCTGGCCGGACTACTTCCGCACCCTCGACGAACGGCTCGCCCCCGGCGGCCGGGTGGCGCTCCAGGCGATCACCATGCCCCACGACCGCATGCTCGCCGCCCGCGCCACCTTCACCTGGATTCACAAGTACGTCTTCCCCGGCGGCCTCATCCCCTCGACCCAGGCGATCGAGGAGACCGCCCGCGACCACACCGGGCTGCGCCTGACCCGCCGGGACGCTTTCGGCGCCCACTACGCCGAGACCCTGCGCCTGTGGCGGGAGCGGTTCACCGAACGCGCCGCCGAGGTCGACGCCCTCGGCTTCGACGCGACCTTCCGCCGCCTGTGGACCTTCTACCTCGCCTACTCCGAGGCCGGATTCCGCTCCGGCTACCTCGACGTCCAGCAGTACGTGTTCACGAAGGAGGACCCGGCCCGATGACGCCTGTCAGCGGCTTCGGATGGGGCCCCTTCGCGGAGGGCCTCGCGTGGTCCGCCGGCGCGGCGCTGGGCGTCATGCTGGCCACCTTCGCCGTCGCGCTGCGCGTCGGCGTCCACCGGATCGTGGACGTGGCCTGGGGGATCGCCTTCACCGCGGTGGCCGCGGTGACCTTCGCCGCCTCCGCCGGCCACGGAGACCTCGGACGCCGCCTGCTCGTGACCTCGCTGACGGCGCTCTGGGGGCTGCGGCTCGCGGCCCACATCGCCCGACGGGGCCGGGGGCACGGCGAGGACCCGCGCTACGAGGCGATGCTCGCCAAGGCTCCCGGCAGCCGCAATGCCTACGCCCTGCGCAAGGTGTACCTGCTCCAGGGCGCCCTGGTGTGGCTGGTGTCGCTGCCCGTGCAGGCCGCCCAGTACGTGCCCGCCCCGCCGTCGGCCCTCGCCTGGGCCGGGGCCGCGCTGTGGGCGGTCGGCCTCGGCTTCGAGGCGGTCGGGGACGCCCAGCTGGCCCGGTTCAAGGCCGACCCCGCCAACCGGGGAGCGGTCATGGACCGCGGGCTGTGGGCGTGGACCCGGCACCCCAACTACTTCGGCGACTTCTGCGTGTGGTGGGGCCTGTTCCTGCTCACCTGCGACTCCCCGCAGGCCGCCGCCGTCTCCCTCGTCTCCCCGGTCGTGATGAGCCTGCTGCTGACCCGGGGCAGCGGACAACGCCTCCTGGAACGGCACATGGCCGACCGCCCCGGCTACGCCGCGTACATGGCGCGCACCAGCGGTTTCCTGCCCCGTCCGCCGAAGCGGGGCGGGCGGTCGGCGTCATGACGGAGCGGCACGGCAGAACGTCGTGCGGGGCGCGGCGCTGTCGGCCACATCACGCACCGGCCCCACTCACCTGACTGGTCTCACCGACCTCACCGACCTCACCGACAGAGCAGATCGGCCTTGTGGCTGTCCGAATCCGTCGGGAGCAGGACCCGGAACGTCGTGCCGTGTCCGGGGACCGAGTGCACCTCGATGCGGCCCGTGTGGGCGGTGACGAGGGAGCGGGCGATGGCGAGGCCGAGGCCCGCGCCGCCGGTGGCGCGGGTGCGGGAGGCGTCGGCGCGGTAGAAGCGGTCGAAGATCCGCGAGAGCTGGTCGCCGGTCAGCCCCGGTCCCTGGTCGGCGACTTCGAGGACCGTGTGCCCGCCGAGGGTGCCGACGCCGATGCGTACGGCTGTGCCGGGCGGGGTGTGGGTGACGGCGTTGCCGACGAGGTTGGTGACGACCTGGCGCAGCCGGGACTCGTCGGCGAGAGCGGGGGCGGGGGAGGGCGGTCCCTCGCCGTCCGGGCCGGTGAGGGTGACGGGGCGGGCAGGGTCCAGCGCCCGTACGTCGTGGAGGGCGTCGACGGCGAGGGTGCGCAGGTCGGTGGGGGCGAGATCGAGTGCGGTCGGGTTGCGGTGCTCCGGGCCGGCCGCGGTCTGTTCGTCGAGGCGGGCGAGCAGGAGCATGTCCTCGACGAGGCGGGTGAGGCGGTCGGACTCGCGGGCGATGCGGTTCATGGTGTCGTCGATCTCGCCGGGCCGGGACAGGGCCCCCATGCGGTGCAGGTCGGTGAGGCCCTTGATGCCGGCCAGCGGGGTGCGCAGTTCGTGACTGGCGTCGGCGACGAACCGGCTCATACGGGCCTCGGACTCGGCGCGGGCGGCGAACGCGGCCTCGATCTGCCCAAGCATCCCGTTCAGCGCCGAGGCCAGCCGGCCGATCTCGGTGCCGGGGCCCGCCTGTTCGGGGACCCGCCGGGACAGGTCGCCGCCGGCGATCTCGGCGGCGGTCCGCTCGATGTCCGACAGGGGCCGCAGCCCGGAACGGACCGCGAACCAGCCCGCCCCCGCCAGCGCGCCGAGCAGACAGAGCCCGGCGACCTCGTAGATCCGCCACATCTTGTCGACGGTGGAGTCCACCTCGGCCAGGGACACGGACACCAGCACGCTGCCGGGTCCCGACAAGGTGCCTCGGGGGACGGCGATCACCCGCCACCGCACGTCCCCGCGTGTGCTGTCGACCGTGAAGGGCCGCCCGCCGTGCGCGGCGACCGCCGCCGAGGTGAGCCGGGGGAGTGCCGGACCCGCCGCGCGTTCGTCCCGGTTCGGGCCGGCCAGCGAGTCGATGCTGCTCTTCACCGCGCCGGCGTCGTCGACGTACGTGATGACGGGGTTGCCGAGCACGTCCGTGCTGAAGTTCGCGAGGCCGGGCGGAGGCGTGCGGTCGGCGCCGGTCTCCGCCGCGACCGGCGGCAGCAGCGAGAACACCTGCGCCGCCGCCCTGAGCTGGCCGTCGACGCGGTGCTCCAGGTAGGCGCGCAGGGCGTTTCCGGTGAGCAGGCTGAACGCCGTGAACCCCACGGTGAGCAGGGCGACGGCGATCAGCAGGACACGGCTGCGCAACGAGGCACGCGTCCACCGGGGGCGCGTCATGTCCGGGGTCCACGCAGCACGTACCCGACGCCGTGCACGGTGTGGATCAGCTTCGGGCCGCCGTTGTCGAGCTTGCGGCGCAGGTAGCTGATGTACGTGTCGACGATGCCGGTGTCCCCGCTGAAGTCGTACTCCCACACCCGGTCGAGGATCTGCGCCTTGGAGACCGTGCGGCCCGCGTTGACCATCAGGTGGCGCAGCAGGCGGAACTCGGTGGGCGACAGCCGCACCGGCACGCCCGCCCGGGTCGCCTGCCTGCCCTCGGGGTCGAGTTCCAGGTCGGCGACCCGCAGCAGGGCGGCCGGGTCGCCGCCGGTGCGGCGCAGGACGGCCTGGATACGGGCGATCAGCTCCTGGAGGTCGAACGGTTTCGTGACGTAGTCGTCGCCGCCGAGGTGCAGGCCGTCGATCTTGTCGCGGGTGGTGTCACGGGCCGTGAGGAACACGACGGGGATGTGCCCGCCCCGGCCGCCGGCTGCGGGAGCGTACGCCTCCCGCAGCCGGCGGATCACCTCGAAGCCGTCCATGTCGGGCAGCATCACGTCCAGCAGCACCAGGTCGGGTGAGGCCGTCCGGGCGCCCTCCAGCGCCTCCCCGCCGGTCGCGGCGGCCGTGACGGTGAAGCCCGCGTGCCGCAGCGCCGCGCACAGCAGCTCCCGTACGGTCGGCTCGTCGTCCACGACCATCAGGTTCGCGGCGCCGGACTGCTCAGCGAAGGTCAACGGGTACCTCCAAGGGGGGCTTGCGAGGGAGGATACGAGGACCGGACGTCATCGCCCGGTAAAGGAGACTGCCGGCCATCCCCGCGACGAACCCGGCGATCAGCCCGCCGGCCAGGGTCATCGGCAGACTGCCGTCGAACCGCGCCCGCGTGCCGCCCATCTCGCTGCCGAACATGCTCGCGCCGAACCGGCCGGACGCCTCCGCCAGCACACAGGCCACGCCGAACACGGCGGCCGTGACGAGCCCGAACCGCTCCGCCAGGCCGACATGAGCGGCCAGCGGTCCTCGGTAGGGGTGCAGCGGGCGCATGTGCCGCGGGTCCGCGTTCCGGGTGGCGGTGTACGCGCAGACCACCAGCGCGAGCCCGGTCACCACCAGCGCGATCAGCCACAGCGGCCAGCCGGCCACCGACACCGCCCGCAGCTGCTCGTGCCGGTCGGGCTCCACCGGCCGCTGCCCGCCGCCCAGCGTGCTCATCAGCCCGGCCAGCGGATTGCCGCCGTCGCTCTTCACCTGTTCCGTCGACTCCGTCCAGGGCGCCCCCACGCCCAGCGACAGGAACGCCGCCACCGCGTTCGGCGCCACCAGCAGGGCCGCGCCCGCCGCCGTCGCGCCCCGTCCGCCGGCCATCAGCCCGACGAAGCCCACCACCAGCAGCGCGACCACACCCACGATCAGGATCATCCGGACGACCGCCCCGAGCGCGGGCGCCCACCCGGACCGGAAGCGATCCACCGCCCCGCCCAGCGGAACCCGCACCCGCCGGCTGACCACACATCCCACCCCGAGGACCACCGCCACCCACAGCAGTGCGCCGAACGCCGCCGACCCGACACTCGCGTGGTAGGCCAGCGTCGGCTCGGACGCCGCACCCCCGCCGCCACCGAGCAGCCGGCCCAGCATCCCGCCGCCACCGGCCAGACCTCCACCACCCGCGCCCCCGCCGCTCTCGCCCCGGTTCGTCACCGACGCGGGAAGCGTGATCGTCCCCTTCGCGAGAGCCGCCAGGATCATGAGGGCGAACAGCGCCGCCGCCCCCGTCCCGGCCGCGCGCACGGCCAGTTCACCGGCGTCGAACCGCTGGTGCCGCAGCCGCCGCGAGAACAGCAACCACAGGACGACGGCCCCGACGAGCGTCACCCCGAGCGGCACCACGTCCGCCGACCCGTTCATGGCCGGACTCATCCCGCCCCCGCCGCCGAACAGGCCCGCGAGACCGGAACCCGAGGACTCCGTCGCGCCCGAGGCGTCCGGTCCGGCCGTCAAGGAGCCGCCGACGGCCAGTGCGGCGACGGCCGCCGTCAGCGCCGCCACCGATCCAACCGAGCCGGCGTCGAGCAGGGTCAGGGCGAGCGCGGAGACGACGACCATGGCGAGCACCGCGCACAGCCCGGCCACCGCGCCCTCGACGGCGTGCGCGTACCGGCCGTCGCGCGGGGGTGACACGGAACGGGGCTGCGTGGCCCCGTGAGGGCGCTGGGAGGTGGTGACAGGCATGTCGGGAGACTCCGCTTCGATTGCGGGAACGGGACGCGCCCAGCCTGTCGGCCGTCCTTGCGGAGTTCCGGAGAGGTTCTGAGAGGTTCCTGAGACCCGACCGGGCGAGAACGGGCCGGGCCCGGCAGACAGGCGGGCGAACCGGCGGCGTCTCTCAGGAAGTTCCCAGAAGCCTGGTGGCCTGCGGGGGAGCCGCTCGCGGGAGTTCGCCGCGCGAAGGCGTCGCCCTGACGGTCAGCCGGAAACCGACGCCGCGCACGGCTTCCACGCACAGCGCGTCCCCCAGTTTGTTCCGCAGGGCGGTCACGTGGGTGTCCAACGTCTTCGTCGAGCCGAACCAGTTGCTGTCCCACACCGCGGACATGATCGACTCACGCGTCATCAGTGCCCCGGCCTGTCTCGTCAGATACTCCAGCAGGGCGTACTCCTTGGGGCTCAGCGCCACCTCGGCACCGTCGAGGAAGACCCGGTGGGCACGCCGGTCGACAGCCACCCGGCCGTACGTGTCGCGCGCGGGCGGAACGCTTCGCCGATCGAGGGAAGGGGAGGCGGCGTCCAGGGGAGCCGGTCCGCCGACTCTCCGACGCACCGCTCGTACGCGTGCGACGAGTTCGCGTACGAGGAACGGCTTCACCAGATAGTCGTCCGCACCCAGTTCGAGTCCGACGACCCGGTCCGTCGCGCTGCCCCGGCCGCTGATCACGATGAGCGGCACGTCGCTGCGGTCCCGCAGCTCCCGGCACACGTCGAGACCGTCGACGTCCGGCAGGCCCAGGTCGAGCAGCACCACGTCCGGGACCGCCGCCGCGAGACCGTCCCGCCCCGTGGGAGCCCACGTCAGCTCACAGCCGTACCGTGCCAGACCGCGCATCAGGCAGCTCGCGACATCCGGATCGTCTTCGATGAGCAGTACTCGCACGTGGCTTCTCCCTCGTGGTGCGTGGAACGCCGGGGCTCCCCGACCCGCCCCGAATCTAGGTCTGGTTCGCCGCCGCACCTCGGTACCGCGGGACCCAATGCGGCATGCCCGTGTCCTACCGTGGTACCGGCACCAGGGCCGGGGGCCCGGACGAGGGAAGAGACAGAACGGCGTGCACACTCCAGCCGCTGCTTGCGTTCGGACCCGCCGTGACCGTTCCCTGGTAGAGCGCGGCGCGACGGCGGATGCCGAGAAGCCCCCGCCCCTCACCCTCCGAGGCACGATCCCGTTCCCCGGAAGGCGGCCCCGTGTCCTCGACGAGCACATGTACGGCGTGCCGCTGCGTGGTCACGGTGGCGTGGACCTCGGTATCGGAGGCGGCGTGCCGGGGCCTGTTGGCCAGGGACTCCTCGCTTCGGCTTGGTCTCCGCGAGCTCTGCCGCGCCGTCGGCCCGGACGACCACGACAGCGAGGGCGTGACCGAGGATGTCGTGCATCTCCCTGGAGATACGCGCCCGTTCCCCGGCCTCGGCGAGGCGCGCCCGCCGGTCGTGCACCATCGCCGTACGCGCGCTCCTGTCCTCCAGCACCATTACGTACGCGCGTGCCACCCGGCCAGCCCCAGGCTGGCGACGACAGCCGCCGGGAGCCCCGCACCGCAACCGGCGGAAGCGCCGGCCACTGTCCGATCCGGGGGTGTCTCCAACCAGCCTGCCGTACCGCCGCCAGGCGAGTCGACAGCCGAGCGACCGTGCGATGTTCCGGGCCGCTCAGGAGATCAAGGGGTTCCACCGGACGAACCCTTGAAGAGGTGCCGGCCACTGATACGTCTCCGGGGGTGCACCCCGATCGGTGAAAGGGGGCCAGAAGACGGCCCTCGCTCCCCTTGCTCCGCGTCACCGGCGTCGGCCCGGTACCGCCCGCGCAGCTCGGACAGCACGCCGAACGCCGCCGCGGTCATGGGGACGGAGAGGAGCATGCCGAGAATTCCGGCGACCGAGGCTCCGGCGGTGAGGGCCACGAGGACGACGGCGGGGTGCATCTGCAACGTCCGGCTCTGGATCATCGGCTGGAGCACGTTGCCCTCGACGAGCTGCACCAGGAGGACGACGCCGAGGACCCACAGCGCGGTGCCGAGCCCGCCGTCGGCGAACGAGACCAGGATCGCGACCGTGCCGGACAGGAGCGCCCCGAGGTAGGGGATGTACGCGCCGATGAACACCAGAGCCCCGAGCCCGACCGCACCCGGCACGTCCAGGACGAGCAGGGGGACGGTGATGCAGACCGCGTCGATGAAGGCGACGACGGTCGTGCCGCGCATGAAGCCCTCGATCGCCCGGAAGGCCCGCCGCGCGACGGCCTCGAAAGTCTCGCCGCTGCCCCGGGGCGCGAGCGCGTGCAGCGCGGTGACAGCTCGGTCGGAGTCACGCAAGAACATGAGCAGGATCGCGAGGGTGCCCGTAGCGGTCATCTCGACGACCACGCTCACGCCGCTCAGGATGCCGGAGACGGCTGTCCCCCCGAACTTCGACAGCAGGTCCTTCGCGTTGGCGGCGAGATCGTCCAGGGAGGTCCCCGCCACCTCGAACCTCTCGCCGAGGGACGCCGCCGCGTCACGCAGGGAGGAGATGATCTGGTCACCCGTGTCCATGAGGGCGGTGACCACGATGTACGCGGACCCGCCCATGACCACGACCACGGCGGCACAGGTCAGCCCGGCGGCGAGCGACCTGTTGACCCCCATCGCGATCAGCCGGCGATACAGCGGGCCGAGCAGGGCGGCACCGAGCAGCGCCAGCAGAACAGGTGTCACCACGGCCTCGAACGTGACACAGAACCACACCACGACAGAGACGACGCCGCTGACGAGGAGTATCAGGACACTGCCGATCGCCACGCGACGGGCTATCTCGGGCAGTGGGTCACCGGCACGGGCCGTTCGACGCGAGCCACCCCGCCTCCCGCCACCCGCGAGCCCCTCCGGGTACCTGTACATCGGACGTGTCCGGTGCACCGGCATCCGCCGCGGGCCGCGCCCGGCCTCCGAGCGGGCCCCTCGACGCTCTCCGACCTGCATGCTCACCCTGTTCCTCTCCACCTGCGTGTGCCGCCCCCGGCCCCGCCGTCCCGGACACCTCCCAGCCGTTCAGGCGGGCCTCACGAGCCCCACGTCACCGAGGAACAGGCCGAGCCTGAGGGGAAAGGGGGCCACGGAGGTACTCCCAGCGGGAGTACGGGACGAGTGGCGAGGACGGGACGGGGCTCGCTGAGCCGGGTCCGATGCTAGGTGCGGAAATCCATGCCCTGGCGGTACCGGGGAAGCGAATGTGGGGCCGGCTTCTCCTACCGTCGTACCGTCCGCGTTCGCCCTGGGGCACTCGGGCAGCCCCCGCGCGCGGCCGGTGGATCTGCCGGTGGCTGTCACGTCACCGCTGCGCGACGTGACAGTGCTTCACACGGATGCCCGCCGGTCGGCTCAGCGCGGCGCGCGGCCCGTGCGCGGCCACGGGCGGCCCGTCATCGACTCGATGTCGGTGTTGAACTGCTCCAGATCGGCGATGAAGCGTTCGAGCCTCTCGGACGTCCAGTCACCGAGGGTCTCGGCCAGCCCGGACGCCGTTCTGTCCCGCTCCGCCGTGAGGCGGTCGATTCCCTCCTGCGTGACACGGAACTTGTGCACGATGCTGCCGTTGGGATCGACCGTACGCTCGACCAGGCCGTTCTTGAGGAGGGCGGTCGTCTGGCGGTTGAGGGTGGACGACGCGAGGCCGAACGCCTCGACGAGGTCGGGGATCGACATGGGGCCCTGTGCCTCGAGCCGGCTGAGCAGAACGTACGCGCTGCGGTCCAGCCCCGCGTGCTTGCCCGGTCCACGGGGACCGGCCATGGTCATGTGCCGCATCAAGATGAGCAGTTCCCGTTCCATCCGCTGACCCTGCCGCGCGTCCACTCGTGCCTCCTCTGTTCCGTGCCCGGAATGAGCGCACCGAGCCCATCCGGATGCGGGTTCCTCTGTGCATCATACGCGCGGGTAGCATCATGTCATCGTTGTGCATACTGCAATCCAGTCGTACGATGCCATCGATGTGCACTATGCGCATCGCCCGACCTTGTGGCCCCCACGCCCATCAGGAGCACGTCATGGAAGCACCGCCCCCCGTCGCCGAGCTGACCGGGCGCGAGCCGGACCAGACCGAAGCGGACCGGAAGCGAGAGATCGTCAAACGCGTCTTTCTCTTCCTCATCCCCTTCCTCATGGTCACGATGATGTACGCGACCTACATGGGCACCATGCACTCACCGAAGACCCGGGACATGCCGGTCGCCGTGGTCGGCTCGGGGCCCGTGGCCGTGTCCGTCGTCGACGATCTGAAGTCCGTGCGGGACGGCGCGGCGGCTCCCCGGCTGGTCACCGACCGCGGGGAGGCACTGGACCTGCTCAAGGACCGTGACGTCGCCGGTGTCCTGCTGATTCCCGCGGACGGCTCCACGGAGGCGACCGTCTACACCGCGCAGGCCGCCGGGGCCTCGCAGGCCGGAACGGTCAAGCAGATCCTGGCCCCGGTGGCGGCGGGCCACGACTGGACGACCAAGAACCAGGACATCGCGCCGCTGCCCGCCGGAGACAGCGCGGGCATAGCCGTACTGCTCGCCGCGATCGGCATGATCATGGTCGGGTACGTCCCCCTGAGCGGCATGATGACGGCGGCGCCCCACCTGCTCGCCCTGCGCAGGTTCCTGCCACTGCTGGCCGGCTGGGCAGTACTGACCAGCAGCGTGACATGGCTGATTCTGGGGCCGATGGTCGGAGCGGTCGACGGCCACTACCCGGCGTTCGTGGGTATCGGCCTGCTGGCGACCGGAGCCGTGGGGATCGGCCAGCTGCTGCTGGCCAGAGTCCTGGGCGGGCTGGCGCTGCTGCCCGGCATGCTGCTGTGGGTCGTGTTCGGCGTACCTTCCTCGAACCTCGCCACACCGATCCACTCGATGCCCGGCTTCTTCGGTTTCCTGCACGACGTGCTGCCGTTGCCGGCCGCGGGTGAGGCCCTCCGGTCGGTCGTCTACTTCGGCGGCCGAGGAGTGGGCGGCCACCTGCTCACACTCGCCCTCTGGATGGCCGCCGCCCTCGCGCTGGCCTTCCTGCTGGAGCACCGCAAGGGGACCGCGCTCGCGAGCGATCCGCAGCCCGGCGACCCCGACGCCCCGCGCCCCGCGATGTCCGGCGGCCCGGTCCGCTCCAAGCGGCTCCGGTACTTCGCCGTTGCGGCCTTCCCGCTGGCCATCCTCACCGTCGTCGTCGGCATGATGAGCGCGGCCCTGCACCAGCCCGAGATCCGCTACATGCCCGTCGTGGTCGTCGGAACCACTCAGGAGCAGAGCGAGCAAGCGGCCGAGGGCCTCCAGCAGGGCCTGGGTGACCTCGTCTCCCTGACCCCGAGCACCTCGTTCGACAAGGCGACCGACCAGATCCGCGAGCGTGAGATCGTCGGCGCGTACGTCCTGCCCGCCACCAAGGGGGGCGCGGCCCAGCTCTACACCTCGTCCGCGGCCGGAGCCGGCCAGCACAACGCGCTGCGCGGGATGTTCCAGCAGGTCGCCGAGAGCCAGGGCACTCCGCTGGAGACGACGGACATCGAACCGCTGAACGCCTCCGACTCCAACGGCAGCAACAGCATGTACGCGGCCATGTCGTGGATCATGTCCGGTTTCCTGCTCATGGCGGCACTGCGCGGCGGCGCGCCCGAGATCAGGCGGTTGCGTCAGCTCCTGCCGATGATGGCGGGCTGGGCGGTGGGCATGGCCGTGTGGCTGTGGGTGCTGTTCGACGTCCTGATCGGCGCGATCAACGGCCACGGGTGGGCGATGGTCGGTTTCGGGGCACTCACGATCTTCAGCACCTCGCTGTTCACCGCGGTCTTCACCCGCACCCTCGGCGTCGCCGGCGTCATTCCCGTCCTGGTGATCGCCCTGATGATCGGGCTCCCCGCCTCCGGCGGAGCCATCTCCCTCTACATGGTCCCCGAGGTCTTCCGCGACCTGAACGACGTCCTGCCCCTGCCCGCCGCGGTCGACGCGGTCCGCGCCGCCGTCTACTTCGACGGCGCCGGCCTCGGCGGCCACGTGGCGACGATCGTCGGCTGGGCCGTCGTGTGCCTGGGGCTCAACATCGCCATCGACCGGTGGCAGGCCCGCCGCGACCGCGAGTCCGACCCGGACGACGGTGACGTGAGCGCCCCCGTGACCGGCCAGGTGACCTCCCTGACCCTGGTTGGCGCCGACGACCCCGCCGAACCTTCCCGCCGTGGCCGGAGGCGGATCGTGCGCTCACGTTCTTGACCGGTGTGCGCCGACAGCGGCCGGGAAGCGTACGCGGAACTCGTCATGAACCGTCCGCCGCCAGTCGGTTCAAGAGGGGAGACATTCGGTGGGGGACGACCTCGGTCGTCGCGATCGAGGTGTTGCTGCGCTGCACGCCGGGCGCCGACTGCACGCTCTGCGTGATGCGGTGCAGATCGGCGGTGTCGCGCGCGACCACCCGGAGCATGAGATCCGCGTCTCCCGTCGTGGTGTGCACCTCGATGACCTCGGGAGTTGCGCTGATCGCCGCGTAGACCGAGTCGATCTGCTGCTGCGCCACGGACAGAGTCATGAAGGCGAGCAGGGGCCGGCCGATCGCGCCGGGGGAGAGTGAGGCGCTGGGTGTGCCCAGCGCCCCACTGTCGCGGAGCCGCTTCAAGCGCGCGTGCACCGTGTTCCGCGACACCCCCAGCCGGGAGGCGATCTCGATCAGTGGCGCTTCGGGCGAGTCGTCCCGGGCGAGCAGTATCCGGGCGTCGAGCGCATCAAGGCTGTGCATACGACAGACGGTACCCTGCGGATCGGACCCTCGGCCTTGCATCTGCACAGTGAAATATGGCCTGGTTGTGCATGTGTTCTCGCTTTTCTAGCCTCTGTGGGCATGAGCGCAGAATCTCACTTCATCGACTTGCCGCGTATCGATCTCCGGGGGTTCACCTCGCCCGTGCAATTCCTGCCTCGGCTGAGCGACGAACTCGGCGTGGAGGTCTGGTCCAAGCGTGACGACCTGGGCTCGGTGGGCCTCGCGGGGAACAAGGTGCGCAAGCTTGAGACCGAACTCGCGCAGGCACGCGCGCTGGGAGCCACGCACCTCGTGACCGAGGGCTCCCGCCATTCCAACGCCACCCGGGCGGCTGCCGCCGCGGCAGCCGCGATCGGAATGAAATGCACCCTTGTGCTCTGCCACGACGAGCCGAAAGAGCCCGTCGGCAATCTCTTTCTCGACGCCCTTTTCGGCGCCGATCTCCGTCTCGTCGGTGACACATCCTGGGGAGAACTCACCCGACTGACCGGAGATGTCGTCCGCGAACTGGAGGCCGCCGGCGAGCGGGTCCACCGACTGCCCATCGGCTCGGCGACCGGTCGTGGCGCGGCGAGTTTCGCCCGTGCCTATGCCGAAGCCGAACAGCAGATGCAGGCACAGGGCGCGACAATCCGCACGATCGTGCACGCCAGCTCGGCCGGAAGTACACATGCGGGACTTGTGCTCGGCCGAGCGCTCTGCCGGAAGCCGACGCGCATCGTCGGCGTGATCGTCGCCGGTGAGGTGTACGACGACGTACCGGGGAACTACCTCCGACTCGCGAGGGAGGCGGCCGATCTCATCGCGCCCACCGTTCACGTCGCCGCCTCCGACATCGAGCTGACCGAGGACTACTTGGGGGAGGGCTACGGACAGCCCGCCGCCGGCGTCATGGAGGCCATCGACCTCATGGCGAGGCTCGAAGGAATCGTGGTCGACCCGGTGTACACGGCGAAAGCGGTCGCGGGAATCATCGATATGGCGCGCAAGGGAGAAATCGAAGGGCCCGTACTTTTCTGGCACACCGGCGGATACCACTCGATCTTCGACCCGAGCCGTACCGCAGCGGTGTGGTCCGGCCTGGCTCGGCTGCGCGGCATCCGGCTGACTTCCCCCGTCGAGCCACTACCGACGGAGAATCCGCTGCCCTGTTGAGAGCAAATGCCCCTACTTTCATGCCAGTACGGAAGGCATGTTGGGCAGGTGACTTTCCCCCCACGAACAAGGCCGGTCTCATGACGGTCTCCCCCCTCTCATATCTCCTGGCCGCATCTCTCACGCTCGTCGGCGCGGTGACACCCGCCCACGCCGGCCTCCCCGGGAAACCTCGCTTCACGGGCGAGCACACCTACCTGGTGAAGCTCGCCGAACCGCCGGTCGCCACCTACCAGGGCGGTCTGAAGGATCTGGCACGCACCGCGCCCTCCCCCGGAGCCCGGCTCAAGACGGACACGAGCGCCGTCCGGGCGTACCTGCGGCACCTGGACACCCGCCGCGACCGAGTGCTCGCCGAGGTCTCCGGCGTCAAGAAGCTCTACGAGTACAACTACGCGTTCAACGGATTCGCCGCGACACTGACCGCGCGCCAGGCGGCAGAACTGTCCGCTGTTCCCGGAGTGGTCGCGCTGACCCGGGACAAGGCCACCCCCCTGCCACCCGACCGGCCCCGGCCCGTCGCGCACGACGCCGAGATTGGCACGGCCGAGGGAGCCCCACCTCCCGACGTCCCGCGCTTCCTCGGCCTGAACGGTGAGAAAGGACTCTGGTCACGAGTCGGCGGTCCGGACCACGCGGGTGAGGGCATCATCGTCGGTGTCGTGGACACCGGTGCCGACCCGACGAATCCGATGCTCGCCCCGCTGCCCGAACCCCGCCCCGACGCTGAGGCCATCGCCAAGAAGTGGCACGGCAGCTGCGACGCGGGCGAGGACCCCGCTCACAGGTTCACCTGCAACAACAAGCTCATCGGCGCCCAGTGGTTCCGCAACGGCGATCGAGGGTTCAGCCAGGGGGACGTCCCTTCCCCCTGGGACACGAACAGCCACGGCACCCACACCGCCACCACCGCCGCCGGGGACCACGGCACCCCGGTGGACCTCCCCGGCTCAGGGGTACGCGGCGAGGTGAGCGGCATGGCGCCGGCCGCCCGGGTCGCCGTGTACAAGGCATGCTGGAACGCCGACGGCTGCTGGTACTCGGACACCACCGCGGCGATCGACAAGGCCGTGGCGGACGGCGTCGACGTCATCAACTACTCCATCGGCGGATCGCTCACCAGCCCGACGTCCATGGAGGCGATGTTCAACGCCGCCAAGGCGGGGGTGTTCATCTCGGCGGCGGCCGGCAACGACGGACCCGACACGGTGGACCAGACCGCGCCGTGGATCACCACCGTCGCCGCCGAGAACCACGACACCGACTACACCTCGACGCTGGTACTGGGCGACGGCCGCCGCTTCACCAACGTCAGAACGCAGTCCGCGGTGCGCGCGGCTGCGCTGGTCGACGCGACCGACGCGCGCGCACCGGACGCGGACGTCGCGCGGGCGGCACTGTGCGCGCCGGGCACCCTCGACCCCGCCAGGACGAAGGGGCGGATCGTCATCTGCGACCGGGGCGGGGTGGCCATCTGGGACAAGGGCCGGGAGATCGCGGACCGGGGCGGCGTGGGCATGGCGGTGGCGAACACGCCGACCAGTGCGCAGGACTTCCTGCCGAACGACTACGTCGTGCCCACCGTCCACCTGTCGCAGGAGGACGGGAAGAACATCAGGGAGTACGCCGCCACTCCAGAGGCCACAGGCGAGTTCGTCCCCGGCATCACCCGGGTCCGCGCTCCGCAGATCACCTCGTTCTCCTCCGGCGGCCCCGACCGCTACAGCGGAGGCGACCTGCTCAAGCCCGACATCGCCGCCCCGGGACGCCTCGTCCTGGCGGGCGTCGTGCCTGACGACGAGTCAGGAGAGCCGGAGCGATTCGGATTCCTTGAGGGAACCTCGATGGCGGCCCCGCACATCGCCGGCCTCGCGGCCCTGCTGAAACAACTGCACCCCGACTGGTCGCCCATGGAGGTCAAGTCCGCGCTGATGACCACGGCGACCACCGTCGACAACGAGGACAAGCCCATGGGCCGGGAGAACGCGCAGTCCGCGACCCCGCTCGACCACGGAGCCGGCTCCCCCCGGGCGGCCCTCGCCGCCGACCCCGGTCTGGTGTACGACTCCACGTCCGCCGACTGGAACGCGTACCTCTGCGGGCTGAGGATACGGCCGACCGCCGAGGGCGGCGGCGACCCCTGCGCGTCCATCCGCCCCATCGACCCCAGCGACCTCAACCATCCGTCCATCGCGGTCGGTGACCTGGCCGCCCGGCAGACGGTGACGCGCACCGTCACCAATGTCGGCGAGGCCACGGCCACCTACCGGGCCACGCTCCGGACACCTCCCGGCTACCAGGCCGAGATCACCCCGAAGGTCCTGACCGTCGGGCCGGGCGAGTCGGCGACGTACCGCGTCACCTTCACCCGCACCGACGCCGCCTACGGAGCCTTCTCCTACGGCTCCCTGACCTGGAACGACGCCTACGGTCGGCATCAGGTCACGAGCCCGGTCGCCCTGCGTGCCGCGCGCGTTGCCGCACCGCTCGACATCGCCCTCGAAGGAGCACGGTCCACCGCTGTGACCGTACGGGCGGACTGGGCGGGGCAACTGACCGCGCGGGCCGAGCTGTACGAATCCGAGAAGATCACCGGCACGCTCACCGGCGAGGAGCCGTCGCAGATCGCGGAGGCCCCGCAACCCGGCGACGCCGTCGCGAAGATCCCGGTCCACGTCCCGGAGGGCGCCCCCTTCACCCGCGCCGGGGTGTACGCGGCGGACCACGTGCCGGGCAGCAAGATGTCTCTCTACGCCTTCGACGAGAACGGCGCCAGGGTCTTCCCCGGTCCGCAGACCGGCCCGGACGACCATGTCGACCTGCCGCCCGGAGACTACGACGTCTACGTCGTACAGGAGCACATGCCGGAAGGCATCGACACCCAGCAGTACACGTTGCGGCTGTGGAGGGTCGGCCAGACGTCCCCGGCCGTCGTGCCCGTCGTCACCCCCGCCACCTGCCCGGTCACCCCCGCCGCGGTCTGCGGACTGACGGTGGCGTGGCCGTCCGCGACCCGGGGCGAGCGGTACGTCGGCATGGTCGAGTACGGCGACGGGACCCGAGCCATGGCGCTGACGAAGCTGTACGTCACTCCGTGACAGCCGTCGGCGCCATGTGGCGACCGCTGGTGAACCCTGCACGGTCCACCAGCGGTCGCCGAGCCCGTGCCCGCGTGCCGCCCCGTGGTGCGCGCCGGAGCCGACCGCTCACAGGACGCCCCCGCGCCGGCGCAGGATAAGCGACACCCCCACCGGACGGAGGGAACTTCCCTCTTCCTCGAGAGACCGTCAGACGGTGCAGGAGAATGCGGTCATGGCGACGACGGTCCCGCAGGAGGAGAACTCGTTCATCGGCCGCTCGCAAGAGCTCGGCCTCATCGCGGCGGCCGTGACGGGGTCGCGCCTGGTCACGCTCACCGGAGTGGGGGGCGTGGGCAAGACCCGCCTCGCCCAGCGCGCGGTCACCCACGGACACGTGACCGTCGAGGAGGGTGTCGCCTGGGCCGATCTGTCCCCCCTGCGCAACGGAGAACTGCTCGCCGCCACCGTCGCGGACGCGCTCGACCTGTCCGACCACACCCCGCGCACACCCGTCGACGCGATCTGCGCGTGGACGGGAGACCGCGAGACGCTGCTGGTCCTGGACTCCTGTGAGCATCTGCTCGGCGAATGCCGTGACCTGGTCGGTGATCTGCTGACCGCCTGCCCCCGCCTGCGGATCGTGGCCACCAGCCGCCAACCGCTGGGCGTGCGGGGCGAGGCGGTCGTCGAGATCGAACCGCCCGCCTCCCTCGACGACGCGCTCGCCCTGTTCGCCGACCGGGCGACCGCGGCCGACAGCCCGCTGAAGGACGACTCCGACAGCCGCCTGGCCGCCGACCTGTGCGAACGGCTGGAGCGCCTGCCGCTGGCCCTGGAACTCGCCGCCGCCCAGCTGAGGATCATGCCGCTGGAAGAACTCTGCGTCTCCGCGCCCTCGGCGGTGGACCTCCCCCTCTCCCCGCAGCGCCGGGCGCCCGCCCGGCACAGCACGCTGCGGACCACGATCGGCTGGAGCCACGAACTGTGCACGCCGACGGAGAGACTGCTGTGGGCCAGGCTGTCCGTCCTGCCCGGCCCCTTCGACGAGACCACCGCCTGGCAGATCGCCGGCACGGCACCGCTGACCCCGCGCAGGGTCGGCCGGGTCCTCACCGCCCTGTGCGACAAGTCGGTGGTCGTCCGACGCGACGGCGTCTACCGGATGCTGGACGCGGTCCGGGAGTACGGCCGGATGTGGCTCGCCGAACTCGGCGAGGAGGAGACGACCGCGGACCGCCACGCCGAGCACGTACTGAGCCAGACCCGGCAGGCACACCACGAGTGGTTCGGTCCCGCCCAGGCCGACTGGTACCGGCGCGTCGACTTCCTCCACGCCGACATCAGACTGGCTGCCGACCGGTTCCTCGTCTCCGACCCGGCCGCCGCGCTGGAGATGATCGGGTACGTCACCTTCTTCTGGGTCTGCTCCGGCTATCTGTACGAGGCCAGGCAGTACCTGGAGCGGGCGATGCCGCTCCTTCCGGACGACGGCCGCGACGACGGGGCCCGGGTGCAGGGGCTGTGGAGCCTCGGGATCGCTCTCACGCTCCAGGGCGAGCACGACGCCGCCCGCCGGAGCGCCGCCGCGTGCCGGGGAGCGGCGGCGGACTCCGAGGACACCGAGGGCGGGGCGAGAGCCGCGTACCTGGAAGGGCTTCTGCATCTCCTGGGCGGTCGCCCGCTGGCCGCGGCCAGCGTCGTCGAGCGGTTCGAGCCCGCGGCCGGTCCCCGCCACCCGGAGGACCTGACCGCCGCGAGCGCCCTGTGCCGCCTCGTACGCGTCTTCGCCCTCACCGGCTCGGGCCGGCTGGAGGAAGCCCGCCGGGAGGCGCTCGCGTTACGGGACGTCTGCACAGCGCTGGACGAGTACTGGACACGGTCCTACCTCGACCACCAGCTCGCCCTCATCGCCGTGATGGAGCGCCGGGAGCGGGACGCCGTCCGCCACGCCCGTGCGGCGCTCGCCGCCAAACGGCACATCGGGGACGCCTTCGGCATCGCCATGGTGATGGACGTCCTGGCGATCTCCCTGACGGACGCGGGGGAGGCGCACTCCGCCGCCTACGCCTTCGGGGCGGCCCGGCGCTTCTGGGACACGGTCGGCCATCCGCAGCGCGGGACACCGGAGATGACACCGCTGCGCGACCAGTGCGAGGAACGGCTCGTGCGCCTCCTCGGCAGGAAGGAGTACGTCAGGGTCCTCGACCGGGCGGCGGTCGGCGAGAGACGCACACTCCTGTCCTGGGGAGCCGACGGAGGCGGGCCGCCGGAGGACTGACGCCCCCGGCAACGCCTCAGCGGACATGGGGGGTTCGGTGCGAGGCGGCGCTCAGCCGGACCCGGGTGTGGGCCGTGCGGGGTGCCAGGACCTCCCCGGCCTCCGTCGCCAGGGCCGTGAGGCTGGGCAGGACGGACGCGGGCGGGGTGTCCGAGGCCAGCCAGACCCGCAGGCCCACCTCCAGCCGGTCACCGGACCGGGGCACCACCCGGGCACGGCAGCGGGTCACGCCGGGCAGCGCGGCCACCCGGGCGGCCAGGGCCTCGGCCAGTGCCTGGGGGCGGACGGTTCCGCCCGGCGCGCCCACGGAGAGCCTGCGCGCGGAGCCCGAGCGCAGTTGCGCCAGAGCCCACCAGGCGCACAGCACCGCCAGGGAGGCCAGGACGGCGATCGCCGTGGGCGTCCACCAGGTCTGCGCGCGCAACTGGGCCAGTCCTTCCCGGTCCAGCAGGACGGAATCCGGGGGCGGCGCCGGCCACCAGGACGGCAGCCGGGAGGCGACGGCCCGCTCCGTCGCGGCGAGCCAGAGACCGACGAGCAGCAGGGCGAGGCCGATGCCACCGAGGACCGTCCGGTTCACCGAGGGACGGAGCCGGGGCAGCGCCGTGCGCCTCTTGCCGCGCGGCCGGACCTGCGCACGAGAGCTGGTTGTCGGGGCGGTCCCATCGTCGGACGGCGTCATCGCAGCCGCAGCCGCAGCCGCAGCCGCAACCGCATCCGCAGAGCCCGCAGGACGCCCGCCCCCGCCCCCGCCGTCCGGGCCCGCGACCGGCCGCCACAGCGGTTCGGGAGTCATGACGACGCGCAGTCGAGGAGTGCGGCGCAGTCGGCAGGCGGTCAGACAGTCACGAGCGACGGCCGTCGCCGCGACATGCGCAGCCGCCCGGTCGCCGAACGCGAGAGACGCCCGGACCGTGACCCGGCGCCCCCGCACCCGTACCCGCACCGCCGTGACCCCGTCCACGCCCGCCACCGCGTCACGGACCAGGCCGGACACCGCCGACCGGTCGACGGCCGCGTCGATGCCGGGCCCCGGAGCACGCACCGTGTGCCGGCGACGCCGGCCGGGAGTGAGGGCGAGCACGAGCAGCCACAGGCCCGCCAGCGCCCCCAGCCCGCCCGCGGCGACGACGAGGTGATCGCCGGGCCCGTGCTCCGACAGCCAGCGCACGGCCCCGGTACGCCAGGCGCCCGCCGTACGGCCCGAAAGGTGCACCCGGATCATGTCGAGGGCGAGCGCACCGCACCCGGCGGCGGTGACCGAGGCGACCAGCGCGACCGGCAGCCGCCGCCGCGACCAGCTGCGTCGGGGCGTACGCGGCGCGGGCACCGGCGGGTCCGCGCGGTCCGCCGACGGGAGCGGGCCGGAGCGCGGCCGGGTGAACGAGGTGACGGCGACGCGTGCCGTCGCCACCTCCAGCCCCGTCAGGTGCCGGGTGCGCTCCGTCACCTGTTCCTGGACGTCCCGCACGGTGTCGCCCAGCATCACCGGATACGGCAGCGCCACCCTGAGGGACACCTCGGCCCGTCGGCCCCGTACGGTGGCCGCCGCTCCGCTCGCGCGGTCCTGGTGCGCGCCGGGCAGGGCCTCGACGGCCGCCTGCTCGGCGATCCTGCGCACCGCCCGTTCCGAGACGGTGGTGGTGCCCCGCCGGGCCGGGGCGGTCACCGACGGCTCCGCTCGAACGCGTCCCGCACGTCCTGGAGGCTGCCGCCGCCCTCGGCCCAGCGGCCCAGCGCCCAGCCCAGGCCGCCGAGCGCGGCTACGAGCAGGAAGGCGCCGAACCCGCCGAAGAAGCCGGCGAACGCCAGGGCCATGCCCGCGATCATCCCCGTGCAGGGGGTGCTCATACCGATACGCCTCTCACCTGGTTCCGGACGCCGTCAGGCCACGCGGGTCTCGGCCGTGGTCTCGGGCTCGTCGTCGGGCAGCCGTACGTCGTTGACCGTGACGTTGACCTCGACGACCTCCAGCCCGGTGATGCGTTCCACCGCCGAGATCACGTTCTCGCGGACGTCGCGGGCCACGTCCATGACGGGCACGCCGTACTCGACGACCAGGTCCAGGTCGATGGCTGTCTGCCGCTCGCCCACCTCGACCTTCACGCCCCGGCCCACGTTGGGCCGGCCGCCGGGGACGCGGTCGCGCACGGCCCCGATGGTGCGGGAGAGGCCGCCGCCCATGTCGTACACACCGGGGATCTCCCGGGCCGCGATGCCCGCCACCTTCACGACGACCACGTCGGCGATCGATGTGCGGCCCCGGTCGGCGGCCGGCTGGTCCGCTCCCGACGTGCCTCCGGACACGGCCGTTGTGCTGGGGGCCGGTCCGCCCGTGCGCGGCGTGGAAACGGCCTTGGCGGTGGGTGCGGTCTGCGTGGTCATCTCGCGTGCCTCTCTGTCGCTGTCTGAGTCGCTGTCACTTCCTTGGACCCGCACCGGTCGTTCCTGTGACGCGGCTCTCCGTGAAATCTTCGAGAACCCGCCGGACACCGCTGTGCGGTGTCCGGCGGGGGCGGGGTGGGTCAGCTGGTGGGCATGAGGACGCTGTCGATGATGTAGACGTTCGCGTTGGCGGTCCTGACGTCGCCGCAGACCACCTTGGCGGAGCCGTTGACGGTGTAGGACTCGCCGGAGCCCGAGGTGGTGAGCTTCCCCTTCTCCAGGGTTTCGAAGGAGCCGTTCTCCAGGTCCTTCGGCGTGAGCTTCTGGCCGACGACGTGGTAGGTGAGGATCTTCGTCAGCTGGGCCTTGTCGTTGAGGACCTTGTCCAGGGTGGCCTTCGGGATCTTGGCGAAGGCGTCGTTCGTGGGAGCGAACACGGTGATGTCCTGGGCGTTGTTGAGGGTGTCGACCAGTCCGGCCTTCTTCACCGCCGCCACGAGGGTGGACAGGGCCGGGTTGTTGGAGGCGGCCGTGGCGACCGGGTCCTGGGCCATGCCGTCGAAGGAACCGGCTCCGCTCGCGGGGACGGCGGAACAGGCGGGACCGAACGGCTTGTCCATGGCGGTGCCGGTGGAGCCGGTCATGCCGTCGTCGGTCGCGGAGGCCGAGGCCGCCGCCTTGGGCGTGGAGTCCGACGCGGCGGAGTCACCGCTGTTGTCGGAGCACGCGCTCAGGGCGAGCGGCAGGACGGCCGCGGTGGCCAGGGTGACGGCGGTACGGCGGATTCGGGTGTTCACGAGGGTTCTCCTGTGGGATTCGGGGCAGCGGTCGCTGCCCTCTCGGGGAAAAAGGGGGAGAGATGGTCTTGGGGGATCAGTCGACGGTCACGACCACGGAGTGCCGTCCGTCGGCGCCGTCGGGGATCGTGCGGGTGCGCCGGTCGGTCTGCACCGCGCCGGTGCGGTCGGTGGCGCGCACGGTGAGGGTGTGGCCGCCCGGGGTCGCCTGCCAGGGGAAGGACCACTGGCGCCAGGTGTCGACGGTGTCCTCGGCGGCGAGCCGGGCCTCTTGCCAGGGACCGTCGTCGACGCGGATCTCGACCTTGTCGATGCCGCGGTGCTGGGCCCACGCCACCCCGGCGACCATGACGGTGCCGGCCTTCGGGCGGGCGAACGGCTTGGGGGTGTCGATGCGCGACTGCGTCTTGACGGGCGCCCTGCGGGCCCAGCCGCGCTTGACCCAGTAGGGGTCGTAGGCGTCGAAGGTGGTGAGCTCGATGTCCTTGATCCATTTGCAGGCGGAGACGAAGCCGTAGAGGCCGGGCACCACCATGCGCACCGGGAAGCCGTGGTCGAAGGGGAGCGGCTCGCCGTTCATGCCGAGGGCCAGCAGCGCGTCACGGCCGTCCATGAGGTCCTCGACCGGGCTGCCGATGGTCATGCCGTCCACCGAGCGCGCCACCAGCTGGTCCGCCGGTCCGCCGGCCGACGGGGGCCTGACCCCGCATTCGGCCAGCAGATCGGCCAGGCGTACGCCGATCCAGCGCGCGTTGCCGACGTACGGCCCGCCGACCTCGTTGGAGACGCAGGTCAGGGTGATGTCGCGTTCGACCAGCTCGCGGCGCAGGAGGTCGTCGTAGGTGAGGGTCAGCGGCCGGGTGACGCCCTTGCCGTGGATGCGCAGCCGCCAGGTGGTGGCGTCGACCTTCGGAACCACCAGGGCGGTGTCCACGCGGTAGAAGGCGCTGTTGGGCGTGGTGAAGGCGGAGACCCCGGCGATCCGCAGCTGTGCGCCCTTCGGTACGGGCGCGGCGGGCGAGGCGGGTGCGGGGAGCACCACCTCGCGGCGGGAGGCGACCGCGCCGCGCCCCTGGGACGCGCCAAGTGACCGGCCCAGGGCGACGGCGCCGGCCGACGCGGCAGCCGCCGCCGTCGCCGTGATCACGAACCCTCGCCGGTCCCAGGAGGGCGCCGTGGACGGGGCACCGTCCTCGGCGGGGGTGGGCCCGCGCGGCGTGAGGCGGCCCGCGAGGGTGTACAGGAGCGCGGCTCCGGCGACCGCGCCCGCCGCCGAGGGCAGGGCGTCGACCACACCGGCCGTGTCGGGCCGGCTCGTCGCCGCGGCCACACCGGCCACGCCGAACAGCAGGACACCGCCGGCCGCGGCCCGGCGGAAACGCGAGGCGGCCATCCCCAACAGCAGGGCGAAGACGGTCAGTACGGCGAGAATCCCGAGCTGGAGCACGAGTTTGTCGTGGGTGCCGAAATGCCGGATCGCCCAGTCCTTCACGGCGGCCGGCGTACGGTCGATCACCGCGCCACCGACCGCCACGACGGGTCCCGCCTGAGGCCGGACCACCCCGGCCACCAGCTCCGACACCGCCAGCGCGGCGCCTCCCGCCAGCACGCCGGCGAGGGCTCCCAGCGCCACCGGGGCGGATCGGGTGCGGTGTTTCTCGTCGTTGTCGCTCACGTGGGGAATCCGGTTCCGAGAGCCGGGCGGATTGGTCGTTCCCACGATCGGACGAACATTTCCCTCCGGCCAATCCGCACACCCCCACGGCTACGGATCAGACGGAAAGAGCTGTTCTCCGGCGCACGCCGCCGGGGATCGCCGCCACCGCGTCACAACACCGGCCCGGCGGTGTCCAACGCTCAGGAGACCGGACGAGAGGAGCCGCCCAGTGGCGGGGGCCCGCACACCGAGCGCACCACCGGACAGCAGGGACGACGCGGACAGCACGGAGGACGATCTGCTGACCGTCCGTGCCGCAGAGGGGGACGAGGACGCCTTCGCGCTGCTCGTGCAGCGTCACGCGCCGTCGCTGACCCGGCTGGCCATGAGCCTGCTCGGCACCCCGAGCGAGGCGGAGGACGCCGTGCAGGAAGCCTTCATCAGCGCCTGGCGGAGGCTGCCGGAGTTCCAGCGGCTCTCCTCCTTCCACACCTGGATGTACCGGATCGTCACCAACCGCTGCATGAACGTCCTGCGGGCCCGCCGACCGGTGGCCCCGCTGGAGGCGGCCGGTGACCCGCCCGCGGCCGAGCACAGCACGTCCCCGGCCCGGATCGCCGAGGCCCGCGACGCCGTCCGGGAACTGCGGGCGGCCCTCGACCTGCTCTCGCCCGAACAGCGCGCATGCTGGGTGCTGCGGGAACTGGACGGCCACTCCTACGAATTCGTCGCGGACTCGGTCGGCATCAGCCAGGAGGCCGTCCGCGCCCGGGTCTTCCGCGCACGCCGATGTCTGACACAAGCAATGGGGGCCTGGCGATGAACGCCCACTCCGACGCTCCGAACAGCGCCTTCGACCCCGACGACGAACCCCTGCCCTGCGGGCGGTCGCTGTCGCGGGCGTGGGACGCCTGGGAGCACCCGTCCGACGACACCCACCCGAGGTCCTGCCCGCACTGCCGCGAGGCCGTCCGCGAACTCGACCGCCTGGAGTCGGCGGTGCGCGTCCTGCGCCAGGAGACCCGGGACGCCGTCCACGACACGGAGCCGCTGAGTCGGCGGATCATGGACGTGGTCCGCCTCGAACTGCGCCCCGGCCGCCCCCTGCCGCTCGGCGAGCCCGCCGAGGACCTGTGGATCATGGAAGCGGTCGCGGCCCGCGCGGTACGCGCGGCGGCCGAGACCGTGCCCGGAGTGCGGGCCGGCTCCTGCCGGCTGCTGTCCGCCGGCGACGACGGCTCCGTCGGGGTCCGGCTGGACATCCACGCCCCGGCGGGACCCGCCCTCCCGGACGTCGCGGAGCGGGTGCGCGAGCGGGTGTGGGAGGCCGCGGACCGGGAACTGGGCATGGTCATAGCGGTCGTGGACATCCGGGTCACCGACCTCGTGCCCGCCCCGGCCGACGACGAGCAGGAAGGCCGTACGTCATGACCGCCTCCCACACGCGCACCGCGCACGCCACCCTCGTCGCGGAGATCGCCACGGCGGCGGAAGGCGTCGCCGGGGTGGCCTTCCTGAGACCGGGGCTCGCGGACCGGCTGCGCGCCCCGGCGGCGTGGCCGGCGCACCGGCCCGCCGGAGTCCGGGTGACCCTGCCGGCCGACGGGGGCGCCTGGCACGTCGAGATCCAGGTCGTCGTGGACGGGCGGGCACGGGCGCTGGACGTGGCCCGTGCCGTGCGCGCCGATGTCCAGCGCCATGTGGCGGTCCTGGCGCCGGAGCGGCCCGTGCCGCGGGTCACGGTGACGGTCACGGGCCGCGTCTGAGCGCTCCGTCCGGCGTCAGAGGTGCGCCGGGGGCGCGGTGGCCAGCAGATGCCCCACCGCGATCCACACCCCCACCGCGACGGTGACGAGCCGGAATCTGCGCAGCCTGCCCGGAGAGACCGGGTCCGGCCGGGGCCCGACCGGCAGCCCGCCCGTCACCGTCGCCCGCCCCGGCAGCACCCTGCGGGCCACCTGCCCGGGGCGCCCGGCGACGGGCAGCGTGCGGACGACGAGCGTCGGCACCGGACGCCGTGCCCGCCGCACCCTGGAGGCGACGGCGGGAGACGGCACCAGACCGTGGGCCAGCCCGTTGAGGAACGCGGCGTACGCGGCCCGGCGCGCACCCGTCGGCGAGGTGCGGCCCGACTCCCACGACCGCACCGTCGCCGCCGTCACCCCGAACGCCTGGGCGAGCTGCCCCTCGGTGAGACACCACGCCCGCCGCAGCCGGACCCGCTCCTCGGGGTCCGGTAGCGGCGTGCTCCCGTCACGGCGGCTGGGGCGGGACGGCATGGGGTGCGAGGCCAGAAGATCGATCGTCATGACCGTAGGACAATCCACGGCCGTTCATGTGACGAGATACGGCGGACTGCACCCGTATGCCGTAGTGGCCCGCCGCATCGGTCATCCCGGGAAGTCCATCAGGGCGACGGGCGCGGAGGTGGGCCGCTCGGAGCCGCCGGCGGGCTCGACCGTGATGCCCATCCCCGACGCCCCGTCGACGGCGCCCTTCAGCAGCAGGACCTGCCGGCCGCCGCTGTCCATCAGCCCGGCGGAACGCATGGCGCCGTGGTCGTCGAACCAGAGCTGGTACACCTTCCCGCGCGGCGCGGCGGCCATCCCGGAGACCGCGAACACCGCCCGGTCCCGGCCGCGGGACACCGTGACGGTCCCGGTGGCGCCGTCGGCCAGTGCGGCGGCCCGGGTCCGGGCGTCGGGCGCCGCCAGCACGGCCGCGATCTCGGAGGCGGCCCGGGTGGCGCGGTCCGCCCGGTCGCGGGCGTCCTGGGCCTGCTGGTGCTGCCAGACGGCCGTCCCGCCCAGCGCCGTGACGGCGGCGAGGCAGGCGGCCAGCGTCCACCGCGACAGCGTCCCCGCCCGCAGGCCGAACCGCGCGGGAAGCGCCGTACCCGGTGTGCGCGACGTCTGCTGGCGGACGGTGGTGATCCTGTCCAGCACCTGCGTGCGCATCTCGGGGGCCGGTCGCACCGCCACCGCGAGCCCCAGCCGGGCGGCGGTCTCGCGCAGTTCGACCGTCTCCTGGGCGCACGCCTCGCACCCGTCGAGATGCCTCTCGAACGCGGCGCTCTCCTCGTCCGACAGGGCGTTGAGGGCGTAGGCGCCCGTCAGCCGGTGCAGATCGGTGGTCGTCACGCGGTCACCCCCAGGCAGTCACGCAGCCGGATCAGTCCGTCCCGCAGCCGGGTCTTCACCGTCCCCAGCGGAAGCGACAGCGCCTCCGCCACCTCGCGGTAGGTCAGCCCCCGGTAGTACGCCAGGTCGACGGCCTGGTGCTGGAGCTCGGTCAGCGTGCGCAGGCAGCGCCGCACCTGCTCCCGCTCCAGCCGCGCCTCGACATGCTCGACCACCTCGTCGTACTCGCGCACCCGGTCCAGGAGGGCCGCCCTGTGCTCCCGTGCCACCGCGGCCTCCACCGACCTCACCCGGTCCACCGCGCGCCGGTGCGCGAGTGTGAGAATCCAGTTGATCGCCGTCCCGCGGTCGGGCCGGTAGCGCGGAGCGGTCCGCCACACCTCCACCAGCACCTCCTGCGCCACCTCCTCCGACTGCGCCCGGTCCCGCACCACGGCCCGCACGACCCCCAGGACCCCGCCCGCGACGGCGTCGTACACGCCGGCGAACGCCTCCTCGTCGCCCAGGGCCACCCGGCCGACCAGATCTTGCAGATCAGGCCCGGCTGATGGATTTCTGCCGATATGAACTGCTTCCTTCACTGAGAGCCTCCGCTATCGGGACATGTGCGTGCGTAATCCGTTCCTTCCGGGACAGCGGATTGGTTGCAGCGGCGACAAAAGTGGTGGCATCGCGAAAGCGTGAGCAGCGCGGCGGTCGATTAGCATCTGCGGCGACAGGGAGCACCCCCTGCCCGCCGACGCAGGGAGACCCGACCAGGTGAACGATCCCGGCCCCGAGACGGCGGCGGCGCACCGACCGGACACGCCGATGACGGTGCGTCACCACATCGGGGGCGAGTGGACCGCGTCACTGGGCGGCGGCACGTTCCCGGACCACGACCCGTGGACGGGAGCCGTCATGGCGACGGCCGCCGCGGGCGACGCCGAGGACGCCCGCCGGGCCGTGGACGCCGCCCGGGCGGCCTTCGCCGGGTGGGCCGAGGCGCCCCCGGCCGAGCGCCAGCGTGTCCTGCTCCGCGCCGGTGACGTCCTCGACCGCCGCCGCGAGGAGGTCATCGCCCTGCTGACCAGGGAGACGGGGTGCGGACGGCACTACGCGACGGTCCAGGTGGACTTCGGCGTCTCACTGCTGCGGCAGGCGGCCGGACTCCCCTACACGGCCGTCGGACAGGTCCTGCCCTCCGACGTCCCCGGCACCCGCGCCCTCGCCGTACGGCAGCCGGTCGGCGTCGTCGCGGCCATCGCCCCCTGGAACGCCTCCCTGGTCCTGTCCGGCCGCAGCGTCGTCGGCCCGCTCGCCCTGGGGAACACGGTGGTCCTCAAACCCTCCGAGGAGTCCCCCGTCACCGGCGGCACCCTGTGGGCGGAGATCTTCACCGAGGCCGGGCTCCCCCCGGGCGTCCTCAACGTCGTCACCCACGCGCCCGGGGACGCCGGCGCCGTGGCCGACGCGCTCATCTCCCACCCCGCCGTGCGCCGCGTCAACTTCACCGGCTCCACACCCACCGGCCGCCGCCTCGCCGAGAGCGCGGGCCGCCACCTCAAACGCGCCGTCCTCCAGCTCAGCGGCCACAACCCGCTCCTCGTCCTCGCCGACGCCGACCTGTCCTACGCGGTCGACGCCGCGGTCTACGGCGCGTTCGTGCACCAGGGGCAGGTCTGCATGTGCGCCCGCCGCATCTACGTCGAGCGGCCCGTCGCGCAGGAGTTCACCCGCCGCTTCACCGAGAAGGCGTCGGCGCTGCCCGTCGGGGACCCGAACGATCCGCGCACCGTGGTCGGACCGGTGATCAACCAGTGGGCGCTGTCCCTGCTGGAGCGCCGGGTGGAGGAGGCCGTATCGCTGGGCGCCCGCCTGCTGACCGGGGGAGCGGCCGAGCCGCCGTGCTATCCGCCGACCGTCCTGACCGACGTCCCCGACCACGCCGAACTCGCCTTCGAGGAGACCTTCGGCCCGGTCGTCGTCCTGGAGACGGTCGAGGACGCCGACGAGGCGGTCGCGCGCGCGAACGCGTCACGCTTCGGACTCACCGCAGGAGTGCTCACGAGCGACCTGCACCGAGGACTGGACATCGCGCGCCGCCTCGAAGCGGGCATGGTCCATGTCAACGACCAGCCGGTCAACGACGAACCCACCATGCCCTTCGGCGGCGCCAAGGACAGCGGCTGGGGACGGTTCGGCACGGGCTTCGCGGCCGACGAGTTCACGGAACTCCGCTGGATCACTCTGCGGGGCGAGCCGCGGGACTTCCCCTTCTGAGCCTTCTGAGCCTTCTGAGCCCGAGATACCGGGCAGCGGGGAGCGCCCGTGCCGACCGTGGCGGCCGGCACGGGCGACGGAACTCAGTACCAGCCCGTGCAGGTGATCGCCGTGTTGTAGCCCGAGTCGCCGCAGGCCCGCATCAGCTGGCCGTTGCGGTCGCGCCACGCCTCGGTGTAGACGCTGGTGCCCGAGGCGATCTCACGCCAGCCGAGCTGCGGCTCCCAGGTACGGCCGCCGTCGCTGCTGCGGTCGACCCAGACGTGCATGCCGGGGGAGCCGTTGGTGACCCGGCCCCAGGCGCAGGTGTTGGTGCCGGAGCCGTTGTACCGCAGCTCGAAGAGCTGGCCCCGGGCGCCGGTGGCCGACCTGGCGGTCCCCGTCACCACACCGGTGCTGCATCCGTCCGCCGCGCTGGCGGTGGTCGCCCCCGACATGGCCAGCAGTCCCGTGGTCATCGTCAGCGCCGAGACCGTGGCCGCGACCCTCGTGTTGAAGCGCATCGTCCTGTGTTCCCCTCGTCGGAGCCCGAAGGCTCCTTTGGTCGGTTCCGGCCCGCCGGACACCCGCCGGGCCTTCGCGAACCAGCCTGTCGGAGGGGGCGTACGGGCGAACAGGTCACCGGCCGTCCACCTGTGACCGGTCGTCACCGAGCCCGCCGAGCCGCCCCTCCACCTCGTCCGCCTCCTCGGCACGGCCCTGGCTCCGGTACAGGTCACGCGCCTCCCGCCACACCGCGCGCGCCTCCTCGTACCGGCCCAGCGCCGCGTGCGGGTGGCCGAGCCGGTCGAGCGTCTCGGCCGTCTCGTAGGCGTTGTCGAGATCGCGGTACAGCGCGAGGGCCCGGCCGTAGTGCCGGACGGCGTCGTCGTGGCGTCCGGCGCGGTGGTCGATGTAGCCGAGGCTGTCCAGGGTCTGCGCCTGCCCGTTGACGTCCCCGTGGCGCAGGTAGAGGGCGAGGGCGGCCCGGCAGTGCTCGCGGGCGGTGTCGTCGTGGTCGCCGAGGAGCGCGGCGTACCAGCCCACGGCGTTCATCGCGTTGGCCTCGGCGATCGGCTGGTCGAGACCCCGGTAGAGGTCCAGCGCGCGCCGGGCGTGCTCCAGGGCCCGGCGGCCGTCCGGCTGGATCGACGCGAGCGTGTAGTGCGCCTGGGCCTGGAGGGCGCGGTCGCCCTGCCGCTCGCTCAGCACGAGCGCCTGGTTCAGGGACTCGACCGCCTCCTCGTGATGCCCGAGGACGACATATGCGCGGCCCAGCAGCCGGTGGGTGATGATCTGGGCGCCGGGGTCGGGCAGCCGGCCCGCCGAGTCCACCGCGATCCGCCACACGGCGAGCTGGTCGTGCCGGTGGCCCCGCCGGTAGTGGAAGTCGTTGAGCGCCCAGGCCAGTCGCCACGCCGTGCCGTACGAGCCGTGCGCCGCGGCGGCCTGCTGGGCGGCGAGCAGGGTGCGGTGCTCGGCGTCGAACCAGTCCATCGCGGCCGGGATGTCCGGCAGCGGGTGCGGATCGCAGCCGGGGACCGGCGGGGCGAGTTCGACGGGTTCGCGGTGTGCGTCGAGGAGGAGGGCGGCGGCGTACGCGGTGTGCGTGTAGAAGTCGAGGACCCGCCGCAGCGCCGCCGCGCGTACCGCGTCGTCCAGGGTGTGCGCGGTGACGGCGTGCCGGCGGATCAGGTCGTGCATCCGGTGCCGGCCGGCGGCGTCCCGGCCGATCAGCGACGACTGCTCCAGCCGGCGCAGCACCGACCTGGTCCGGCTCGGGCCGAGACCGGTGAGGCTCGCGGCGGCAGGCAGGGAGATGTCGGGGCCGGGCGCGAGCGCGAGCAGCCCGAACACCTCGGCCTCCTCGGCGCTCAGCGCGCGATGGGACGAGGAGAGCACGGCGGGCAGACTCGCGGCCGGGTCGGCGTCGTCCAGGACGTCGAGGACGTCCTCGCGCAGCTCCCCGGCGAGGGCGGCCAGCGGCAGGTGCGGGTGGGTGAGGGCGCGGCCCGCGACGATGCTCAGCGCCAGCGGGAACCCGCCGCACAGCCGGACCAGTTCACGCACCGCCCCGGCCTCGGCGGCCACTCGCGCCGCGCCGAGCCGCGCGACGAGGAGTTCACGCGCCTCGGCGTCCGTGAGCGTGTCCACGGACACGACCCGCGCGCCGTGCCCGGTGACCAGACCCGGCAGCCGGTTCCGGCTGGTCACCGCCACCACGCAGGTGTCGCCGCCCGGCAGCAGCGGCACGACCTGCGCGGTGTCGACGGCGTTGTCGAGCACCAGCAGCATCCGCCTGCCCGCCACCAGACTGCGGAACAACGCCGCCTGCGCGTGCACGGCGACCGGCACCCGGTCGGGCTCCACCCCGAGCGCGTCGAGGAAACCGCGTACGGCCACCGCCGGGTCCATCGGCTCGCCGTCCGGGCTGAACCCCCGCAGATCCACGAAGAGCTGCCCGTCCGGGAACCGGCCCGCGTTGCGGTGCGCCCAGTGCAGCGCCAGCCACGACTTGCCGGCCCCGCCGGCCCCGGCGATCGTCGACACGACCACGGTCGCTGCCCCCTCCGACACGGCACCCGACACCGCGTCCAGCAGGGCGAGTTCGTCCTCGCGGCCGACGAACGGCGCGGGCGCCGCGGGCAGTTGGCGCGGAACCGGCGCCACCGGGGCCGCCTCCTCGCCGGTCGCCGCCGCCAGCAGCTCGTCCCGCTCCTGAGGCCGCAGCTCCAGCGCCGCCGCCAGCTGACGCACCGACGCGAGCTGCGGATTGCGGCGCCTGCCGGTCTCCATCCCGCGGATCGTGCTCACCGAGACACCCGAACGCTCGGCCAGCGCCTCCTGAGTCAGCCCCGCCCCCAACCGCAACCGCCGGATCGTGACGGCCAGATGATCTCCCACGGCCCCTTCCTACCAGCGCGGACAGCGGCGGCGCGATCCTTTCGACGCACGTGGAAAAGCTAGGGCGTGCGAACCCCGGTGAGGACCCGCGGATCGACCTCCCGGGCCAGCGCGTCGTGCCCCCGGTCGCCCGGGTGGAGGTGGTCGCCGGAGTCGTACGCGGGCCGCAGCCGGGCGGGGTCGGCGGGGTCCGCGAGTACGGCGTCGAAGTCGAGGACACCGTCGAAGAGGCGGCTGGTGCGGATGAAGTCGTTGACGGCCCGCCGGCAGCGTTCCCCCTCCGGCGAGTGGCGGACGAAGCCTCCGTACGGCGGGATCGTGGCGACGACGAGCCGGACGCCCCGGGCGTGGACCGTGAACGCGACGGAGGCCAGGCCGCGTTCGAGGACCCGGGGGTCGTAGACGTGCGGGGGCCACTGGATGTCGTTGATCAGGTCGGTCAGCACGACGGTGCGGACGCCGGGCACGTCGAGCGCGTCGCGTCTCAGACGGTTCAGCGCGCTGGGGCGGCCCTCGCCGTTGTCGGTCAGCAGCAGGGTGGCGCCGATGCTGTGGTTGACGAGCCTCGCGGGGGAACCGGCCCGCCGGAGCCGGCGGGACACCTGGGCGGGCCATTCGGCGCCGGGCGTCGCGCGGTAGCCGGCCGCGACCGAGGCGCCGAGGACGACGACCGTGCCCGGCCCGGGCTCAGGTGTCTCGCCGGGCTGGTCGGCGTACGCGGTGGCGTACGCGGTGGCGAGGGCGGCGGCCAGAGCGGCGGCGAGAAGGAGGACGAGGACCAGGGGGCGCTTCGGAGGCATGCGCTTCTCCGGGGCGGGAAGGGGGCTCACACCCCCCACTGGACGCGTGAGCACCCTCCGGTTCGCTCGCGCACCATCTCGTTACCGCCCTGTGACCAGCGGCTTCTAGCGGGCCGTCACGATCACGTACCCCGTCCTCTTCACCCGGCCGTGATGCGCGACCACCGTCACCGGATAGCGGCCGGGCTTCAGGCCGGGGCGGACGGTCGCCGTGCCGATGAAGCGGGGGTCGTCGCCGTCGGCGCCCTTGCTGTCGTCGTGCCGCAGGCGGAGGACCTCGGTGAACGCGGGGGACGTCGCGGTCAGCCGGGTCTCCTCGCCGGGGTCCGGGGACAGGTCGTGCCACATGACGGCGACCTGCTGCCCCGCCCTGACCCGGTACGGCGGATCGCCCTGCCAGTAGGTGTGGCCGGGCTCGTAGAAGTCCGGCCCGCGCACCTCGCCCCGGTAGTCCGGGTCACCCGGCCGGGACGCGCGGACCGTCAAGCTCCGCTCGGCGATGCGGCGGTCGTCGGGACCGTACAGCGTGAAGGTGTACGTGCCGTTCGCCAGCGTCGGCTTGAGCTCCGGGCGGGCCGAGAACGCGCGCGGGTTGTAGAAGTCGACGTCCTCGTCGTGCACGAGACGCACGGGTTTCGCCAGCGCGGCGGACCGTACGGTGAAGTCGGTGCCCTTCTCGCCGGGGTACAGGTCGTCGAAGGTGATCCACACCGGCTCGCCGGGGCGGGTGACGTCCGGGGACGCGGACAGGGCGAAAACGGGCCGCTGGGACCGTACGACCTGAATCCGGTCGCGCGCCACGACCCGGTCGTGGACCGTGACCGTCAGCGGGTACGTCCCGGGCCGGTCCGTCATCCGCAGCGCCCCCAGCGCCCAGTAGTGGTCGCCCTCCCACCGCAGCCGCACCGGCCCGCTCAGCGCCGACGAGCGGGCGACGACCGTGTCACCGCCCTCCGCGCGGCCGACCCCGTACAGCATCATGTGCACCAGCTCGCCGGGGCGGGCGTCGGTCTGGCCGTTGAGGATCAGCGAGGGCCTGTCCGCCGGGGGCACCGGGGCGGCGTCGGCGGTCTTGCGCGTGGTGTGCGCGGAGACCTCCGGACTCGGCGCCGTCTCCGCCCTGTTCGCCGTCGCGGTGCACCCGCACAGCACGAGACCGGCCGCTGCGACGGCCACGGCCCTGGACCAGTTCATCGTTCCCCCAGTAGGTCGGTCACCTGAGAAGAGGGGGAAACGGCGCTCTTGGTTACCTCCGGCCGCTGAAGGAGGTCAGCGTTTGGCGCGCCGCCCGCTGCGGCGGGGCGCCGGTTCGGCGCCGTCGAGGAGGTCCAGCCGGCGCTGTTCGCCCTGCGTCTCGACCTGGACGACGATCCGGCGCAGCGCGTCGGCGGTCGCGACGCACTCCTCGGGTGTCAGGGGGGCCGCGACGAACGCCTCCTCGGCGTTGAAGTCGGGGAACAGGCCCCGCATCAGCGTCTCGCCCTCGGGCGTGAGCGCGAGGAGCACCCGCCTGCCGTCGCTGGGGTGTTCCGTACGCCGCACCAGGCCCCGCGACTCCAGCGTGCGGGCGACCCCGGTGAGGGTGCCCTTGGAGATGCCGGCCTCCTCGGCTACGTGCCGGGTCTCCAGCTCGCCCTGAATCCACACCACCCACAGCACGACGAAGCCCGTCCACGTGAGGTCCGCGCCGCGCAGGACGGAGTTCTCGACATGCTGGCGGACCGCCGCCGCGGCTCGGTGGATGTTGGCGACGACCGCCATCTGTTCGTGCCGGATGGGGGTGTCGCCCAGTTTGGCGGCGACCAGCTTCTCGGTGTCGACGATCGAGCGGTGCCCGGTCACGGCGGTCCTTCCCTGGGCGACAGGAACGTTCGGGGTCAAAATATAGATGCAGTCTACCCGGGTCAGCCGAGGTGGATGTGTGCTGGTCGGATGGGTGCCGGCGGTCCTAGCGGGCGGCGAGCCGGCGCAGCACCGCCGCCGAGACCGGTGTGGGCAGGGTGCGCAGGACGCGGACCAGGGTCGCGGTGGGCCAGGGGAAGTACGCCTGGGCCGGTTCCCGCTCCAGGGCGCGGACGACGTGCCGGGCGGCGCGCTCCTGGGTGACCTGGAAGGGCTTGGGGAGGCCGTCGCCGTCGACGCGGGCGGTGGCGACGAAACCGGGGTGGACGGAGGTGAACCGGATGCGGCGGGGCGCCAGTTCGACGCGCGCGGTGTCGATGAGGGTGCGGGCGGCGGCCTTGGCGGCGGAGTAGGGGCCCTGGCGGGGGATGCCCATCAGGCCCGCGAGGGAGTTGGTGTGGGCGATGAGACCGCCGTCCGGCTGGCCGCTCATGCGGTCGATCAGCGGGACGAGGTAGTTGACGACGACGTCGTAGTTCAGGGCCGTGACGCGGGCCACGTCGGCGACGGTCACCTCGTGCATCGACATGTCCGGCCCCTGGCCCGCGTTGAGCAGGGCGACGTCGACGCCGCCGTACTGCGCGACGGTGGCCGCGACGACGTCGGCGGCGGCCCGCGGGTCGAGGGCGTCGGCGGGGAGGGCGAGACAGGAACTGCCCGCCGCGCGGACCTCGTCCGCGACCGAGGCGAGTTCGGGGGCGCGCCGGGCCGTCAGCACGATCCGGTTGCCGCCGGGGGCCAGGAGCCGGGCGACGTCCGCGCCGATGCCCGAGGAGGCGCCGACGATGAGGACGGTCCGGCCGGTGATGCGCGCCATGGTGTTCCTTCGCCCGCAGGGGAGTGGTGCGACGGACGGACCTTATCCAAGTGACAGGGCGGCGGGCCGAGGGAGCGGCCCGCCGCCGAGGGGATCAGGGGAGTCTGATCAGGGTGTAGTCGTCGCAGTACCCGGCCGACGACCCGGTGTTCTTGTAGCAGTAGACGCCCGCCGAGGTGGCGGAGGCGCCCGTGGTGAAGAACAGGGGCTGCTGCGCGTAGGCCGTGGTGGAGGTCCGCAGATACGTTTCCGTACCACCGAAGTCCTTCACCCCGACCGCCACTTCCTCACCGGCGGTCGCGACCTTCGCCCACCCGGTCACCAGGTAGGTCCCGGCGGACGACAGCCCGCTCACCGTCTGGATCGCCCCGCTCCCGGCGGGCGCCGTCTGGAGCGCGTACGTCCCGGTGCGGGCGTTCGACGACACGACGCTCGACGCCGTCCCCGTGCTCTGCCCCCACGGGCTCAGCGCACCGCTCTCGAACCCGGGGTTGGTGACGGCGTTGGCCGCCGAGGACAGCGGTTCCACCGCGAGGTCGTCGCAGTAACCCGCCCCGCTCCCGCCCGCGTTCTTCCAGCAGTACACGGTCGCCGAGGTGCTCGACGCACCGGTGGTGAAGAGGACCGCGGCCTGCCGGTACGACGTGGAGGCGACGTTGGTGAACGTCTCCGTGCCGCCGAAGTCCTTCACGCCGATCGCGAGGGTCTCACCCGAGGTCGCGACCTTGCCCCAGCCCGTCAGCAGATACGTCGTGTTGGCGCTCAGCCCGGTCAGGGCCTGGTTGACGCCCCCGCCGCTCGCCGCCGTCGTCAGCGCGGACGTCCCGGTGCGGGCGTTCGTCGAGGTCACCGACGACGCGTTGCCGCTGGCCTGCGTCCACGGGCTGAGCGCGCCCGTCTCGAAGCCCGCGTTGGACAGCAGGTTGCCGCCGGTGCCGTTGTAGGCGCCGATGTTGGGCGCGGCCGTCGCGGAGACGGCGTTGCCGTAGGCGTCCTTGCCGCCGTTGGAGGAGATGACGGCGCCCGCCCGGATCACCGGCGAGGAGGGGTGGACCTGGTAGGTGTTGACGCCGCCGCCGGGGTTGCGGAACTCGGGGTCGGCCGTCACCTTCGCGGCGTCGGCGGGCTCGGAGGACGGGTGGGTGCCGTAGAAGAGGTTGTTGGAGTAGGACGACGTACCCGTGGTGGAGAAGTAGCCGCCGGTGCCGTAGTTGAAGACCGCGTTGTTCTTGAAGGACAGCGCCCCGGAGATGCTGGAACCGGCGCGGGAGTACAGGATCGGGGTGTTGAGGCCGCTCTTGTTGACGTACAGGGTGTTGTTGTAGATCAGCGGGACCGCCGTCGAACTCCCGCTCTGGTTCGGCACCCCGCCGACGAAGTGGAAGACGCCGGTGCCGTGCGTCGGGGTCCCGGAGGCCGGGCAGCCCGCGTTGGAGCCGTCGTTCTCGCTGATGTTGTAGCGGATCACCGTCCCGTCGCTCGGCACGGTCGACGTCGGCTCGTTGGCGATGCTGAACGGCGGCATCACCAGCATGAAGCCGCCCAGGTTCTGGTGGCTGTAGTTGTACTGGAACGTGGTGTTGTGGTTGCCCCAGTCGACGTCGTAGCCGGTGCCGTCCGCGCCGTTGACGTGGCAGTACACCTCGTTGTTCTGGACGACCGTGTTGGAGCTGCCCGACATCCAGATGCCGGCCGAAGCCCCGTTGCAGTACTGGCCGGACGGCGGGCAGGTGTTCTTCGCGCCGCCGTAGCCCGCCTTGTTGCCGTCGATCAGCGCGCCGTCGTTCTTCACGACGAGGATGTCGTCGGCGCCGTCGTAGGTCATCGTGTTGCCGCGGATGACCGTACCCGTGGTCAGGCCGGTGCCCTGGCCGTCCCCGTCGGGGGTGACGGCGACGGCGATCCGGTCGACGTGGTCGAAGGTGTTGTTCTCCACCACGACGTCGTCCCACGTGGAGACCGGCGTGGTGTGGTTCGTCTGGACGCCGACGCCCGCGTTCGTGGCGTACCAGCCGCCCGGCCAGCCGCTGATGTTGCGGATGGTCATGTCGTGCACCCGGATGTGGTGCAGGACGCCGCCGGAGCTGTTCTCCGCGAGGACACCGGAGCGGTAGGCGGGCGAGGAGGCGGCGTTCGTCAGCTCCAGGCCGCCGATCTCCCAGTACTGCTGGTTCACCAGGTGGATGACGGGACCGGTGGCGCCGTTCGCGTTGATGACGGGCTTGGCGCCGGTGCCGTACGACCCCATCGTGACCGGGCTGCCGGAGGCGCCCGAGCCGCCCGGGGCGAGCTGGCCGGTGCAGGTGGTGCCGGCGGCGAACAGGACGCTGTCACCGGGGCCGAACGTCGTGCCGTTGACGCCGGCGACCGAGTTCCAGGGGCTCGCCTGGGTGCCGGTGCCGTTGCTCGCGGCCGAACAGTTCACGTAGTAGGTGGTGCCCGCCGCGAGCGCGGTGTGGGCCGGGACCAGGAGTGCTCCCGCCATGGCGGCGAGGAGGGCCAGAACGCGTGCCGTTCTGCGACGCTTCATCGCGACGCTCCTTGCTGGGTGATCGAATTCCCCGTGCCACGGGTCGCGGCACGGGATTCCGTGGCCGCGCTACCGCGCGGTGAGCGAGTGGAGGGCGGGCGTCTCCAGGACCGACGCGTGCCGCATCCCCGGCGGCAGCCCCAGGGAGACCGGCTCCCACTCGGTGCCGTCCGTGCTGCGCGCCGCCCCGTACCGGCCTTCGAGGAAGTGGTCGAAGATCATGATCCAGTCGCCGTCGCGCCGGAACAGCGACGGCCCCTCCACCACCGACGGCGAGACGGGCCCGAGCGACGGGGCGAACGGCCCGCCGGGCACGTCGAACGTGGTGAGGTGGATGTCCTTGTGGGCGGTCGTCAGGTCGTTGTCCCCGCGCTCGTCCTTGTACGCCATGAGGAAACCGCCGCCGTCCGCCTCGCGCACCGTCGCGTCGATCACGGAGTGCCCGGGGTCGAAGAACAGGGCGGGCGCCGAGAACGTACGGAAGTCCTCCGTGGTGCAGTGCCAGATGCGGTGGTCCTGCGAGACGTGCTCGTAGTCCTGGCCCTCCGCCGAGGTGCCGGGGGCGACGACCGACGACCACACCAGGTGGTAGCGCCCGGAGGCGCGGTCGAGGAAGAACTCCGGCGCCCATGCGTTCTGCGCGCCGTCCACCTCGGCCATCACGGGGATCAGCCGCTGCTCGGACCAGTGGACCAGGTCGGCCGAGGTGGCGTGCACGATGTACGGGCTCGTCCAGCCGTCGGTGGCCAGCAGGTGGAACAGTCCGTCGGGGCCGGCGCCGATGAACGGGTCGCGCAGCCGGCCGGTGCCGACCGTGCCCCGCAGGACGGGCCGGCCGCCGTCGACCGCCGTGAACTCCTCGCCGTCGAGGCTGTAGGCCAGGTGCAGCGCCTCGTCGGCGTCGGTGAAGTAGGAGACGACGTACATCGGTGGGGGGTCCTTCCAGGACGGGCGTCAGGGCGCGGCGGGGCGGCCGTACGGCGCGGCGCGCGGACGGCGGGGGAGAGACAGGGCGAGCGTCAGGGGGGAGGCGTCAGGACTTGACGGCGCCCGCGGACATGCCGGCGACGACATGGCGCTGGAGGAAGACGAAGATCAGCAGCAGCGGCGCCACCCCGAGCAGCGCGGCCGGGAACAGGGTCGTCGGCTGCACGGTGTGCGGGTCGATGAACGAGTACGCGTTCACCATGACCGTCCGCTTGTCCGGGTCCTGGAGGAACACCAGCGGGACCAGCAGGTCGTTCCAGACCTGGAGCGAGACGAACGTGAGCAGCGTGCTGGTGATCGGCCGCAGCAGCGGGAGGATGATCGTGAAGAAGGTGCGCAGCGCGCCGCAGCCGTCCAGCGCGGCGGCCTCCTCCAGATCCGCCGGGATCGAGCGGATGAAACTGGTGTAGAAGAACACCGCCACCGGCAGGAACATCGCCGTGTAGACGAGGACGACGCCCGCGTAGCTGTCCAGCAGGTTCATGTCCCGCATCAGCAGGTACAGCGGCGCGACGACCACGAACACCGGCACCGACGTGCCCAGGATGAACAGCCGGTACACCCACGCCGACCAGCCGCGCGTGATCCGCGCCAGCGGATAGCTCGCCAGCGAGCCGATCACGGTGATGCTCAGGCAGGAGAGCCCGGTGATGAGCAGGGTGTTGAGGGCGCTGCGGCCGTAGTGGATCTGGCTGAACGCGTCCGAGAAGTTCTTGAAGGTGAAGGAGTGGGGGATGCCGAGCGGCGCCCGCGCCACGTCGGCGGCCGTCCGCAGCGAGGTGACGATCGTGAACAGGAACGGCAGGACGAACACCAGCACGCCGAGGCAGAGCAGAATCGTTCCCGCACTGGACAGGGCCCGCCGCCAGGGGCTGGGGAGAGAGGTCGAGGTCATGGTTGCCGCCCGTCAGATTCGTCGCTCGCGCAGGCGGAGCAGTGAGGAGGTGGCGCTGGACAGGACGACCACGGTCACCAGGAGGAGTACGGAGATGGCGATGCCGAGGGCGAACTTCCCGCCGCCGAACACGTTCCGGTAGACGAGCGTCGTCAGCGTCTCGGTGGACCCCGCCGGGCCGCCGTTGGTCAGCACGAGCGGGAACTCGAAGACCTTCAGCGAGCCGATCAGGCTCAGCGTCACGTTCACCGTCAGCGCGGGCGCCAGCATCGGCCACTCCACGCTCCTGAACCGCCGCCAGCCGCCCGCCCCGTCCACCGCCGCCGCGTCCAGCAGCTCGGTCGGCACGCTCATGTACCCGGCGAGGAAGATCGCGCAGGAGTAGCCCGCGAACATCCAGATGTTGACGGCCGCCACCGCGTACAGCGCGGTCGAGGTGTCGCCGAGCCAGACGTGCTCCAGCGAACCGAGGCCGAGCAGCCCGAGCATCGCGTTGATGCCGCCGTCGGGCGCGAACAGGTACGACCAGATGAACGCGGCCATCACCGGGGAGACCAGCGTCGGCGTCAGCAGCACCACGCTGAGCGCCTTCCTGACCTTCGGCCGGCGGAACAGCATGCTCGCGAACAGCAGGCCGAGCCCGTTCTGGGCGACCACCACGACCGCCGCGTACAGCACGGTGTGCCACAGGGCGGCCGTCACGTCCGGGTCGTCGGCCATCGCCCGGTACTGCTCGGTGCCGACGAAGTTGGCGATCGGCCCGCCGAGGCTGTCGGTCATGCTCAGATAGACGCCGCGGGCCAGCGGGTACAGCGTGAACGTGCCGTACACGACGATCGCCGGCAGCAGGAAGGCGGCCATGGTGGCACGCCGTCGATGGAACACGGGATTCTCCTCATTTCCCGAGGCGGCCGGGGTGTCCCGAGGGAGCGCACCCCGGCTGGCCGGGTGGGGTGCTACTTGGCGGAAGCCGCGGCCTGGACGTCCTTCAGCGTCTGCGCGACGGACGCCTTGCCCAGCAGGTACGCCTGGATCTTCGAGCCGATCTCGGTCTCGGCCGCCGCGCCGTACCAGGAGTTCGACGGCAGGATGCGGTAGCGGCCCTCCTTGAACGCCGTCGTGAACGCGGTCGTCTCGGTGGCCTCAGGGGTCGTCCCGCCGGTGAACGGCGACTCGGCGTGCTCGGCTTCGAGGAACTTCGCGAGGTTCGCGCTCTGCGACCAGAAGTCGACGTACGCGCGGGCCGCGTCGGCGTGCTTGGACTGGGAGTTGACGCCCCACATCGTCCCGGAGAACAGCATCCCGTTCGGCTTGGTGCCCGCCGCGCCGCCCGGCCAGGGGGCGAACGACACGGGGAACCCGGCCTTCGCGACGTTGGAGACCTGCCAGGCGCCCTGGTACCAGAACGCGCTCTTGCCGGCGCTGAAGTCCTGCGGGCCCTGCGCCCACTCGTCGACCCCGAGCTCCTTCTTCCAGTCGACGTACCCGGCCGCCTCCAGCGCCTTCAGCTGGTCCAGCGGCTCCTTCCAGTCGGAGGCGAAGGACGCCTTGCCGCTCGCGAAGTCCGCGTCCCACGCCTTGTTCTTCTGGTAGACGGTCGTCGAGCCGCTCGCCTGGAACACCGAACTGCCGGTCCAGCCCGCCTTGTCGGGCAGCGAGATCGGGTCGATGCCCGCCTTCTTCAGCTTGCCGAGAGCGGCGAGGAACGTCGGCCAGTCGGCGGGGACCTCGGTGATCCCGGCCTTCTTCAGGAGGTCCATGTTGGCGTACATGCCGATGCCGATCAGCTCCATCGGCATCGCGTACGTCTTGCCGTCGGCCTGCGCGAAGGGCTTCGCGTCGGGGGCTATCCGGCCCGACCAGGACTCCTTCGAGAGGTCGGCGAGGTAGCCGGAGGCGGCCCACTTCTTCATCTTGTCGGTGTCGACCATGATGACGTCGCCGGCCTTGCCGCCCAGCAGTTCGGGCTGGAGCTTCTGCGTGTAGGTGTCGTTCGCGGTGATGTACTCGAAGTCGACCTTGATCTTCGGGTGGGCCTGCTCGAACGCCTTGTTGATCTCGGCGACGTTCGCGGGCTCCGCGCCGCCGCCCTTCCACGCCTCCACGTGGAGCGTCACGGTGCCGTCCGCGGAGGTGCCGTCGGAGCCGTCCCCGCCGCACGCGGCCAGCGACATGGCCAGCGCGGCGACCGAGGTGGCGAGCGCGACGTATCTCCCAGAATGCTTCATTGCATACCTCACCCATCGTCGGCACACACCGACTTGTCATGTCTCAAGGGATTAGGGGTGGTTGACCGGGCCTGCCTGTCTCCGTGTGGGTAACAGGACCGATGCGAGCGGATGAGCCGGTGGGCCCGAGTTGCGGCGTCTGTTACGAGCCGATGGACGGGGACTGTAACGCAAAACTTACGCGACATCTATACGTAACTTTCCGTGGCCGAAGTGTCCCGCTGTGGATGCTGTGTACCGCTTGCCCGCCGGGGATTCCTCTGGTGTCGACCGCGCCTTATCGTTACAGTTTCCCGAGAGTTACGACGCGGGCGGACCGGACGAAGGAGTGGGACGTGGCAGGGCGGGTGACCATCGCGCAGGTGGCCGAGGAGGCCGGTGTCTCCGCGATGACCGTGTCCAACGTCGTCAACGGCAGGCCGGGGGCCTCGGAGGAGACCAGACGCCGGGTCATGGAGGTCGCCGACCGGCTCGGCTACCGGCCCAACGTCTCCGCCCGCAACCTCAAGGCCGGCCGCAGCGGGCTCATCGGCCTCATCGCCCTGGACCTCACGAGCCAGTACGGCCTGGAGATCCTGCGCGGCGTCGCCGACGAACTCGCCAGCACGGAACAGGAGTTGCTCGTCAACGCCTCGTACCACGACGCGGTGCGGGAGAAGGACCGCATCGAGTTCCTGGGCCGGGGCCTCGTCGACGGCGTCCTGCTGATCGCCCCCGTCCTCGAGAGCGAGACGGTCGACCTGCTGCGCCGCCAGCACGTCCCCTGCGTCATCATCGACCCCCGCCGGATGGACGTCCCGCTGCCCCGGCTGACCGTGGACAACTACCACGGCATGCGCGCCGGCACCCAGCACCTCATCGACCTCGGCCACACCCGCATCGCCTACCTGCGCGGCGACGAGGACCTGGAGAGCACCTCCGTCCGCTTCCAGGGCTACGAGGACGCGATGCGCCTGGCCGGCCTCAAGGTCGACGAACACCTCGTCGCGTCCTGCGACTTCACCTACGCCTCCGGATTCCGCACCGCCACCCGCCTCATCACCGACCACGCCCCCACGGCGATCGTCGCCGGCGCCGACCTCCTCGCCCTCGGCGCCATCGACGCGGCCCGCGCGCTCGGCCTCGACGTCCCCTCCGCGTTCTCCGTCGTCGGCTTCGACGACCTCCCGCAGGCGTCCCAGAGCTTCCCCGGCCTCACCACCGTCCGCCAGCCCCTCCACGACATGGGCCAGAAGGCCGCCCGCGCCCTCCTCACCCTCATCGACGGCCAGAAACTCCTCATGGAGCACATGGAGGTCGGCACCGAACTGGTTCTGCGCAACTCCACGGCGCCGCCGCCGAAGTAGGCGGGCTCAGACTCCGCGTACGACCGCCCTGCGGCCCCACCACGCGACGACGTACAGCGCCAGCACCCCGATCAGCACGGCCCCCGCGCCCTTCGCCGCGTCCGACAGCGCCCCCTCGACCACCTCACCCGCCGACAGCCCGCCCGGAGCCTGCGGCCCCGCGAGCCACCACCACGCGTGAGCGACGGCCCCGACGACCGCGACCCCGGCGACGGCGAACAGCGCGCGGCGTCGCGCCGTACCGAGGTCGCCGCCCTGGAGCGCGGCCCGCCTGCGCCACGCGTACACGCCGATCGCGGCCAGCCCGCCGACCGTGCTCAGGTGCTGGAGGGCCCGCGCCCAGGTGAGGCCGCCGATCATGGGTGAGGTGAGCCAGGGGGTGTGGGCGACCACGAAGCCGTCGTGATGGGTGAAGGCGTCCCAGAGCAGATGCGTGGCGATGCCGATCACGGCGGACAGGACGGTCCACGCCGCTCGCCGGGTCGTCGCCCCGCCCGTCCGGGGGCGCGGTGCGGGGGTGGGCAGGGGGAGCAGGGACGCCAGCGGGCGGTGGGCGGTCCGGGCCAGCAGCCACAGCGCGAGCGCGTACGGCAGGGAGACGGTGAGCGCGCCCGGGACGCCGTGCGTGGTCGTGGCGTTGAGGAAGGGCTCGTACCAGGACTGCGCGCCGACCGGCAGGCCCAGCACCCCGACGAAGTACGGCATGTCCGGGGCGACGGCGCCCGCGACCAGCGCGGTCCGGCCGAACGGGCGCCGCAGCAGCGGGAGTACGGCGGCGGGGTGGGACAGGGTGAACGGCATGGCGATCCTCTCGGCGGACCCGATAGTCCGTCGAACGGAATGCTACGTCAAACTGACTATGTGGTGAGCTTCGGGCCGAGCAGGGCGAGGAGCAGCAGGACGGCCGCCGCCGCGCCCCACCCCGTCGTGTACGCCTGTGCCAGCAGCAGCGGAGACGCCAGCACCACGGCCGCAGGCGCACGCCCGCTCCCCGGCCCGCCCCGCCGCGCGAGCACCACGCCGGTCACCCCGAGCACCACCAGCGGCCAGCACCCGTAGTCCGTACTCACCCCCGGCACGGCATGCGCCTCGACAGCCGCCCGGGGCACGACCACCAGCGCGACCACCGCACCCGCCACCCCCGCCCGCCCCGCCGCGAGGCTCTCCGTACGCCGGTCCGGCGGACACGCGAGCACGACGGCGGCCGTCAGCACCGCCGCCCCCGGCGTGACGACCGGATCGCCGTACGCGGGCCCGCTGAGCACCGCGCCCGCCGCGAAGGCGAGCAGCCCGGCGACCGTGCAGGGCACCCCGAACCGCCACCGCCCGGCCAGCGCGGACGCCGCCCCCGCGAGGACGGTGAACGACGAGACGAGCAGGACGCCCCAGGCCCCCGACAACTCCTCGCGGAGCTGCATCCCGAGCGGGGCGGGGGAGATGGTGAGGGCGATGTAGCAGCGCAGGAGATACAGGCCGCAGGCCGCCGCCGAGGCGGCCAGGGCGAAGGGGTGGGCCAGGGCGAGGAGCCGGGCGGCGGGGGTGGCCGAGCCCAGTCCCGTCCGCGTCCGGATCGCGTGCGCGGCCAGCGCGGCGGCTTCCCGCAGTCGTGCGTGCAGTGGCTCCCCGGCGGTCATCTCCCGGTAGGTCGCCGCGATCTCCCCGCCGTGGGCCTGCCGGTAGGCGGCGGGGTACAGCCGCAGGACGTGCTCGATCACGCGCCGGCCGCCGACGGCCGTGCGGCGGACAGCCGCCGGCCGGCCTCCCGTGCCGTGGCGGCGAGCCGCTCCGCCTCCGCCGCCAGCCGCTCCCGGCCCACGGGAGAGAGGGTGAAGATCCGCCGGGCCCGCCCGTCCACGACCTCTTCGCGCTCGACGTCGATCAGCCCGTCCGCCAGCAGCCGGTCCAGCGCCCCGTACAGGGCGCCCGTCCGCAGCGTCACCCGGCCGCCGGTCATCGCCTTGACCTCCTGGGCTACGGCGTACCCGTGCCGGGGGGCGTCCGCGAGGGCTGTCAGCACCAGCAGGGTGGGTTCCTGCATCACACGTTCGGTCACGCCAGGACGATAGTCACTCCGGCGGACTGTCTCAACAAAGGGTCAGGCGAGCGTCACCTCCACGGGCAGTTTCTTGATGCCGTTGACGAAGTTGGAGCGCACGCGCGGGACGTCCCCGGCGAGCCGGATGTCCGCGAGCCTCGGGATCAGCTCCTCGAACATGATGCGGATCTCGGTGCGGGCGAGCAGGTTGCCCAGGCACAGGTGGGGGCTGCCCTTGCCGAAGGTGACGTGGTCGTTGTCGGCGCGGGCGACGTCGAAGTCGTACGGGTTGCCGAAGACCTCCTCGTCACGGTTGCCGGAGGCGAACCACATGACGACCTTGTCGCCCTCCTTCACGCGCTTGCCGCCGAGTTCGACGTCGCGGGTGGCGGTGCGGCGGAAGTGGTAGACGGGGGAGGCCCAGCGGAGGAACTCCTCGACGGCCGTGGGGATCAGGGAGGGGTCCTCCTGGAGGCGGGCGAGCTGCTCGGGGTGCTGGAGGAGGGCCAGCATGGAGTGGGTGATGGTGTGCCGGGTGGTCTCGTTGCCGGCGACGACCAGGAGCAGGAAGTAGTTGTCGAAGTCCTGCGGGGAGAGCGGGATTCCGTCCCTGGGGGTGGAGTTGACGAGGAGCGAGACCAGGTCCGTGCCGTCGCCGCCGCGCCGTTGCCGGGCCAGTTCGCGGCCGTAGGCGAAGACTTCGAGGGAGGCGGGGGAGCGGAAGGGCAGGTCGCGGTACTTCTCGCTCTCCTCGCTGCCCAGCAGGACGTCGGCGTAGTCGGGGTCGGTGTTGCCGATGATGCGGTTGCCCCAGTCGATGAGCTGCCGGTTGTCCTCCGGGGGGACGTCGAGGAGGCGGGCGAGGACGTTGATGGGGAAGTCGGCGGAGATCTCCTCGACGAAGTCGAAGGTCCCCTTGGCGAGGGCGTTGTCGAGGGTCGTGGCGGTCAGGCCGCGCAGGAAGTCGGCGTAGCTGTTGATGACGTTCGCGCCGAACCGCCGTTGCAGCAGGGAGCGCAGGGCGCGGTGGCGGACGCCGTCCAGCTCCAGGATCGAGGCCCGTTTCTTGATCTGGTCGTCGTCGACCTCTTCGAGGTTGACGAACCTGGTCGAGGTGAACGTCTCGGCGTCGCGGTCGACGCGCGCGATGTCGGCGTGCCGGGTGACCGCCCAGAAACCGGAGCCCGGGGCGTCCTCGGGCTGCCAGTGGACCGGGTCCTCGTGGCGCAGGGTGTGGAACATGCGCCACGGGGTGGTGCCGTCGGTGAAGTGGTCGAGGTTCGCGAGGTCGACGTCCGCGAGCGGGAAGGGCGGGAAGGGCTGCGAGTCGGTCATGGGGTGGGGCTCCTCGGGGTCACAGGTGGTAGGCGTACTCGGTGAACTCCCAGTCGGTGACGTGCCGCCCGAAGCGTGCGACCTCGTCGCGCTTGTACGTCAGGTAGGAGGCGGTGAAGTCCTTGCCGAGCACCTCGGTGAGCGCGGTGTCCGCCTCCAGGGCGTCGAGCGCGGCCGGCAGGGTCGTCGGCAGGGAGGGTGACTTGGTGCTGTCGTAGCCGTAGCCCTCCAGCGGCGCGGGCGGCTCCTCCTCGGCGAGGACGCCGAGCAGGGCGGCGGCGATCGTGCCCGCGATCAGCAGGTACGGGTTGGCGCTGGCGTCGCCCAGGCGCAGTTCGAGGCGGGCGCCCGCGCCGCGCTCCGGGGGGACGCGGATCATGGCGCTGCGGTTGTCGAGGCCCCAGTCGATCAGCCAGGGGGCGAGGGTGTCGGGGCCGAAGCGTTTGTAGGAGTTGACGGTCGGGTTGGCGAGCGCGGCCAGCGCGGGCGCGTGCGCGAGGACCCCGGCGATCGCGTGCCGCGCGGTGGCCGACAGGCCGTACGGCTCCGACGGGCCCGCGAAGGTGTTGGCGCCGTCGTCGCCGGTGCAGGAGAGGTGGAGGTGGAAGCCGGAGCCGCCCGCGTCGTTGAAGGGCTTCGCCATGAAGGTGGCGAGGCGGTTCTCCTTGCGGGCCAGTTCCTTGACGGCCGACTTGAAGCGGAAGGCGCGGTCGGCGGCCGTGAGGGCGTCCCCGTGGGTCAGGTTGATCTCGAACTGGGCGCCGTCGAACTCGTGGTTCCCGCTGGTGACGCCGATGCCCAGGTCGCGCAGGAGCCGCAGGGTGCGCAGCAGGTGGTTGTCGCCGTCGGCGCGCAGGCCCGCCGTGTAGACGACCCCGGCCGCCTCGCTGTAGCGGCGCCAGCCGCCGTCCGGGGCCGGGTCGCACAGGAAGTACTCCAGCTCCGGGCCCACCACCGGGCGCAGCCCGTGCTCGCGGCACCGGTCGACGACCGCTCGCAGCAGGTCGCGCGGGGACTCGGGGGCGGGCGCCCCGGTGGCCGGATCGGTGACGTCCCCGAGACAGGCGGCGACCCCGGGTTCCCAGGGCAGCGGGGTGAGGGTGGTGAGGTCGGGGCGTACGGAGATGTCGGGCAGGCCCGCGTCGAGCCCGCCGGGGACGGGGACGACGTCGCCCTGGGGGCTGGTGTGGTAGACGGCGCGGCAGAAGGCGAGGCCGTGGTCGCAGGCCGAGGGCAGGTGGTCCAGGAGGACGTCCCGGGCCCGCTCGGTGCCGATGAGGTCGGGGTAGGTCACGCGGACCACGTCGATGCCCTCGGCGGCGAGCCGTGTCATGTGGTGCTGGACGTGTGGATCGGCTGACGTCACCGGAATCTCCTCAAGACACGCTGCGGCGGGGCAGCGGATCAAGTTGTTTGGTGCCAAACGGTATGGAGGGGCCGACCGCCGCGCAAGGGGTGGGCCGCAGAAATTTATCCATCTGGATAGCCCTTGACCAGGGCCGCGGGCGTTCCTATCTTGTTTGAAGCCAAACGAGTTCGAGGAGGAACGGCCATGAAGGTCGTCGTCGACATGAACAAGTGCCAGGACCACGGGCAGTGCGTCTTCGCGGCCCCCGACGTCTTCTCCTTCGACGACGCCGGACACCTGGCCCACGTCACCGACCCCGACGACACACTCCGCGAGGAGGTCGAGGAGGCCGCCGACGTGTGCCCGCTCCAGGCCATCCGGATCGAGGACTGAACCGGTGGACACCACCGCCACCGCGGTGATCGCCGGCGCCTCCATGGCCGGCCTGCGCGCCGCCGAACAGCTCCGCGCGGCCGGCTGGACCGGGCCCGTCACCCTCGTCGGCGACGAGCCCCACATGCCCTACAACCGGCCCCCGCTCTCCAAGGAGGTCCTCGCGGGCGAGGCGGCCTTCGAGTCCCTCGCCTTCCGCCCCCGCGCGAGCGTCGCGGACGTCCACTGGCGCCTGGGCACCCGGATCACCGCCGCCGACCTGGACCGCCGCACCGTCACCCTCGACGACGGCGACTCCCTGCCCTACGCGGCACTGGTGATCGCCACCGGGATGCGCCCCCGGCGCCTGCGCTGCCCCGGACCGCTCACCGGACGCCACACCGTCCGCACGATCGACGACGCCCGGGGCCTGCGCGCCGCACTCACCTCGCCCGGTGTGCGCGTGGCCGTGGTCGGCGCCGGGTTCATCGGCTGCGAGGTCGCCGCCACCGCCGTCGCGCTCGGCGCCGCCGAGGTCACCGTCGTCGACCCGCTGCCGCTGCCCATGATCGGGCCGCTCGGCGGGCTGCTCGCCGGGAACCTCCTCGCCCGCCACGAACGCTCGGGCGTCCGGTTCGCCCTCGGTGCCGGGGTCACCGGGTTCGAGGGCGACGACCGGGTCACCGGCGTGGCGCTGTCCGACGGGACGGTCCTGCCCGCCGACGTCGTCGTCGAGTCCGTGGGATCGCTCGCCAACACCGAGTGGCTCGACGGCAACGGCCTCGACCTCACGGACGGCGTCCTCACCGACGGACACCTGAGAGTCGGCGGCCGTCCCGAGGTCGTCGCGGTCGGCGACGTCGCCCGCTTCCCCAACGCCCGCTACGACGGCGTACCCCGCCGCGTCGAGCACTGGTCCATCCCCACCGACACCGCGAAACACGCGGCGCGCGTCCTCACCGGCACCCAAGGGGAGCCCTTCGCGCCGCTGCCCACCTTCTGGAGCGACCAGCACGGCTTCCGGCTCCAGTCGTTCGGCGCCCCCTCCCTCGGCCTCGACGACGTCCGCGTCCTCGACGGCGACCCGGACGGCGACGTCCTCGCCGGCTACCACCGGGCGGACCGGCTCGTCGGCGTCGTCGCGCTCGGCGGACCGAAGACCGTCGCGAAGGCCGCCCGCTTCCGCGCCGAACTGCTGAACCAGCCCGCCCTCACCGCGTAAGGAACCCCCGCCATGAGCAGTGTCCGTGGATACCTCCACCCCAAGACGGCGAGCGGAACCTCGTCGCTGATCCCCGCCCCGCCCTGGCGCTACTCCGGCGACCTGCTCACCGTCGAGTACCGCACCGACCCCGCCCGCGTCCGCGAACTCCTCCCCGAACCCCTGGAGTTGGCGGACGAGGACCCCGGCGCGGTCGCGCTGATCTGGGCCGACTGGCAGTCCTGCTCGGCCTCCGGCGAGGAACTCCTCGACCCGGTGCGCGCCCAGTACAAGGAGGCGTTCGCGGTCGTCCGCTGCTCCTACCAGGGCCGGACCTACTCCCGCTGCGTGTACATCTGGGTCGACAAGGACTTCGCGATCGCCCGGGGACTGCACCAGGGCTACCCGAAGAAGCTCGGCTCGATCCACCAGACCCGCCCGCACCCCTACGGTCCCGCCCCGCGCATCGAGGCCGGCGCCCGGTTCGGCGCCACCCTCGCCGCCGCCGACCGCAGGCTCGCCCAGACCGTCGTCACCCTGCGCGAACCGTCCCCCACGGGCGGCTTCGTCAACGGCCACCCCATGGCCCACCACCGCTGGCTGCCCTCCATCGAGAAGGGCAAGGGCCTCGCCCTCGACGAGCTCATCGAGTCCGGCGCCGCCTCCTTCGAGGGCGGCGAGCCCTGGGTCGGCGACGCCGAACTGGAGCTGTTCGAGGCGCCCACCGAGGAACTGGCCCGCCTGGAGATCCGCGAACCCATCGCCGCGTACTACCGGCAGGTCGGCGTCGTCTGGGACGGCGGCCGGCTCCTGGAGTCCCACACGTCCGGCGCCGAGTAAGGAGCACCCGCACATGACCGACAAGATCACCGTCGCCGGGGTCCGGGTCGACACCCGGCACTGGATCGGAGGCGAACGCGTCGCCTCCGCCACCACCTTCCCCGACACCTCACCCATCGACGGCGGCCCCATCGGCGAGATCGCCCGGGGCGGCCCCGCCGAGGCCGAAGCCGCCGTCGCCGCCGCCCGTGCCGCCTTCCCCGCCTGGGCCGCCACCTCCCGCGCCGAACGCGCCCGCATCCTCCACGCGATCGCCGACGGCGTCGAGAAGCGCATCGACGACCTCGCGATCGTCGAGACCACCGACAACGGCGCGCTGCTGCGGTCCCACCGGCGCGGAGTCATGCCCCGTGTCGCCCACAACTTCCGCTTCTTCGCGGACTGGCTGCTGAAACTGGACCACGAGGACTTCGAGACCCGGGGCCACACCAACCACGTCAGCTGGGACCCGGCCGGCCCCAGCGTCCTGATCACCCCGTGGAACGCCCCGCTGATGCTGGCCACCTGGAAGGTCGCCCCCGCGCTCGCCGCCGGGAACACGGTCGTCCTCAAACCCGCCGAGTGGTCCCCGCTCACCGCCTCCCTGCTCGCCGACATCGCCGCCGAGGCCGGCCTGCCCGCCGGGGTGTTCAACGTCGTCCAGGGCTACGGCGCCGAGATCGGCGACGCCCTCACCTCCCACCCCGACGTCCGCCGGATCAGCTTCACCGGCTCGGTCCCCACCGCGAAGCACATCGCGGCCTCGGCAGCGGCCAACCTCACCCCGCTCAGCCTCGAACTCGGCGGCAAATCCCCCCTGCTGGTCTTCGCGGACGCGGATCTCGACCTCGCCGTCGACCTCGCGGTGGAGCAGTACGACAACGCCGGCCAGGTCTGCCTCGCGGCGACGCGCATCCTCGTCGAGGAGACGGTCGCGGAGGAGTTCACGCGGCGGTTCACCGAGAAGGCGGCCGGGCTGATCCAGGGCGACCCCCGGGACGAGGCCACGGACATTGGCCCGAACATCCACCCCCGCCAGCTGGAGAAGATCGACGGGTTCGTGCGGCGGGCCGTGGCGGCGGGCGCCCGCGCCGTCATCGGCGGCCATCCCGCCGAGGGCCAGTACTACGCGCCGACCCTCCTCACCGGCGTCGGCCAGGACTCGGAGGTCGTCCAGGAGGAGGTCTTCGGCCCTGTCCTCACGCTCCAGACCTTCGCCGACGAGGACGAGGCCGTGCGTCTCGCCAACGGCACCCGCTTCGGGCTCGCCGCCACCCTCGCCACCGGCGACCCCGCACGCGCCGAACGCGTCACCGCGCGGCTCGTCGCCGGGACGGTCTGGGTCAACTGCTTCTTCGTCCGCGACCTCCAGGCCCCCTTCGGCGGCTCCCGGCTCTCCGGGGTCGGACGCGAGGGCGGCGACTGGAGCTTCGACTTCTACTGCGACCTCAAGAACACCGTCACCGCACCGACCGGATGGACGAACCATGGGTGAGATCGTCGGGGCGGGCCTCCTCGCCCACGTCCCCACCATCGTGCTGCCCGAGGAGACCAGGCTCGAACTCAACGAGGGCAAGGAGATCACCCTCGTCACGGGTCTCCGGCAGCTGCGCCGGGACGTCTTCGAGCGGGACGACTACGACACCGTCGTCGTCCTCGACTCGCACTGGGCGACGACCGTCGAGTTCGTCGTCACCGCCCAGCAGCGCCGGGCCGGCCTGTTCACCTCCGAGGAACTTCCGCGCGGGATGAGCCGGATGCCCTACGACTATCCCGGCGACCCCGAACTCGCCCGCAACATCGAGCGGTTCGCGGACCGGCACGGAACCTGGATCACCGCGATCGAGGACGACTACCTGCCGGTCTACTACGCGACGATCAACCTGTGGAAGTTCCTCGGGGAGGGCCTGCCCGACAAGCGGTGGGTGACCATCGGGGTGTGCCAGACCGGCGACATGGAGGACCACCTCAGGCTCGGCCGCGCCCTGGCCGACGGCATCACCGCCACCCCCGGCCGCCGCGTCCTGCTCATCGCCTCCGGCGCCCTCTCCCACACCTTCTGGCCGCTGCGCGAGATCCGCGACCACGAGTCCAGCGACCCGGTCCACATCCGCACACCCGAGGCCCGCGAGGCCGACCGGGAGCGGATCGCCTGGTTCAAGGAGGGCCGCCACGACAAGGTCCTCGACACCATGGACGCCTTCTGGAAGGTCAAGCCCGAGGCGAAGTTCTTCCACTACCTGATGATGGCCGGCGCCCTCGGCGAACAGGCGTGCACCGCCCGGGCCCGCCAGTACGGGGAGTACGAGAACTCCGTCGGCACCGGACAGGTCCACCTCTGGTTCGACCGCCCGGACGAGGGCTGGACCGGCACCGGACTGCCCGTACCCCGCTCCCCGCACAGCCGCTTCTAGGAAGGCCCGCCATGCCCGAGTACCGCCGCATCCTGCTCGACGGCGCCGCCGTCGAGGTCACCGTCGACGGGGACGAACTCGTCGCCGGGGACGGGCGCCGCGTCAAGACCGAGGAGGCGCAGCACCTGCCGCCGGTCGTGCCGTCGAAGGTGATCGCCGTCCACCTCAACCACCGCAGCCGCGTCGACGAGTTCGGCATCGAACTGTCCGCCACCCCGACCTACTTCCACAAGCCGACCTCCTCCCTCAACTCCCACCGGGGCGCGATCGTGCGCCCCGAGGGCTGCAAGTGGCTCAACTACGAGGGCGAGGTCGCCATCGTCATCGGGAGGACCGCGCGGAACATCTCGCAGGCCGAGGCGGGGGAGTACATCGCCGGGTACACGATCGCCAACGACTACGGCCTGCACGACTTCCGGGACACCGACGCCGGCTCGATGCTCCGCGTGAAGGGCTCCGACACGCTCTGCCCGCTCGGCCCCGGCCTCGTCACCGACTGGGACTTCCGCGGCAAGCGGCTGCGGACGTACGTCAACGGGCAGGTCGTGCAGGACGGCTCGACCGACGAGATGGAGTGGGACATGCACTACCTCGTCGCCGACATCGCCCGCACCATCACCCTGTACCCCGGAGACGTCCTGCTGTCCGGGACCCCGGCGAACTCCCGCCCGGTGCAGCCCGGGGACGTCGTCGAGGTCGAGGTCGAAGGGCTCGGCAGGCTCACGAACCACATCGTCACCGGCCCCACCGCGATCCGCGCGGACGTCGGCGCGCAGCCCACCGAGTCCGAGGAGGTGCTGTCCACCGCGCTCGGCGGCGACTGGGAGTTCCGCGGGATCAGGGCGCCGCGCCGCGGGTAGGGTCGGCGGCATGACCGACCCCCGACCTCCCCGCAAGCGCGTCACCGAGTACGGGTCGGGCCGGACCGCCCTGCTGGACGCCGCCGTGCGCGTCGTCGCCCGGGGCGGGCTGCGCAGGCTCACCTACCGGGCGGTCGCGGAGGAGGCCGGGGTCACCCACGGGCTCGTCGTGCACCACTTCGGTTCGCGGGACGCGCTCATCGAGGAGGCCGTCACCCACGCGATCCGCTCCTCCCTGGAGAGCAGCGCGCTCGGCGCGGGCACCGAGGGGGCCGGGGTGTTCATGGGCGCGCTCGCCGACATGGTCGAGTCCGGGCCGGAACTCCAGGCGTTCCAGTACGAGTTGCTCCTCGAAGCGCGCCGCCGTCCGGAGCTGCTGCCGCATCTGCGGGCGCTGTACGAGGAGTACTTCGAGGCGAGCGGGCGGGAGCTGGCCCGGCTCCTGCCCGGCGAGGTGAGCCGGGGGATGTCCCGGCTGGTGTTCGCCGCGCTGGAGGGGCTCGTCCTGCACCAGCTCGTGTTCGGCGAACGGGACGTCACCGAAGAGGCCCTCGCCGAGCTGCGGACCTTGCTGGAGCGGCTCGCCGGGGATTGACGGTCCAGGCTGCCCGGTACACGTGTTTTTCCCGCTCGCAATCCCTTGCCAAATGGATAGCCACGGCACACCATGAGGCAACTCGTTTGGCCTGAAACGAATTCCCCCTTTCTCTGGCAGGTGATCCGAGTGGACAGTCAGACGGCCTCCGCCCAGCGGACCGCGCAGGACGCACCCACCGCAACCACACTCAAACCCAACGCCCTCGGCGTGCTGGGCATCCTCTTCTTCGTGCTCTCCGGACAGGCCCCCCTGACGGGCATCGCCGGAGCCGCACCCATCTCGATCGCCCTCGGCAACGGCTCCGGAACCCCGGCCGCCTACGTCCTCGCCGGGGCCGTCATCCTGCTGTTCTCCGTCGGCTTCGTCGCCATGGGCCGGCACGTCGTGGACGCCGGCGCCTTCTACACCTACATCGGCGCCGGCCTCGGCCGCACCGCCGGCGCGGGCAGCGCGAGCGTCGCGCTCTTCGCGTACTGCGTGATCCAGGCGGCGATGTACGGCCTGTACGGCGCGATCGTCGCCGGGCTGGTCTCCGGGCACACCGGCGTCGACCTGCCCTGGTGGGTGTACACCCTGGCCACCATGGCCGTCGTCCAGGTCCTCGGCGCGGCCGGCATCGAGATGGGCGCCCGCGTCCTCGCGGTGTTCGTGCTCGCCGAGTTCAGCGTCCTGCTCGTGTTCGGCCTGGTCACCCTCGCCAAGGGCGGCGGACCCGAGGGGCTCGGCGTCGCCGACAGCTTCTCCGCGTCGGCGGCGCTGGAGGGGGCGCCCGGGGTCGCCGTGATGTTCGCCGTCGCGTCCATGTTCGGCTTCGAGGCCACGGCGATCTACGGCGAGGAGGCGCGCGAGCCGAAGAAGACGGTCCCCAGAGCCACCTACCTGTCGGTCGTCGTCGTGACCGCCTTCTTCGCCCTCACCTCCTGGATGCTGATCTCGGCCTACGGCGCCTCCAAAGCCCCCGAGGCGGCCGGCAAGGCGCTGGAGAGCGGCGACTCGGCCGCCTTCGTCTTCGCCCCCATGGCCGACCTGTTCGGCGGCTGGGTGAACGACGTCCTCCCCGTCCTCCTCGCCACCTCCCTGTTCGCGGGCATCCTCACCTTCCACAACTCCGCGAACCGCTACCTGTTCTCCCTCGGCCGCGACGGACAGCTCCCCGCCGCGCTCTGCCGCCTCAACACCCGCCGCGCCCCCTGGACCGCCGGCTGCGCGCAGACCGCCGCCGCCGTCCTCCTCGTCGTCCCCTTCGCCCTGGCCGGCAAGGACCCCGTCCTCACCCTCTTCTCCTGGTTCAGCGGACTCGCCGTCCTCGCGATGATGCTGCTCTACCTCCTCACCTCCGTCTCCGTCGTCGTCTACTTCCGGCGCCGGCGCGTCGACACCCGGCTCTGGAACACCGTGCTCGCCCCCGTCCTCGGCGCGATCGGCCTCGTGGGCGCCGTCTGGCTGATCCTCGCCAACTTCACGACGCTGATCGGCGGCGACGCGGCCACGGCGGGCTGGCTCGTCGCCTCGGTGCCGGTCGTGCTGGCGCTGGGTGTCCTCAACGAACGGCTCCGCCGCCGCACGGCCGCCGACTCCCCGGTCCGGAGGACCACATGACGCTCACCCACGACGACTGGCTCCACCGGGCCAAGACCTTCGTCCCGCCCCGCCACCACCTGATCGACGGCGCCGAGGAACCCGGCCACGGCGCCACGTTCCCCGTCGTCTCACCCCGCGACGGCCGTGTCCTCACCGAGGCCGCCGACGCCGGACCCGCCGAGGTCGACGCCGCCGTGGCCGCCGCCCGCCGCGCCTTCGACCACGGCCCCTGGCCCCGCCTCGCCCCCGCCGACCGGGGCCGCGCCCTGATCCGCCTCGCCGGCCTCCTCGACACCCACCGCGACGACCTCGCGCTCGCCGTCACCCTGGAGATGGGCAAACCGATCGCCGACGCCCACGGCATCGAACTCCGCGCCGTCATCAACACGTTCCGCTGGTACGGCGAACTCGCCGGCAAACTCACCGACGAGTCCCCGCACACCGCGCCCGACGCCCTCGCCCTCGTCACCCGCGAACCCGCCGGAGTCGTCGGCGCCGTCGTCCCCTGGAACTTCCCCCTCACCCTGGCCGGCTGGAAGATCGCCCCCGCCCTCGCCGCCGGCTGCACGGTCGTCCTCAAACCCTCCGAGAACTCCCCCCTGTCCGCACTCCTCCTCGGCCGCCTCGCCCTGGAGGCCGGACTGCCCCCGGGCGTCCTCAACGTCGTCAACGGCGAGGGACCCGTCGCGGGCCGCGCCCTCGGCCTCCACCCCGACGTCGACGTCCTCGCCTTCACCGGCTCCACCGCCGTCGGCCGGCACTTCCTGCGCTACGCCGCCGACTCCAACCTCAAACGCGTCTGGCTCGAACTCGGCGGCAAGTCCCCCAACATCGTCCTCCCGGACGCCCCCGACCTCGACCGGGCCGCCGCCACCGCCGCCTGGGGCATCTTCTTCAACCAGGGCGAGATGTGCACCGCCCCCTCCCGCCTCCTCGTCCACACCTCCGTCGCCGAGCAGGTCACCGAGGCCGTCGTGCGACGTGCCCGCGAGCTGCGGGTCGGGGACCCCCTCGACCCCGCGACCGAGATGGGCGCCCTCGTCGGCGCATCCCACCTCGACCGGGTCCTCGGCCACATCGGCGCCGCCCACGACGACGGCGCCCGCCTGCGCACCGGCGGCTCCCGTACCCTCGCCGACACCGGCGGCAGCTACCTCGAACCCACCGTCTTCGACCAGGTCGCCCCCGACAGCAGGCTCGCCCGCGAGGAGGTCTTCGGCCCCGTCCTCGCCGTCCTCCCCTTCGACGACCTCGACGAGGCCGTCGCCCTCGCCAACGACACCGAGTACGGCCTCGCCGCCGGCCTGTGGACCTCCGACCTCTCCACCGCCCACCGCGTCTCCCGCGCCCTCAAGGCCGGCACGGTCTGGGTCAACTGCTACGAGGAGGGCGACCTCACTGTCCCCTTCGGCGGCATGAAGCAGTCCGGCAACGGCCGCGACAAGTCCGCCCACGCCCTGGAGAAGTACACCGAGCTCAAGACGACGTGGATACAGCTGTGACCCTCCGCCCCCTCATCGCGGTCCCCGCCCGCTTCGCCGCCACCACCTCCGCCCTCAGATACGCGGCCGAGGTCAACGCCCGCGCCCTGATCGAGGCCGTCTGGCGGGCGGGCGGCGAACCCGCGACCCTCCACCCGCACGCCCCGGACGGCACCGCCGACCCCGCCGAGATCGCCGCCCGGCTCGCCCGGTTCGACGGACTCCTCCTCCCCGGCGGCGGCGACCTCGCCCCCCACCGCTACGGCGCCCCCGAGGCCCACGACACCGTCTACGACGTCGACGACGAACAGGACGCCTTCGACCTCGCCCTCGCCCGCCACGCCCTGGACACCGGGCTGCCGCTGCTCGCCGTCTGCCGGGGACTCCAGGTCGTCAACACCGTCCTCGGCGGGACACTCCACCAGGACACCGCCGGCCACCGGCACGTCGTCCACTCCGTCTCCCTCACCCCCGGCTCGGCGCTCGCGCGGATCACCGGCGCCGACAAGACGGAGGCGTCCTGCTACCACCACCAGCACGTGGACCGGCTGGGGGAGGGGCTGACGGTGACCGCCCGCGCCGCCGACGGCACGGTCGAAGGGGTCGAACGCGCCGCAGGGGGCGGGTGGTTCGTGGGCGTGCAGTGGCATCCGGAGGACACCGCACGTGAAGACCCGGCCCAGCGGCGGCTGTTCGAGGCGTTCGTGCACGCCCGACGGAGCACGGGGCGGCCGGTGCCGCGCTGAGTGCGGCGGTCGGCGGTCCCTCATCGCGTCATGGGCTCGCCCGTCCCGTGAACCCCCGCGTCCCGCGCCACCAACGCCGCCTGCACCCGGTTCTCGCACCCCAGCTTGGCGAGTATCCGGGACACGTACGTCTTCACCGTGGCCTCGCTCATGTGGATACGGCGCCCGGTGTCCGCGTTCGACAGGCCCTCCCCGAGGAGAGCCAGCACCTCCCGCTCCCGCTCGCTGAGCTCAGCGATCCGGCGCCGGGCGTCCTCGGAGCGCCGGGTCGAGACGCCGTCCACCAGGGAGTCCGCGACATGCCGGGTCGCCTCGGGGGAGAGGAACGCCGCGCCCGAGGCCGCCGCCCTGACCGCGGCGATGAGTTCGCCGGGCGCGGAGTCCTTGAGGAGGAAACCGGCGCCGCCCTGCCGCAGCGCCTGGAGGACGTTGTCGCGCTGCCCGAACGTCGTCAGGATCAGCGCCCGCACCCCGGGCGCGACCCGGCTCAGCTCGGCGAGGGCGGTCAGACCGTCCACGCGCGGCATCTGGATGTCCAGAAGGGCGACGTCGGGACGGTGACAGCGGGCCAGCTCGACCGCCTCCCGGCCGTCCACCGCCTCCGCGACGACCTCGACATCCTCGGCCGAGGCGAGGATCGCCCTGATCCCGGCCCGGATGAGCGGCTCGTCGTCGGCGACGAGGACACGGATCACCTGTGCTCCTGCGTGGGTGCGGGGACCTTCTCGCCGGCGAGGAGGGTCCAGGGGCGGGCGGGGGCGTAGGGGAACATCCCCGCGATACGGAACCCGTCGTCGTCCGTGGGCCCCGCGTACAGCATGCCGCCCACCAGCAGGGCCCGCTCCCGCAGGCTCGTCAGCCCCTGACGTCCGCTCACCACTGCCCGCCGCCGCGCGGCCCGCCGCGGCACCGGCCCGTTCGACACCTCCACCACCAGCGAGTCGGGCTCGTAGCGCAGGCTGACGGTGATGGGCGCGCCCGGCGCGTGCTTGTACGCGTTCGTCAGCCCCTCGTGCGCGACCCGGTACGCCGCGTGGTCGGCGGCCGGGGCCAACGGGCGGCGCTCGCCGCAGCGTTCGAGCCGGACCTCGCCGCCCGCCGACTCCACCAGGCTCTCGATGCCCGCCACCCCCTTGGCCTGCGCCCGCTGCGACGACTCCTCGCTGAGGATCGTCACCACCGCCCGCAACTCGTGCATCGCCGCCGTCGACGCCGTACGCAGCACCTCGACGGCCTCCCGCTGGCGCCCCGTCAGCTCCTGGTCCACCTCCAGCGCCCCCGTGTGCAGGGCGATCAGCGCCAGTTGGTGGCCCAGGCTGTCGTGCAGGTCCTGCGCGATCCGCTGCCGCTCCCGCAACCGCACCTGGTCCGCGAGCATCTGACGCTCCCTCAGTAACTGGGCCTCGTGCTCCTGGACGGTCTGGTACATCGCGAACCGCTGCGTCCAGTACCGGTTCGCCAGCCCGGGAAGCGCGCCGCTCAGCAGGAACACCAGACAGACGTACAGCACGGACACCGGGTTGAGCTGCTCCCACCACAGCCACAGGTCCAGCGTCGCGTACAGCGCGAACGCCAGGGAGAAGAACACCGACGCCCGCACGGCGCCCCGGATCTGCTCGCCCGCCGACCAGCTCGCCGCGACCAGCAGCAGCGTCACCGCGTCGTACGCCCCGCACAGCGCCGCCGCCGCGAGCAGCGAGATCCCCGGCAGCCTGCGGCGCAGCAGGAACACCACGACGACCGGGACGAGGAGCGGACTCACCGGGTCCTCGTCGCCGTACGCGTTCACGGCCTCCATCGTCGCCTGGACCGCCGCGAGACCGGCCGCCAGAAGGAGTTCCCCGGCGGCTCGCAGCCAGGACGTCAGGTTCGGCCCGGTGTATCTCCGCTCCACGGCACGACGGACCCGGGTCAGTGCGCTCACCCGGACACGATAGGGGCCGCTCCCCGGGCCGTGACGGCGACGAAAGTCGCCGCGTCCGACGACTTTCGTCGATCGTCGGCGTCCGCCGGTGGTTCCTACGGTGTGCGGCGGCACCACAGGAACGTGTGAGAAAGGTCTTCATGACGGAGCAGCAGAAAACGGAGCAGGAGAAAGCGGGCACCCGTCGCGGGGCGCGGCGCGCTCTGTGGGGAGCGGGCATAGCCGCCGCGTTCACCGCGGTCATGATGGCGGTGACCCTGCCGTCGGACGCCACGGGAGTCGACCGCCCCGAGAACAAGGGCGCCGCCAGCTCGCCGGACGCCGCACCCTCGGGCGCCGCCTCGCCCGGCGCGGACACCGCCGAGCAGCCCGCGCCGACCGGCGAACAGCGCACCGGACGCGGCCCGTTGACCGCGACGGAGGTCGACCGCGCCAGAACCCTCGCCCTCGGCCGCGCCCCCCTGGCCGGCGCCCGGGGCGTCACCGGCAAACCCGGCCCCGAGTACCTCGACACCGACCTCGCCGACTCCGCCGTACCGGCCGGCGACGAGGCGCGGCGCGTCGAGGTCCTCTTCTACGACTACGGCGCCGACAAGCTCGTCATGCAGACCGTCAACCTCACCGCGGGCACCGTCGAACGCACCGACACCGCCACCGGCGTCCAGCCCCCGCCCTCTCCGCAGGAGACGACGCGCGCCGCCGACCTCCTCGTCAAGAGCCCCGAAGGCGCCGGACTGCGCGCCGACTTCAAGGCGGCCACCAAGGGCAAGGACCTCACCGGCGCCGCCCAGCTCCTCCTCCAGGGGATCTCCTACAACACCGCCGAACAGGCCGGCCCCGCCTCCCTGTCCGCCTGCGGCACCCACCGCTGCGTACGGCTCTTCACGCAGGTGAAGGGCGGGCCCTGGATCGACACGACGAACCTCGTGATCGACCTCAGCGCCGGCACCGTCGGCCGCATCCACCCCTGACACGCCCTGACACCCCCAGACACCCCCCAGCGGAGACCCCCCCATGCGCACCCTCACCGCGCGCCGCGCCGTCCTCACGGCCTCGGCACTGCTCCTGCCCGCGCTCCTCCCCGGCACCACCGCCACCGCCGCACCCCAGCCGCCCGCCCCGGCCTGCGGCAGCGGAGCCACCCCGATCGAACGGACCCTCCCGAACGGCACCGGCTGGACGATGTGCTGGCGGATGAGTGGCACCAAGGGCCTCGTCCTGGAGAACGTCGCCTACAAGCCGAAGAAGGAGAACGCCCCCCTCAAGGTGCTCTCCTCGGCCGCGCTCGCCCAGGTCAACGTGCCCTACGACTCCGGGAAGACCGAGTACAACGACGTCTCCGACATCGGCTTCGGCAACACCGCCGTCGACATCGGACCCGACGAGTGTCCCGGCGGCACCATCGGCTCCGCGTTCATCCCCGCCCAGAACGCCGACGTCAAGGCGCTGTGCGTCATGACGCGACCGCACGGCTACGCCTACCGCAGCGACCTCCAGGACGAGCAGGGCAACACCAAGAAGTACGCGCAACAGGGCGACGACCTGGTGGTCTTCTCCGTCTCCCAGCTCGGCTGGTACGTGTACGTCACCCAGTGGAACTTCTCCGACGACGGCACCGTCACCGGCAAGGTCGGCGCCACCGGCGACCTCTCGCCCGGCGACTACAGCGGGGCCGGCACCGGCTGGCCCATCGGCAAGGGGAACCACGACCACTCCACGAACCACTACCACTCGGTGTTCTGGCGGCTGAACTTCGGCCTCGACGGCTCCCCGAAGGCCAAGGTCGAGCAGTTCGACACCAAGGTCACCGGCCGAGGGTCGGGCTCCGCGGTCCTCACCACCACCAAGAAGGCCGTCACGAAGGAACTCGCCGCCAACACGGCATCGCGACGCTGGTGGCGGGTGGTCAGCGACTCCGGGAAGAACACCGACGGACACGCCCGGTCCTGGCAGCTCGTACAGGAGGCGTCCGCCCCCTACGAGGCCCACAAGTACACCTCCAAGGACGTCTACTTCACCCAGTACCGCGCCTGCGAGGAACTGGCCAGCGGCAACGTCGACCCGGCCTGCCCCACCGCGCGCGGCACCTCGGTCGACAAGTGGGTCAACGGCGAGAACCTCACCCACCCCGTCATGTGGGTCAACGTCGGCTTTCACCACATACCCCGTGACGAGGACCAGACCCCGATGCCGATCCACTGGCAGGGCTTCCAGCTCGTCCCCCGCGACGTCACCGCGATGAGCCCGCTCACCCCGGACGACCTGTCGGGACACAACGGCCAGGACCACTGACCGGCCGACCTCCAGGAGCGCTCCCGTGGACACCGAACGAAGGACCGTCATCCAGGCGCTGACGGCGGCCACCCTCACCCTCGCCGTACCGCTCGGCACCGCCGACGCGGCTCCCGGCGCCTCCCGGGTAGTCGCGAGCGGCACCGAGGAGAAACTCGTCCTGGAGGTCACCACCGGCAACCAGGTGGTGGTGCGCCTGCCCAGGGTCGAGGTCGGGCAGGGCATCACCACCGCCGTCGCCATGCTGATCGCCGAGGAACTCGACGCCCGCCTCACGGACGTCGTCATCCCCCTCGCCGACGCCAGCAGCACTTTTCCCAACCAGTACACCGGCGGCTCCGCCTCCGTCCGCTCGCTGTACGACCCGGCGCGACAGCTCGCCGCCCTCGCACGGGCCAGGCTCGTCACGGCGGCGGCCCGCCGCTGGCGCGTCCCCGCGCGTTCGCTGCGCACCCACGACACGAAGGTGACCGCCCCCGACGGCCGGAGCGCCACCTTCGGCGCCCTCACCGAGGCCGCCGCCCGCATCCGCACCCCCGACGTACCCGCCACCCCCAAACCGGCCCGCCTGCACACCGTCGTCGGCCGCCCCGCCGCCCGCATCGACGCCCGGGACCTCGTCACCGGCAAGGCCCGCTACACCGGCGACCTCACGGTGGCCGGGGCGAAACCGACGGTCGTGGCCCGGCCGCCGACGATCCTCGGCAAGGCGCTCACCGTCGACGACTCGGCGGCGCGGGCCCTGCCGGGCGTCCTCGCCGTCGTGCGGACCGCCGGCGGGGTCGCCGTCGTCGCCGAGACCTTCCACCACGCCTTCCAGGCACGGGACGCGCTGCGGATCACCTGGGCACCCGGGCCGCTCGGGACGCTGTCCGACGACGCGATCCGCAGGCGACTGCGAGCCGCCGTGCCGGCGCTGCGTCCCGCGTCGACGGGGTCCGTCCAGGTCGGCGGAGAGTTCGCGTTCGCGTTCGTCAGCCACGCGCCGATGGAGGTGCTCACCGCGATCGCGGACGTGCGGGCGGACCGGGCCGAGCTGTGGTTCTCCACACAGACGCCGGGGGACGCGCGGGAGACGATCGCGGCGGCGGTCGGGGTGCGGGCGTCGGCCGTGCGTATCCATGTCGTGCGCGGCGGGGGCTCGTTCGGGCGGCGGCTGACCAACGAGGCCGCCGTCGAGGCCGCGCTGATCTCCAAGGCGGCCCGGCGGCCGGTGAAGCTGATGTGGAGCCGGGCGGACGACCTGCGGCACGGACGGATGCGGCCGGCGAGCCAGCACCGGGTGCGGGCGAGCCTCGCCGGAGGGCGGGTGGTGGCGTTCGCGCACGGGGTGGCGGAGGTCGGGGGAGGGGAGGGGGTCGCGCTACGGCAGGGCCAGGGGCAAGGGGCCGTCGGGGTGGCTGCTGAGCCTTCGCCGAGTGACCAGGGCCTGTACAACTTCGGTGCCGTGTCCGGGGACTGGGGCACGGTCGGGCTGTCGGTGCCGGTCGGCGCCTGGCGTTCGGTGTCCTCCGGGACCGTACGGACCGCCGAGGAGATCGTCGTCGACGAGATCGCCGCGAAGCTCGGCAAGGACCCGGTCGCGTTCCGCCGCGCCACCCTGCGCAGCCGTACGGCGGTCGCCGTCCTCGGCAAGGTCGCAGACGCGGGACGCTGGGGCCGCCCGATGCCGCCCGGCACGGCCCAGGGGGTGGCCGTGCACGAGGAGTACGGCTCCTGCGTCGCGTGTCTCGTGGAGATCGACGCCACCGACCGGGGCGCGCCCCGGGTGCTGAGGGTCGTCATGGCCGCCGACGTCGGGACGGCCGTCAACCCCCTCGGTCTGCGAGCCCAGTTGATGGGTACGGCGATCGACGGGATCTCCACCGTCCTGCGGGCGGGCCTGCACATCGAAAGGGGCGCGGTCCGCGAGGGCAGCTTCGCCGACTTCCGGTACGCCCGCCAGCGCCACAGCCCCCTCCGCTTCGAGGCGCACATCATGCCCTCCCTGCGCAGCCCCGGCGGAGCCGGTGAGCTGGGGGTGCCGGCGGCGGCCGGCGCGGTCGCCAACGCGTACGCCCGCGCGACCGGCACCCGGCCCCGCAGCTTCCCCATCGATTTCTGAGAGGCCCCGATGCCCCGCTACTCCTTCGTCCTCAACGGGAAACCGGTGAGCGTCGACACCCCCGCCGACATGCCGCTGCTGTGGGTCCTGCGCGACGTCCTCGGCGTCACCGGCCCCAAGTACGGCTGCGGAGTGGGTGTCTGCCGCGCCTGCACCAGCCATCTCGACGGCGCCGAGATCCAGCCCTGCGTCGTCCCCGTCGCCGACTGCTCCGGACGCCGGGTCACCACGATCGAGGGCCTCGCCGACGGCGACCGGCTGCACCCCGTCCAGCAGGCGTGGCTGGACTGCGACGTCGCCCAGTGCGGCTTCTGCCAGCCCGGGCAGATCATGGCCGCCGTCGCCCTCCTGCGCCGCACGCCCCGGCCCACCGACGCCGACATCGACGGCATCGAGAACGTCTGCCGCTGCGGCACCTACCCCCGCATCCGCGAGGCGATCAAGAAGGCCGCCGGCCGGCCGTCATGAGAGAACTGGCACCCCGCCTCCTGGAGTGGGCCGCCGCCGGTGACGCCTACGCCGTGGCCAGCGTCGTCACCGTCACCGGCAGCGCGCCCCGGCGACCCGGCGCGGCTCTCGCCGTCCACGCCGACGGCACCGTTGTCGGCAGCGTCTCCGGGGGCTGCGTCGAGGGCGCGGTCTACGAACTGGCCCAGGAGGCCCTGGCCACCGGCACGCCCGAACTCGCCCGCTTCGGCTACTCCGACGAGGACGCCTTCGCCGCCGGCCTGACCTGCGGCGGGGCCCTCGACGTCTTCGTCCAGCCCGTCCTGCCGGCCACCCGAACCGCCGAGACCCTGACGGCGGCACACCACGCCGTCAGCACCGGCAACCCGGTCGCTCTCGCCCGGATCGTCTCCGGCCCGCTGAGGGGCGGCACGGTCGCCTGGACGGCGGAGACTCCGTACGGCACGACCGGGGACCCGGTACTGGACGCCGCGCTCCTCGCCGACGCCCGTACCCGCCTGCGTTCCGGCCGCACCGCCCTCCACAGCTACCCGACGGCGGGCCACGCCACCCAGGCCCTCATCGAACCCTGGCCCCCGCCCGCCCGGCTCCTCGTCTTCGGCTCCACCGACTACGCCGCCTCGATCGCCGCCCTCGGCACCTTCCTCGGCCACCACGTCACCGTCTGCGACGCCCGCGCGGTCTTCACCACCCGCGAACGCTTCCCCACCGCCGACGAACTCGTCGTCGACTGGCCCCACCGCTACCTCGCGACCACCCCCACGGACGACCGCACGGCGATCTGCGTGACCACCCACGACCCCAAGTTCGACATCCCCCTCCTCACCGAAGCCCTCCGCCGCCCCGCCGCCTACATCGGCGCCCTCGGCTCCCGCCGCGTCCACACCGACCGGCTCCGCCTCCTCACCGAAGCCGGCCTGACCCCCGCCGAACTCCACCGCCTCCACTCCCCGATCGGCCTCGACATCGGCGCGAACACCCCCGAGGAGACGGCGGTGGCGATCGCGGCGGAACTCATCGCTGCACGGGGGGAGGTGAGCTGCCGCCCGCTGTCGAGGGTGGGGGTGCCGATCCATCGGTGAGCGGGCGATGCCGGCCGCTCTGCCTGGGGCTGTCCACTGAGGCTCACCCGCCCGTTCGCCTGGCTGTAGAGCCGGGCGAGAGAAACACCACGACGTCCGTCCCGGCGCCCGGTTCTTCCCCGCCCGGTCGGCGGTCGAACGCAAGGGTGTCCGGCGCCTGCGCCCAGGCCAGCAGCCAGGCCCGTCCGTCCGGAGCCGTGTCGACGAGCGCCGACAGCAGCCGCTGTCCGAGGCCGCCGCCACACCCCCCAGCTCGTCCACGTCGAAGGCATCGACCAGGGACTCGTCCACCCGGCCGGCACCGAGACGCCGGGTGACGTCGCCGTAGGCGCGGTCGGTGCGGAACGGTGGGGGAGCCGTCCGCCTCGCCCTGCGTGGCCGCTGCGCGGCGGTCAGTCCGTCACCAGGTCCTCGGGGGCCGAGCGGGCCAGGTTCGCGAGGGTGGTGAGGGCTCGGGTGAGGGTGGTGGTGGGAGGGGAGGCGAGGCCGAGGCGGATGGCGTTGGGGACGTGGTGGGGGGAGACGGCGAAGGCCGCGGCGGGGGTGACGGCGATGCCGTGGCGGGCGGCGGCGGCGACGAAGGTGTCGGGGCGCCAGGGGTGGGGGAGCTCCCACCAGCGGTAGTAGGAGCGGGGGTCGCCGTAGGTGGTGAAGGCGCCCAGGTGGTGGTGGGCGAGGGCCTGGCGGTCGCGGGCCTGGCGGCGTTTGGTGTCCACGATGAGCGGGACGCTGCCGTCGGTCTGCCAGCGGAGCATCGCCTCCAGGGCGAACCCCATCGAGGTCCAGCCACCTGAACGCAGCGCGACCGAGAGGGAGTTGGAGATCCACTCGGGGGCGACGACCAGACCGACGGAGAGGCCGGGGGCGAGCCGTTTGGAGAGGCTGTCGATGAACACCGTCCGGTCCGGGACGAGGGACGCGAGGGGAGGCCCGTCGCACAGGAACGACCACACGCCGTCCTCGATCACGGGGAGCCCCAGCTCCGTGATGACCTCGGCCAGCCGCTCCAGGCGGGCCGCCGGCATCGCCAGCGCGAGGGGGTTGTGCAGAGCGGGCTGGACGTAGACGGCGTGCAACGGCGCCGCCCGATGCGCCTCGGCGACCGCCTCGGGGACCAGACCCGCCCCGTCCATGGCCAGCGGGACGAGGGTGACACCGAGCCGCGCGGCGATCGCCTTCAGCACGGGATACGTCAGCTCCTCGACGCCGAGCCGGGACCCCGGCGGCGCCAGCGCGGTCACGGCGGCGGAGATCGCCTGCCGGCCGCCCCCGGCGAACAGCAGCCGCGCCGGATCGGGACGCCACCCGGCCCGCGCCAGCAGATCGGCGCCCGCCTCACGCACGGCCGGCGTCCCCGAGGGCCCCGCCTGCCGCATCGCGTCCGGGAGGGCGTCGGGCCGCAGCAGCCGGGCGAGACCGGCGGCGAGGAGTTCGTCCTGCTCGGGTACGACCGGGTAGTTCAGCTCCAGATCGACGCGGCCGTCGGACGGCTCGACGGCACCGGTCATCGACGCCCCGGACCCGGACCGGGTCCCGACCCCGGACCCTGCCCTGTCCCCGGCCCGCACGAACGTACCCCGCCCCACCTCACCCACCGTGAGCCCCCGGCGGGCCAGCTCCTGGTACACCCGGGTCGCGGTGGAGGCGGCGATGTCGTGCTGCCGGGCGAAGTCCCGCTGCGTGGGCAGCCGGTCCCCCGCCCTGAGCCGCCCGGCCCTGATCTCCTCGGCGACCGCGTCGGCGACGGTCCGATAGTTCGCCACAGCCCCTCCTCCCGTGCACCACGTATCCAAGCAGCTCGATTGCTCCAAGGCCAATGCCCCGCAACAGACCTTATTGAACCGACTATTGATCCGACATACACTCGCGATCGATCCGAGCACGTCCGGCGCAACGGGACGGCATCCGCGAGGAAGGCGGTCTCACCGCAGTGAACGTCATGGCCCACGCCTCACCGCCCGACGCCCACCCCGTCTGCCGCCACTGCTCCTTCAACTCCGTGACGTGCGACCGGAATACGGCCGCAGAGCTGCTCCTGTACTACGCCGCGCAGTGGCGGCGCGTCCTCACCGGACCCGCCGACCTCACCCGCCCCGGCACCGGCACCCCCGCCTGGTCGACCCTGGAGCACGGCTGCCACGTACGGGACATGTGCCTCCTCTTCCATCAGCAGCTCGGTGCAATGCTGGACGCCTCGCGAGATATTGCACCGAGCGGCGTGAGTACTCCGCTCCGCTACCGCGACGAGGACGCCCGGCACGTCGCCGACGAACTGGAGCGGGCCGCCACCGCGCTCGCCGCCCGGCTGACGACGCTCACCGCGGACGAGTGGGACCGCGGAGACCCTCGCCTCCCCGACCTGGACCTCACCCTCGGCGTGCGCACCCGGCACCTCCTGCACGACATCTGCCACAGCCTCCACGGCGCCCTGCGCGCCACCCGACAACCAGCGGAAGACGGTGAACACACGTGGTAGCGACCGGCGGACTGATCGGCGTAGCCCTGGTGGCCCTGGGCATGGTCCTCACCCCGGGCCCCAACATGCTCTACCTCGTCTCCCGGAGCATCACCCAAGGGCGCCGCGCCGGCGTCATATCGCTCGGCGGCGTCGCCGTCGGATTCCTCGTCTACCTGACCGTCACCAACCTGGGCCTGTCCGTCGTCTTCGTCGCCGTCCCCGAGCTGTACGTCGCGGTGAAACTCGCCGGCGCCGCCTACCTGGGGTACCTCGCCTGGACCGCCCTCAAGCCGGGCGGAATCTCGGTCTTCGCCCCGCAGGAGATCCCGCCGGACACCCCGCGCCGACTGTTCACGATGGGCCTGGTCACGAACCTCCTCAACCCCAAGATCGCCATCATGTACCTCTCCCTGATCCCCCAGTTCGTCGACCCGGACGCCGGCCACGTCCTCCTCCAGGGCCTTGTCCTCGGCTCCGTCCAGATCGCCGTGGCCCTCACCGTCAACCTGACGATCGTCCTGGCCGCCGGCACCGTCTCCGGCTTCCTCGCCCGCCGCCCCGGCTGGCTGCGGACCCAGCGCTACGTCATGGGCACGGCCCTCGGCGCCCTGGCCGTCACCCTCGCGCTGGACACCTCGGCGCCGAGCACGTCGAACTGATCGGCGGCCTCCCAGAACCGGGGCCCTTCAAAGCCGGGCCCCTCCAGAGCCGGGCCCCTCCAGAGCCGGGCCCCTCCAGAGCCGGGCCCCTCCAGAGCCGGGCCCCTCCAGAGCCGGGGCCCTTCAGACCCGGGGGCACCGCCCGTCCGACCGCCGTGCGAACCGCTCGCCCCCCGCGAGGAGTTCGACCGTCACCACCGACAGCTCGGGCGCGGCGACGCGGCGCGCGGCGGCGACCGTGCAGACCACCTGGCCGATCCCGAGGTCGGTCAGCTCGCGCATCCTGTCCGGGAGCCGGACGGTCAGCTCGCCCCGGTCCTCGGACACCACCGGAGCGTCCGACGCCCACGGGAACACCGACCGGTCGGAGGGCGGCGTGGCGGAGTCCCCGGGATCGGTGCCCGGGTCGAGGGACGCCGACGGTTCCGCGCTCGGTGACGCCGGCCGGGCCAGCAGCGGCTTCACCTCCGTGGTGATCCGGTCCCCGGGCGGTGGCCCCTCCAGCAGCAGCACCAGCGCGGCGGAGGCGTCCCCCGGCACCTCGACCGGCCGCAGCACCGCCGCCAGCTCCCCGTCCCGCACGAAGTACACGGCCGTCACCGGCGCGATCCCGCTCGCGGGTCCGCCCGCCTCCACCACCCCGGTCGCGGGAATCCCGCACGAGGACATCGCGCCGAGCACGGCGAGCACGGGCAGGACACGGCGGGCGGCACGTCGGACGGCACGGCGGGCGACACTCAAGACTGCTCCAGACCGAGGGGAAGGACGACGGTGAAGACGGCGCCACCGCCCGGCTGGTTCGCCGCCCGGATCGACCCGCCGTGGACCCGGACGTTCTCCGCCGCGATCGCGAGCCCCAACCCGCTCCCCTCGGACCGCGTACGCGCCGAATCCGACTTGTAGAACCGGTCGAAGACCCGGGGCAGCACGTCCGCCGCGATCCCGGCCCCGCTGTCCCGCACCTCCACGACCGCCTCCCGCCCGCTCGCCGTGAGCACCACGGACACCGGCCGCGCCCCGTGCTTCAGCGCGTTCCCCACGAGATTCGCGACGACCACGTCGACGCGGCGGGGATCGACGTCCGCCCGCACCGCGTAAGGCAGTCGAGCCTCCACGGCGTCCGTCCACCCGCGCGCGGCGAGCGTGCGCCGGATCGACTCGGCGAGGTCGATCTCGTCCCGGTGCAGCTCGGCCGCGCCCGCGTCGAACCGTGAGATCTCCATCAAGTCGTCGACGAGGGAGGCGAGTTTGACGGTCTCCCCGCTGATCAGCCGGACGGCCGTCGCCGTGTCCGGGTCGAGCCCCGCCGCGTCCTCGTCGAGGACGTCGGTCACCGCGGACATCGCGGCGAGCGGGGTGCGCAGCTCGTGCGACACGTCCGCGGCGAACCGGCGTGCCCGCGCCTCCAGTTCCCGCAGCTCCGCCACCGACGCCTCAAGGGCCGCGGCCGTCTCGTTGAACGTGTGGGACAGGTCGGCGAGTTCGTCCGACCCGTTCACCGCGAGCCGCGTGTCGAGCCGCCCCTCGGCGATCCTGCGGGTCGCCTGCCGCAGCGCCCGCACCGGCACCAGCACCCCGCGCGCCGCGAACAGCGCGAGCGCCACCGCGAGCAACAGCGCGCCCAGCATGGCCCGTTGGACGCCGGTGACCAGCGCGTCGACGTACGCCTGCTCGACGGTCTGCGGGACGACGAGGAAGACGTGCACGCCGGAGGCCGTCCCGGCCTGGTCGGTGAAGACGACGGACATGCCGACGACGAGGGAGGTACGGCCGTCCGCGCGCACCCGCTGGAAGACGGTCGCGCGGCTGGCAGCGACGGACTCCCGGATCTCCGGGGTGAGTTCGTCGAGCCGGTCCCCGGCGCTGAGGTCCCGGTACTCGGCGAGGACACGCCAGTTGCTCTCGTTGGCCGCGATGTCGGTGGCGAGGCGCAGCAGGTCGGCCTGGGACGGCGGGTAGACGAGGTCGGGCGCCTGCTGGCCGACGTGGGTGCGGAGCTGGCGGATCACCGCGTCCTGGCTCTGCTGGAGGATGCCGGTGCGGGCCTCGCGCAGGGTGAGGGCGCCGGTCGCGGCGGCGGCGATCGCGGCGACGAGGACGAAGGCGACGAGCAGGCGTGAACGCAGGCCGCGGAAGGGGCGGTTCACCGGTCGGCGGTGAAGCGGTATCCGAACCCGCGGACGGTGTGGATGAAGCGCGGGGCGCGCGGCGGCTCGTCCAGCTTGGTCCGCAGCCGCTTCACACAGGCGTCGACCAGCCGGGCGTCCCCGTGGTAGTCGTGCTCCCACACCGCCTCCAGCAACTGCTGGCGGCTGAACACCTGTCCCGGTGACGCCGAGAGCGTCAGCAGCAGCCGCATCTCGGAGGGCGCGAGCGCGACCGGGAGTCCGCCGAGCGTGACGGTCACCCCGGCCCGGTCGACGGACAGGTCCCCGAACACGTCGATCCGCGGCAGCTCGGCGGGGCCGGCGCCCGCTCGGCGCAGGACGGCCCTGATCCGCGCGTCCAGCACACGCGCGGTGACCGGCTTCACGACGTAGTCGTCCGCCCCGACCTCCAGGCCGACCACGATGTCCACCTCGTCGCCCCGCGCCGTCGCCATGATGATCGGCAGCGTCTGGTCGACGGCCCGTATCCGCCCGCACACCTCAAGTCCCGGCAGTCCGGGCAGCATCAGGTCGAGGACGACGATGTCGGGCCGGAAGACCCTGAGCTGGGCGAGCCCCTCCTCGCCGGTCGGCGCCCCGTACACGTCGTGCCCCTGCCGGCGCAGGCCGAGGCCGACCCCTTCGCGTACGGCTCGGTCGTCCTCGATCAGAAGTACACGTGACATTCGCTCAGTAACCGCCAATGGGTGATCAAGAGGACACCGGATCAAACACCCGTTACCACTTCGTTATCGAACGGGCCAGGTGTGATCACATAATCCCACCACGGTGAACCCTCGTGACTCCGCACAAAGCTCCAGGCCCCCGCTCCCGCCGTCGCCGCGCCCCGCGCAACCGCCGCCTCCTGCCCGCGGCCCTCGCGACCCTGGCGGCCGTCGGCGCGATCGGGGCACTGGCGGCCTGGCAGTCCCAGGAGACGACCGCGACGACAGCGGCCCGCCCCTCGAACTCCCCGTCCCGGGCGGTGAGTTCACCGAAGCCTGAGCCTGATCCCAAGGCCACGCCCTCGGTGCCGAGCCCGAGACCCACCGCGTCCCCGTCCCCCTCGCCCACCCCGATCCCGACCCGGGGCCCCGGCGTCTACGACACCGCCCCGGGCGACGGCCCGAAGTCCGGCACGGGCACCCCGATGCGCTACAAGGTCCAGATCGAACAGGGCATCGACCTCTCCCCGGAGGACGCGGCGAAGGAAGTGGAACAGGTCCTCGCCGACCCCCGGGGCTGGACCGCCGACGGGCAGTCCGCGTTCCGCCGCGTCTCCTCCGGTGCCACCGACTTCGTCGTCCGCATCGCCACCGCGAACACCGTCGACGAAGCGTGCGCGCAGTACAGCCTCGACACGGGCGGCGAACTCAATTGCAGCGTCGGCGGGAACGTCATGGTCAACCTGAAACGCTGGCTGACGGGCACCCAGTACTACGCCGACGACATCCCCTCCTACCGCGCCCTCGTCATCAACCACGAAGTGGGCCACTTCCTGGGCCACAACCACGTCACCTGCCCCCGTAGCGGCGCCCCCGCCCCGGCCATGATGCAGCAGATCAAGGGCCTCCACGGCTGCGTCCCCAACGCCTGGCCGTACGACGACGAGGGCCGCCGGATCACCGGCCCGTCGGTGCCGTAGGCGCGGCCCCTCGCGGGGAGGCGCCGGTCGCGCGAATCCCCGCCAGCACCACCCCCACGATCCGCTCCGCGTCCGTACGCGTGAACCGGCGCATGCCCCGGTCGACGACGAGATGCACTGGGCCGGAGATCATCTCCCCGAGGAACGCGCTGTCCACCGGCGGCAGTTCACCCCGCTCCACGGCCGTGTCCACGCGCCGCCGCAGCGCCGCCACCCGCTGGTCGAGGACCTTTGTCAGCGCCTGGACGGTCGCGGCGTGCCGGGCCGGCCGCACCGCCTGCTCCAGCGTCCGGCCGAGCGGTGTCTCCAGCGCCCCGGCCAGGGCCACCAGGAAGTCGGCCAGGTCGCGGTGGAGATCGCCGGTGTCGGCGACCGAGGCGAGGTCCTCGGCGTGGTGGAGCAGGGCGTCGACCACCAGCCCCTCACGGTCGGGCCAGTTGCGGTACACGCTCGTGCGGTGCACCCCGGCGGCCTCGGCGACCTCCTCGTAGCGGAACCCCGCGATGCCGTCGCGGGCGACGAGTTCGACCGTCGCCGCGAGGATCTGCTCCCGCACCCGGGCGTTGCGGCCACCGGGGCGCCGCGCGGGCCCCCGGTCAGCGGTCCCGTCGGCCATCGCCGCGCTCACCTCACGTTCTCTGCTCGGGTGCCGATTGTCGCCAGGGGGGTCGTTGCGGAGCAAGCCGGTGCGCCGTACGCTCGCTTAAAGCGACAGCTTGTTTCTTTAAGGGGTGGGTCGCTGCGACTCCGGCCTGCCCGCACCGACACCTGGAGCCCCTACGTGAACCTCCTCGTCTCCGGAGCCGGCATCGCCGGACTCGCCTGCGCCCGCGAACTGGGCGGCCGAGGCCACCGCGTCACCGTCGTCGAACACGCCCCCGCCCTCCGCCTCACCGGCACCCCCATCGACATCCGCGGCGACGCGATCCACACCGTCCACCGCATGGGCCTGCTCCCGCAGATCCGCAAGCACCGCATCCGGATGTCCGAGCACACCCACTTCGTCGACAGCGCCGGCCGGCCCGTCGCCCGCCTCCCCCTCGCCGAGATCGGCGACTCCGACGACGACGTCGAACTCCTCCGCGAGGACCTCCTCCGCATCCTCGCCGACGCCCTCCCGGCCACCGCGACGATCCGCTTCGGCGACTCGGTCGCGGCCCTGACCGACGACGGCCACGGCGTCGACGTACGGTTCACGTCCGGCCGTACCGGGCGCTACGACCTCGTCCTCGGCGCCGACGGCCAGCACTCCACCGTCCGCCGCCTCGTGTTCGGCCCCGAGGCGGAACACCTCCGGCACCTCGGCGTGTACCTCGCGCTCGCCGACCACCCCCGCGCGGCGGGCGGGGAAGGGCCGAACGCGATCCACAACGTGCCCGGACGGATGGCCGGGCTCTTCCGGTACGGCGGGAAGGCCGTCGCCGTCTTCCAGTTCCGGTCGGAGGCGATCGAGTACGACCACCGCGACCCGGACGCGCAGAAGGAGATCCTCGCCGACGCCTTCGCCGGCCACCGCTCGTGGCGGATTCCGGAACTCCTCGACGCCGCCCGCGCCGACCCCGCCTTCTTCCTCACCTCCGCGAGCCAGATCCACCTGCCCGCCTGGCACCGGGGCCGCGTCGCGCTCGTCGGGGACGCCGGGTACAGCCCGGCGTTCCTCTCCGGCCGGGGCACCTCGCTCGCCCTCACCGGCGCGCACTTCCTCGCCGAGGAACTCGAACACGCCGAAGAACGCGAACACGCCGACCACACCGCCGCGTTCACCCGGTACGAGACCCGCCAGCGCCCGTACGTCCGCTTCGCCCAAGGGCGTGCCCACCTCGGCCGCGACCGCATGCTGCCGCCCACCTGGGACGCCATGGCCGCCCGCGACGAGGCGTTACGAGGGGCCGCCCCCTCGGACGCCGGAGAGATCACCCTGTGACCGACACGCTGGAGAAGCCCGCCACCGCCGTCCACGAACACCGCTGGAGCAGGCGGCTCGTGCTGTGGGCGACGGTCCTCACCCTCGCCAACGTCCTCGCCGACCTCGTCATCGGCTCGCCCATGATGGTGCTGCCGCAACTGCTGGAGCACTTCGACACAGACCAGGCGGCCTGGCTCAGCGCGAGCGCGCTGCTCGCCGGGGCGATCTGGTCGCCGCTGCTCGCGAAGAGCGCCGACCTCCACGGCAAACGCCGGATGCTCGTCGTGACGCTGCTCCTCGCCTGTGCGGGAGGCGTCGTCTGCCTGCTCGCCCCGAACCTCTTGATCTTCCTCGCGGGACGCTTCCTCCAGGGCGCCGCGTTCGCCGCCGTGTTCCTCTCGGTGACGCTCGTCCGCCAGATCTGCGCCCCGGGCGTCGCGATGGCCGTGGTCGGGCTCGTGACGTCCGGCTCGTCGGTCGTCGGGATCGTCGAACCGTTCCTGATGAAGCCCCTTGTCGACGCGGTCGGCTTCCGCGGCGTGTTCGCCGTCGCCGCGGTGTTCGCCGGGCTCGCCGCGCTCTGCGTACGCGCCGTCCTGCCCGAGTCGCCGGTCCGCGGGGGCGGCCGGATCGACGTACGCGGGGCGCTCCTGCTGGGCGGCGGGCTCGGCGCCGTCCTCGCCTGGACGACGCTCGGGGGAGAGCACGGCCGGTTCTCCGGGGGCATGCTCACGCTACTGGCGGCCGGGGTCGTCGCGCTCGCGGCCTGGGCGTTCCTCTCCTTCCGCGTCGCCGAACCGGTCATCGACCTGCGAGCCCTCAGCCGCCCGATCCTCCTGACGCTCCTCGCCCTCGTCCTGGCCGCCGGCTCCTTCCGCGGCATCCTCCAGCTCACCGGCCTCATCGCCCAGATCCCGCCCGGCCTCGGGCTCGGCTACGGGCTGGGACACGGCGAGTCGATCGACGTCCTGCTGGCCGCGCCCAACGTCGGCATCGTCGTCGGCGGCACCCTCGCGGGCCGGCTCGCGGGCCGGTACGGCCCCGCCCTGCCCCTTCTCGGCGGCATCGCCCTCGGCGCGGCGGCCACCTTCACCATGCTGGCCGGCGTCTCCTCCCTCCCGCTCGCCGTCGGCTGCGGCGCCGTCGTCGGCATGGCCGCCGGCGCGATCGGCGCCTCCGGCTACAACCTCGCCACCAGCCTCGAAGCCCCCGAACGCCAGGGCACCACCGCCGGCCTCGTCTCCGTCGTCCTCGCCCTCGGCTCCGTCGTCTTCACCTTCGCCGGAGGCGAGATCCTCAGGGCGACGGAGATCCCCGGCCGGTCGGCGGCCGGCGCCCCCGTCAGCACCGCGACCGGTGTGCAGCTGTACGTCGTGACGGCAGGTGTCCTGTTCCTCCTCGCCGCGCTCCCCGCGACCTTCCTCGCCCGCCGGGCCGGCCGGCGCTGAGCGGAGGAGAGAACATGACCGAAACATCACCCCTACTACGTCATGTAACGCATTGACCTCACAAACCCCCGCGCGATTGCATGCTCAGGTGCCTTCGGCAGGGGAGCCGGGGCGTGTCCTTCCTGGGGGGAAGAAGATGATCAGACGTGTGTGGGGCGTAATGAGTGCGGCCGTCGTCGTCTGCGCGGTCACGGCCGTGCAGCCCGCCGCCGCCTCGGCCGGCGCTGTCGAGCGGATCAGTGTCGCCGTCGACGGCATGCAGGGAGACGGCCATTCCACCGGTGCCTCGATCACGCCGGACGGCCGGAGCGTCGTCTTCCAGTCGGCGGCGACGAACCTCACGGCCGAGGGGACCACCGGGGGCGACCGGGTCTACGTCCGTGACCTGCCGGCCGGGCCGACCAGGCAGATGGGCGGGCTGGTGCCGGTCCAGCCGCCGGTCATCAGCGGGAACGGGGAGTACCTCGCCTATCCGGTGCAGTGGTTCAACGACGTCCGGATACGCCAGTACCAGGTCAGCACCGGGCGGACGGCCTCCGCCGACTGCTCGGCCTACAGCTGCAACCAGCCCTCGCTCAGCGCGGACGGCCGTACCCTCGCCCACGTCATCCGCTTCAAGGCGCCGCTGACCGGGCAGCGCGTCGAGGTGCAGAACTGGAGCACCGGGGCCAAGGAGACGATCGCCGACCTCGCCCACACCGCCCCGTCCCGGCCGTCCCTCAGCGGCGACGGCCGGTACGTCGCCTACCAGGACGGCCAGACACAGGACGTCTTCGTCCGGGACCGGACCACCGGCACGACCACCGGCCCCGTCGAGGGCCCCGGGGTGGCGGCGACCCTCGTCCAACTCAGCGACGGCGGCGGCAAGGTGGTCTACCTCGCGGGCCCGGACACGTACGTGTACGACGTCCTCGCGGGCACCACCCAACTGGTCCCGGGCGTCCGGGGCGTCGCCGTCGACCCCACCGGCCGCTACCTCCTCCACACCCCGAACGACCCGAACACGCCGACCCTCACCCTCCTCGACCTGAGCACGGGCACCGAGGAGACCGTCTCGGACCGGCCCGCCACCGCCGGCCCCGACGCGGTCAGCGCCGACGGGCGGGACGTCGTCTTCCAGTCGACCGCCGACGACCTGGTCCCCGGCGACACCAACGGCAAGACGGACGTCTTCGTCCGGCACTTCTCCTGACCGCGAGACAGAGGGCACCCGGTGTGAGCGGGTGCCGCCCTGCCTGCGCCCGCTCAGCCCAACACCTCCAGTAACGCGACGACATACCCGTCCAGCCGCCCCTCCACCACCGGCGTCGTCAACTCCGCCCGCCCCGCCGCCCGCCACGGCCGTGCCACCAGGTCCGCCTCCGCCGCGAACCCCAGCGCGTCCAGCAGCCGCCAGTACAACCGCTCCCGCGCGGCCGGGGCCAACACCCCGCCGGCCTCCTCGTACGCCTCGGCGAACCGCGTGCCCCACGCCGGGCCGTGCAGCAGCGCGAGGTTGGTCGAGCAGTGCGCCACGTCGATGTCGGCCGGCCCCCAGGAGGTCTGCACCCAGTCGACGACCCCCGTGATCCGGGGCCTTCCCGACACGTCGAACAGCACGTTCCCGGGCTGGAAGTCCCGGTGCAGGAACCGCCCTTCGTAGGCGGGCGCGGGCTTGCGGATCACGTCGACCGCCGCGCTCCAGGCCGCCGCGTCGGCACCGGTCGGCGGGACGACGCGCTCGGCGGTCGTCCACGCCTCGTACTCCTGGGGCCGCACGGCGGGCCGGAGCGCGTGGATCGCCACGAGCTGACGCGCCAGCAGCGGAACGCGCTCCGCCAGCCCCTCGTCGTCGAGGACCGTCCGCCCCGGCAGATGCGTCATCAGGAGCGACGGATACTCGCAGTGCATCGCCTTCGCGTCCACCGCGACCGGCCCGGGAGCCGTCACCCCGGTCCCCGCGAGCAGGGCCAGCACCCCGGCCTCCCGGGTCAGCAGCTCCTCGGCGTGCCGCACGTGGTGCGGGTCGACGAAGGTGCGCAGGACCAGGTCGCGGGTGCCGCCGTCCGGCGTGGCGACGACCAGCCGCCGCATCTCCGCGGTGATGCCGCCGTGCAGCACCTCGACGCCGACGATCCGTTCACCGGCCCCCAACTGCCGCCCCACCCACTCCGCCGCCGACGGCCGCAGGGTTCCCGCCTCATCGCGCTTCGTCACCGGGCCAGCCCATCACCCGGGGGACGTCAGGGGCAAAGGCTTTCCCGGAGGCGCGCCGCGTAGATCCCGCCGACGTCGATGTCGTCCCACTCGTCGTCCCAGTCCTCGTCGTCCTCGGCTGCGGCTTCCCAGGGCGAGGAAAGGCCGAGCGCCTCCAGCGCCGCGTCGTGGTCGATCTCCTCGATCCCTCCGGTGACCCGCGTGGCGACCTCCACCCGGTCGAACTGGGCCGGGAAGAGGTGGTCGACGAGGACGCCGCCGGTGAACAGGGGCGCGAGGGAGTCGTGGTGGTCCGAGCTGAGGCAGAACGCGCCGGGGCAGTGGACGGAGTCCAGGGCCATGACCGATCCGGCGGTCACCCCGGCACGGCACTCGAAACGCCGGGCGGCGACCAGGGAGTACGCGTCGGTCGAGGCGACCAGGGCACCGGTGACCCGCAGATCGCCCAGGACGACGACCCGCGCGCCGTCCTCCAGGAGGAGATCGCCGTGGACCGTGACATCCCCGCCGACGACCCGGATCTGGTCCTCGGGCACCACGACCCGCCCGGACAGCTCCCGCCGCGCCTCCCCGGAGCCCACCTCGGACAGCAGCCGCAGCGCCACCCACTCCAGCGGCAGATGACTCGCGCGCAGCCACGCGTCGAGGCCCTCGGCGTCGGTCGCGTCCGCGGGGACGGGGCCCAGGCACCCGTCGAGCCCCGCCGCGTCGACATGGCCGATCTCGGCGGCCAGGGTCTCCCGCAGAGCGCGGTACGCCGCCTCGACCCGCTCACGCTCCAGCGGGAACGGCTCGGCCGGCCACAGCGTGAGGTCACTCGTCTTCGGTGCTTCGGACATGACCGGAACAGTACGCAGCGGCCGGTCCCGGGAACGCCCGACGGCGGCGGGTTCCGTGACGGGTTGCGTAGTTCTACCGAGTTCCACCGAGCGACCCCGTGCGCCGGACAGGGATAGGGAATCCCCCAATGCTGGCACCCGGCCCGGCGCCCCATGATCGATGCCGCCCCCGGAGAGCCTCGCCGCGCGGGCCGTTCGCGCCAGACCCACCTCCCACCAGCCAGACCCACCCCCCACCAGGAGGACGCCGTGCCCAAGCCGCAGGGGAGACACGCCCGACCGTCGAGACGCGCCGCCGCGGTCAGGCGGGTGGTGGTGATGGGAGGCCAGGCGGTCAGCACGGTGGCGATGCTGGGCGCGCTGGCCGGCACCGCCCACGCGGACGGCAACGGCGGCACCGGGACCATCAAGGTGACGGTGATCGGCGACTCGTACACGAGCGGCGAGGGCGCCTCGGCGGGGACGTACCGGACCGTCACGGTGACCGGGGCGGACGGCGACCTCGTGAGCGTCATCGACCCGGCCCACCAGTCCGCGTCGGCGCCCACCTTGCAGGCCCTCTCCCGGGTCCAGCAGCAGAACCCGGACGTCACCTTCGAGATCACGTTCGTCCCGGTGTCCGGCGCGACCCGGGACTCCCTGTACAACGTGACCCGGCCGGGCACGGAGTTCGAGCACTCGCCGCAGATCGACGCGGTGAACGGCGCGGACATCGTCATCGTCGGGATCGGCGGCAACGACGCGCACTTCGGCGATCTCGCGAAGACGATGCTCACGTCGAAGGAGGCGACGACGGAGGCGGACTTCGCGAGCTTCATGACCCCGTTGCAGGACGGGAGTTACTACAACGCGCAGCTCGCGGTGTACCAGGACATCGCGAACCGGATGAGCCCCGACGGCACGATGATCGCCCTCGGCTATCCGAAGGTGATGCCGGACCAGGTGCCGAGCGGCTCGTCGTCCCCGGTGAGCGAACTCCTGATCAGCAGCCGCGAGGCCCAGCTCGCCAACCAGTTCGGCACCGCGATCAGCAACCTCAACCAGCAGGCCGTGGAATCGCTGGCGCAGAGCACCGGCCGTAACTTCCTCTACGGCGACGTCACCAACTCCCTGGCCGGGCACGAGCTGTTCACCCAGCAGGAGGGGCTCAACGGCCTGGACTTCCTGAACCTCCAGGGCTCCTACCACCCCAACGACCTCGGCCAGACCCTCATCTCCAACACCCTGACACCGACGGTCAACCAGGCGGTGATCTACGCCCTCGGCAACCTCGGGCTCGTCGGCCCGCCGGCCCCGGCGCCCCTCCCGCTGCCCACCGTCGACACCCCGCCGGTCACCGACCCGCCGGCCGACGCGCCCCCGGCCGAACAGCCGCCGCCCGCCGACCCGGGCGACCCCGGCGGCCCGGTCGCCGACCCGCCGCCCGCGGACCCGGTGCCGGACCCCACGCCCGAGATGTGCGGCTGAGAGCGGCGGAGAGACCCATGTCGCGACTTCTGCGCGAGATCGAGGACATCAGGGCGTCCGAGATCCCGCTCTGCGGCCCCTACCGGCTGACCGGCAAGGCCCCCGACGCCCTGCGCGTCGTCTTCCTGCTGCCGTACATGCATGAGATGTCCCTGATGTGCATGGGCCCTCTCGCCCTGTACGACCTGATCAACCGGGGTGCGGACATCCCGGCCGTCGCGGAGCGCGCCATCCGCTACGCCTGTCTGAGGGCGAGCGGCAACCGGCTGCTGCCGCCCGAGGGCGAGGTGTACCGCACGATCGAGTCGGCGTCCCCGGTGGCGTCCGCCGACATCGTCGGCGTCAGCATCGCCAACTCCGGTGACCTGCCGTCGTTCTTCCGGCTCCTGGACCTCGCCGGCATCCCGCGCCGTAGCGCCGACCGGGTGCCGGGCCGCCACCCCCTGGTCGTCGGCGGCAACGGCGGCTTCGCCAACCCGGAGATCCTCGCCGACTACGTCGACGTCGTCGCGCTGGGTGAGGGCGAGGCGTCCATGGTCGAGCTGATCCGCGTCGTCCACCGGACGAAGGGCCGCGCGAAGGACGCCGTACTGGAGGAACTGGCCCGCGTCCCGGGGCTGTACGTCCCCGCGATGTACGACGCCGTACCGCGCCCCGGCGGCGGCGTCACCGCCGTCCGCCCCCGCACCCCGGGCGTACCGGCGGCGGTACGGCCCCAGTACCTGGGCCTGGACGAGCTGCACGCGGCGCACTTCGTCGCCCCGATCTCCAACGGCAAGCGGGGTGTCGTCGTCCCGACCCTGGGCTGCCGGTGGGCCTGCCACTTCTGCACCCTCGGCGTACCGCCGTTCCGCCAGGCCCCGTTCGAGCTGCTCGACGCCTATCTCGCGGAGCTGGAGAAGCACGGCATCGCGCAGGTCGTGATCAGCTCGGCGACCTTCACCCAGTACGGCAGGCGCTACGCCCTCCTGGACCGGCTGCGCGAGCACGGCCGGCGGATGGAGGGCAGGGCGACGACCATCATCGGCTCCGTCCGCGCCGACGAACTCTCCGCGCGCTACCTGGACGCCGTGTCCCGGCTCGGCGACACCGGGCACTTCTTCACCGAACTGAAGCTCGGCGGACCGCGCGGGATCGTCACCCTCGCCCCCGAGTTCGCCGCCCCCGACCTGCTGCGCGCCTTCAACAAGACGATGACGGCGGAACGCGTCCACCGGTCGATCGAACTCCTGCGGGAGAACGAGCACTTCGCGCACGTCATGCTGTACTTCATCGTCGGCGCGCCCGGCGAGACGGCCGCCGACCGGCGCGCGATCGCCGACTACGCGGTCGACGTCTTCCGGCGCTTCGGCCGGGCCAACGGCACGGTCATCCTCAAACTCCAGCAGTTCATGCCCGAACCGGGGACGGTCGGCCAGCGCCTCCCCATGGCGGACCCCGCGCTGATGGAGAGCCACGTCGAGGAGATCCGCGCCCGCCTGCGGGACACCGTCGGCGAGGAGGCGTACGAGCGGAACCACCGGGTCGTGTGGGACGGGGTGAGCCGGCTCCTGCTGGAGAGCGTGTGCCTGCGCGGGGACCGCAGGATCGGGCACGTCCTGGAATCGCTGCACGACGCGGGCGCCGACCCGGCCCGGATCTCCACCGGGCGGCTGCGCGAGGCCCTCGCCGCGCACGGCCTCGACCACCGCCACTACCTGCGTGGAATCGACCCGGACGAACCGGTGCCGTGGGACGTCGTCAACGACGTCGACCGAGAGGAGGAGCGCGCGCTCATCACCCAACTCCGGTGCAGGGGCGCCGAGATCCTCGCTTGACACCGGACCACCCCGTTCTCCAGTATTCAGCTACTTGACTAGTGGACTAGCGGTGGGGTGGATGCGGTACTACATCGAGAGACGTCGTGGCGTCGCGGCGTACCAGCAGATCGTCGAGCAGACCGAACGGGCCGTCAGAGCAGGGGTGCTGAAGCCCGGTGACCGGCTGCCCACGGCCCGCGAGGTCGCCGAGACGTGCGCCGTGAACCCGAACACCACGCTCAAGGCGTACCGCGAACTGGAGCGGGCCGGGGTCGTCGAACTCCGGCAGGGCGTCGGCACGTTCATCGCCGCCGACGCCGCGGACCGCAGCCACGCGCCCGACGCCGAGTCGCCGCTCTACGCCGAACTGGCGGAGTGGACCGGCCGGGCGCTGGCCGCGGGGCTGGTCGAGGAGGACGTCCGCGACCTCCTCGAACTCGCCCTCCAGGAACGCCGGCAGACGGTGGACGGGGGCCGGGCATGAGCGCGACGGCCGTACAGAACAAGGGCCGCACCGCCCTGGAGGTGACCGGCCTCGGGCGCCGGTACGGGCGCCGCTGGGTGCTGCGCGACGCCACGTTCCGGCTCCCCGCCGGCCGCGTCTGCGGCCTCGTCGGCCCCAACGGCGCGGGCAAGACCACGATGCTGGAGATCATCGCCGGACTGCGTACGGCGTCGGCGGGGGAGGCCCGGGTCTTCGGCGAGCCCGCCGGGGGCGCCGAGGCCCGGCGCAGGGTCGCGTTCCTGCCGCAGGAGAAACCCCTGTTCCCGCGCTTCACGGTCGCCGAGACCCTGCGCGTGGGCCGCGAGCTGAACCCGTACTGGGACCAGGCGCTGGCCGAGGACTTCGTCCGGGCCGGGTCCATCGACCTCGACGCCAAGGTGGGCCGGCTCTCCGGCGGCCAGCGCACCCGCGTCGCCCTCGCGGTCGCCCTCGGCAAACGCCCCGACCTCGTCCTGCTGGACGAACCGCTCGCCGACCTGGACCCGCTGGTGCGCCGCCAGACCGTCACCGCCCTGCTGGGCGAGGTCGCCGAACGCGGGATCACCGTCCTGCTCTCCAGCCACCTCGTCGCCGAACTCGACACCCTCTGCGACTACCTCCTCCTCGTCGCCGAGGGCGGACTGCGGCTCGCCGGTGACGTCGACGAACTCATCAGCGTCCACAGCGTCCTCTCCGCCCCCACCGACCGGACCCGCACCGGCCCCGACGGACGGCTCGCCGGCCTGGAACACCACACCGTCGTCGAGACCCACACCGAGCACCACCACACCACCGCCCTGGTCCGCCCCGGCGGCCCGGTCGATCCCTTCTGGGACGAGACCCCGCCCACCCTGGAGGAGATCGTCCTCGCCTACCTCCAGCAGAGCAGCCCCCCACCCCTCATCAGCCCCGACTCCCATGTCCCCGGCGCCGGTTCGGAGGCCGCCCAGTGAGTACGACGACGCAGCCGCTGCGCGCCGGCGGTGCCACCCCCGGCCCGACCGGGAGCACTTCCCGCAGCCGTGGCCTCGCCCCGCGCGGCATGGTCTGGCTCGTGTGGCGCCAGCACCGCACGGCGTTCCTGCTGCTCCTCGCGACGGCCGCCGCCGTCACGGCGGGCCTGGCCTGGCTCGCCCAGGAAGCGAGCGATGCCGTCGCGGCCGTCGAGGCGTCGAAGACGCCGTCCGCCGAGGCGACCGCCGCCCTCGACGACATCTACCGGCGCCTCGACCTCCTCGGCCTGTCCCTGGCGGGCCTGCCCGTCCTCGTCGGCGTCTTCATCGGCGCCCCGCTGTTCGCGGGCGACCTGGAGTCCGGCACCGCCAAGTTCGTCGGCGTCCAGTCGTACGGCCGCCGCAGCTGGGTGGCGACGAAGCTCGGCCTGGCCGCCCTGGTCGCCTCCCTGGCCGCGCTCTCCACCGGCATCGCGATGAAGGCCCTGCTGATACCGCTGGTCGACCACTCGGTCGTCAACGCCGACTTCACCAGCGCGGGCGGCTTCGACACCACCGGGCCCGTCACCGTCGCCCTCGCCGTCCTCGGCCTGCTGGTCGGCGCCGCCGCCGGACTGCTGACCCGGCGCACCCTGCCCGCGATGGTGAGCACCTTCGTCGCCCTGCTCGTCGTGAAGACCGCCTGGTCGGAGGCGCGGATGCTGTTCGCGCCCACCGTCACCGCGACCACCGGCGGCGGCCGGTTCGGAGAGGACGACCACCCGAAGATCCCCGCGACCGCCATGGAGGTCGACACCTCCTACATCACCGGCGACGGCACCCTGCGCGGCTGGGGAACCTGCTCGACCGCCACCGACCGCCCCGCCTGCCTGACCCGCGAGGGAGTCGTCGGCTGGTCGGCCGAGTACCTCCCCTTCTCCCACATGACCGCCATGCAGTGGACGGCGACCGGCGCCCTGGCCGCCCTGATCCTGCTCACCGGGGGAGTACTGGTGTACGCGGCCCGGCGCGCTCTGCGCTGAGAGCGGGGAGCTGACGGCGCAGGGGACGACCGCCCCTCCGCCGTCAGCCCCCTCGGATCAAGGCCCCCACCTCGTGCTTGAGGAAGGAGTCCTTGCAGAACTCGAAGTGGTCGACCCTGCGGAGGTCGAAGACCTGGCGGATGCCGCGCTGGCGGGCGCGGGCGACGACGTCGTTGAAGCGCTGCTCGAAGTGGATGGAGAAGAACACGCGGGTGCGGTCGCTGATGGCACGGACGCGGTCGATGCGCTGGAAGAAGAGGTCGTACTGGCCGTCCGGCTCCCAGTAGTCCCACAGGTCCGCCGCGTGCCGCTGGATCTGCGCGAGGTCCTTCCCACTGATCTTGTGGAGGTACTCGCAGACGTTCTGGAGCTCGATGAGGGACTCCGGAATCTGGGCGATACGTTTCAGCTCCGCCAGCGGCCGGTCCGGGGCGAGATGGGCCACCTTCTCCGAGATCACCATCGTGGAGTGGTTGATGTTCGGGTCGAGGAGAAGGACCGCCTTGATCTTCGGCTGCCGCTCCGGATGGTCCCGCCACAGGTCGGCCAGCCGGAACAGCATGTCGCAGCCGACCGAGAACCCCACCAGGGTGAGCCTCTTGTACGGGTACTGCCGCTGGAGGTTGTTGATGGCCCCGCTGACGAGGTCGGCGTGCGCGGACAGCCCGATGGGCCGGTAACGGCCGTCCCTCGACTCCTCGGTGTTGTGCCCGAACAGCGTGATGGCGGCGGTGTGCTGGCGGGCGACGTTCATGAACGGACGGAAGTCGTCCGCGTCCAGCCCGAGCCCGTGCAGCAGGACGACCAGATCGGCGGACTCGGTACGCCGCTCCAGGAACCACAGCTGCCGCCCTATCACCGCGTTGTCCGAGGGCAGGTCCTCCTCGAAGTCGTCCGCGTGGATGTCGAAGGAGTGCCGCACCACTTCCCGCCGCAGCTCCCGGCGCCGCTCCGTGATCCCCCGCGCCCACCAGGCGAGGGAGAAGACGGTCGCCGCGGCGAGCGTCACCAGCGTCCCCCCGGCGACCACATGGCTCCAGGTCCAGCCGATGAGGGAACGGGCCTCGTCGCTGTAGATGCCGATCGCGGTCCCGGTGAGCGCCCCCACCAGCGTGACGGGCCCCTTGTGCCGGCCGAGCAGACCCACCGTGCTCTCCACGAGCTGAGGACCGCGCCTCACCGCCCCTCCCCCTTCCCCAGCAGCTCCGCCAGCCCGTCACGGACGGTCACGGTGCCCATGAAGTGCCCGTCCGACACATCGGCGACATGCAGCGCCCGGGTACCGCCGTCCCGGTAGGCGCGCACCACACACCCCATGCGGGCCAGCGCGTGACTGGGCTCCATGCTCAGCAGCACACCCGGACTCCCCAGCGCCCGGGTCACGGTCTCGACGATCTGGAGTTGTACGGCGTCGGCGTACTGGTAGAGGACGAAGTTGCAGGTCACCACATTGATCCGACGGGCGCGCAGATACCCCTCCAGGGCCCCGAGGTCGAGGATGTCCAGCGGGCTCAGCTCCACCTCCGTACCCGCCTCCTGAGCCTGGTCCAGCGACCAGCGCACCTCCGCGAAGCGCTGCTCGTAGTAGTCGGAGGGGCCGTGACAGGCCCGTACCCAGGCGAGCGTCGGCAGGGGCGGGCGGTCGACGCCGCCGACGTGGCCCAGCGGAATCGTCCGGAAGGGCGGAGGAGCGGGGAGCCAGCGCAGGTCCCCGGCGAAACGGTCGTGGATCACCTTGTTGTTCAACTGGCGCGGCAGCAGCCCGATGCTGGTGCCGAGGTCCAGGAGACGCACCTCCCGGACGTCCCGGGCGGCGGCGAACGCCCCGATGACGAGCTGCGGAACCAGGAACCGGCGGGCCCCGGTGTACGAGTTCGAGTGGTTCTCCATCAGGCGCAGCACGTCCGGCGCCCGCTCCGACAGGGCACGCGCGAGGACCGGTGCCCGCCGGGACGCGGAGAGTTCGGCACGGAACACGTCCGCCGGTCCGCCGTCCTGGAGCGCCAGCTGCCGCACGGCGATACCGAGGAGGGTGATGGCGTGCGCGTCACTGATGTGCGGCCGTTGCCGCCACAGCGCCGACAGCACCTGGTCGAGACCGCCGCAGGCCGCCGACTCGGCAACCTCGCTCAGCGACTCGTGGAACAGGGACCAGCCGTGGCTGCCCTGTTCGTGCCGGCGCATGTCGGCCAGGGCGGTGAACATCGCCTGCTTGCGCGTAGAGAGCACGGGACCTGCGCTCCTTCGGAAGGGGAGGGAGAGGATCACAAAGAGAGGGGGAGGATCACGGGGATCACGCGACCGCCGGCTGATGCGGCAGCCGCGACTGCGCCGGCGAGAGACCGCGCAGCGTATGGCTCTCCGCGAACCGCTCCACGGCACTGGACACCTCCGGCGACACGCCGAGCCGCCGCGTCCCGGCCAGGGCCAGCCGGACGACGGTCCGCGCCAGCTCCCCCAGACCGGGGGCGGCCAGCCCGTACCGCGCGGCGTCGAGCCAGTCCTGGCGGGTGGGGGCGGCCACACCACGGCCGATGAGCGCGGCGACGGCGTCCGACGTGCTCTCGTCGTCCATGAGCGCGGCCACCACCGCGACGGGCACCAGCCAGTCGTCGCCGCTCTGGGCGTCCAGCATCCGCAGCTCCAGATGGCCGCAGGCGCGGACGGGCGCGACCAGGGACTTGAGATGGAGGAGGACGTCGTCGGCGTGCACCGCCCGGGGGCCCGCGCCGCGCAGCCACCGTCTGAGGGTCAGCCCGGTCGGCGCCTGCTCCCAGACCACCGGGCCGGGCCCCGGCCGCCGGATCGCCACGACCTGCGTGTCGAGCGCGTACCGGGTCCACACCGCACGCGGATCGCCGCCGTACGGCAGCGGCCCGGTACGGAACCGGTCGGTCCGCAGCCGCAGGAGCTGCCGCCCCGAGAGCGCGGTCGACACGTACGGGCCGTCGGCCTCCAGGACCGGGGAGTTGGCGAACACGGCCATCAGCAGCGGACCGAGCGCGTTGGCGATCAGCCACCGCCGCGACCGCCCCCGCCACCCGTCGGAACCGTCCCCGGCCTCCACGTTGACCTGCACCGACGCGGTGTTGCACAACAGGACGTCGCCGGCGCCTCCCATGCCTGCGTAGTAGCGCCTCAGCGCCTGATAGCGGGGCAGCGGGACGCTGAACTCAGGAGGCCGCCGGTCCAGCCCGGCGCCCAGCAGACGCACCCCCGCCCCCTGCGCCCGGTCGCGCAGGACGGCGAGATCGAGAGCGGCGGAGTCGACGCACCCCTGCAAGGAGGCGCACGGCGGACCGCTCAGCTCCAGTTGTCCGCCCGGCTCCCAGGACACCAGGCCACCGTGCGGCAGGGGTTTTGCGACCAGCCGGTCCAGCTCCGCCAGCTCCTCGGGACCCGCCCGGCGTGCCGGATCGTCCACCGGCAGCACGAGCCATTCCAGTTCTACGCCAATTCGCCCCACCCGGTCCCGCGACAACGAGTGATCGAAGATCAGCCGTTTCGCGTCCAACTCGCTCAACGTACTTTCCAAGAAGCACGCCCCCAGGTCGTTGGATGTCCAAGTCGTACAGCCATGTCGTACAGCCATCATTACGCCAGACCACTTCTGTCCACGTCCAGAGTCCGAGTGCGGAGTCTGATTCCCCCGCCTTCCGTCCGGGTATTGGACTATGGTCTTCCCGTGTTCACGAAGAGAGCGACTGAATCGATGACTACGCTTTCACCCTCCGGCCATGTGGTGCACAAGAGTTTCGGACAGCTGACCTATTTGGAGCGCATGGCCGACTCCGGTAGGATCAGTATGTTCTTTCACGGTCTGGGGTTGGACGCGACCGATTACCAGGAGTATCTGGAGACCCATGAATCCCATGGGATCGCCGTGAGTCTGGCCGGTTATGCCCCAGGCGGGACGGAGCGTCTTCCTCCGGTACCGGCCGGCCGGCACGTCGAGATGGTCGCGGATCTGGTGGCGGCGGTGGGGCGGGAGAACCCCGGCAAGCAGGTCGACCTCATCGGCTTCTCGCTGGGCGCCGACCTGGTGCTCCAACTCGCGGAATGGTGGACGGCCGACCCTCGCCGCACCCACCCCCGAATCTCCGGCGCACTCCTTCTCGACCCCAATGTGAATCATTCGACCATGACCATTTCGCGGATTTTCGCATCGGCGGACCGGCGCGATCCCACATCCGCGCTGAAAGAACTAGTCGGTCTCGCTCGAAACCGTGACGTACTGGTTTCCCTGTGCGGTTATGTCGCCAAGGTCTCGGCGAAGGATTTCAGCCAAGTCCACAGTCTCGCCAATGACATGATCCATTACTGGAATCCGGTCGGATACGATCAGTTCGGGACCCGGATCGCTCGCGTGGCCGACATCGCGAACGTGGTGAGCATCGCCCTCTCCGCCGACTACGGAGAACATCTCGAAGGAATGCGGGACGCGGTACGCCGTAAGACCTCCAGGTCCGGCGACGTGCTCTTCAACATCACCGATCTCGATCATTTCGGACTCATCGAGAACGGATTCCTGGCGCGCGAGCTGAAGTCGATCTCCTGAGCCGAATCGCACAGACGTTCGACCATGGCTTAGGGTGAGGTCAGCGCACCGGAGTGGCCGGTGCGGTGTCCGGGCCGGGTGAGGGAGATGAGTGCGGTGGGGTGTGCGGTATGCGCGCGTTTACGCATCTGCGCGTGGTCTCCGGGTACTCGCTCAGGTACGGTGCCTCGCACCCGGAGCGGCTTGCGGAGCGCGCGGCGGAGCGGGGGATGGACGCGGTCGCGCTGACCGACCGGGACGGTGTCGCGGGTGCGGTGCGGTTCGCGAAGGCGGCGGCGCGGGCGGGGGTGCGTCCGCTGTTCGGTGTGGATCTCGCGGTCGGGATGCCGGACGGGGGTGCCGGGCGGCGTCGTGCCCGTACGCCCGTGCGGGGCGGGGCGTTCGTCGACGAGTCCGCGCCCCGGGTGCTGTTCCTGGCCCGGGACGGGGGGCGGGGGTGGGCGGAGGTGTGCCGGCTGGTGAGTGTCGCGCACCGGGCGGGTCGGGTGCTGCTGCCGTGGGAGGAGGTGGCGGGGGAGCATGTCGTGGTGCTGCTCGGGCCGGATTCCGATGTGGGGCGGGCGCTGGGTGCGGGGCGGCCGGACCGGGCCGCCGTGC
>NZ_JBEXLS010000016.1:0-247077 GCF_040610055.1 Streptomyces sp. NPDC004539 | reverse complement strand
TCGACAAGCAGCTCTACAAACGGCGCAACGTCGTTGAACGGTGCTTCAACCGACTCAAGCAGTGGCGCGGCATCGCGACCCGCTACGAGAAGACCGCCGAGTCCTACCAGGCCGCCGTCACCCTTGCCTCACTCCTGATGTGGGCGTGACCTTTGAAGACAACTCCTAGAGGCCGGTGCCGGTTTCGTTGCGGTAACCGGCGCTTCGGGGTCCATGCTTCCGTCCGGGCGGTGAAGTACGGCGCCCGGCGAGGAGGTTCGGGCATGGACGGGATCGTGGTCTTCGGCGCCGGCGGGCGGGCCGGACGGGCGGTGTGCGCGGAGGCGCGGGGACGGGGCCTGCCGGTGATCGGCGTCGTACGGGACCCGGAACGGCATCCGGGGCTCGCGGCGGACGGGGTGACGGTCGTCCGCGGGGACGTGACCGATCCGCGGGCGGTGCCGGCGGGGCGCTGGGGGGTCGTCCAGGCCGCTGTGGGCTTCGAAGCGGGCTTCTTCGTCAGGGCCGTCGACGCGCTGCTCGCGGCGGAGGGTGTGTCGCGGCTGGTCCTCGTGGGGCTGTTCGCGGATCTGGTGGGGGCCGACGGGCGGGCCGTGATGGAGGACCCGGCGGTGTTCCCGGCGGAGCACCTGGCGTTCGCGCGGGAACACGCGGCGGGGCTGGCGCGGCTGCGGGCCGTCGGGGGCGGGGTGGACTGGGCGGTTCTCACGCCGGGCGGGGAGTTGACGGAGGGGCCGGGCAGGGGGCGGTACGTCGTCGGGGGTGACCGAGTGCCGGAAGGGGCGCCCGGATTGTCGTACACGGATCTTGCCGTGGCCGTGGTGGACGAGGTGGTGGTGCCGACCTTGCGGGGGGCCAGGGGGGCGGTGTGGGTGGCTGGGTGTCACTGATGCTGTCCGGGGCATCACTTGTGGTGAGGGGGTGGGTGGGGCAGGATCTCGGCGGTGACGGGGGGAGTTGACCTTCATGGTGGAGGGGCCGTACGTGGTGCTGGCGGTGGCCGGGGTGCTGGTGACCGGGGTGATGGCGGGGGTGTTCGGGGGGTTCTCCGTACTGGTGATGCGAGGGCTGGGGGCGCTGCCCGCGCGGGACGGGGTGGCCGCGATGAACGCGATCAACAAGGCGGCGCTGACCTCGGTGTTCATGGTGCTGTTCCTGGGTGCGGCGGCGGTGTGCGGGGTGGTCGCGGTGGTGACGTTCGTGCTGTGGCCGGTGGAGGGGCGGGCGGAGCTGCTGCTGGGCAGCGGGCTGTATCTGGTGGGGGCGTTCGGGGTGACGGTCACGGCGAACGTGCCCCGCAACGAGAGGCTGCGCAGGCTCGGCGCGGAGTCGGCGGAGGGGCTCGCCTACTGGCCCGCGTACCTGCGGGAGTGGACGCTGTGGAACCACGTCAGAACGGCCGCGTCGGGCGCGGCGGCCCTGGCGTACGTGCTGGCACTGACCTGAGCCTGCGGCTCCGCCCGGTGTCGGCCTGCGCCCGCCGTCCTGCATCGTGTCGACCTGAGCCCGCCGCCCTGCCTTGTGCCGGCCCGAGCCCGCCGCTCCACCTCACCTTGGCCCGAGCCCGCCGCTGCCCCGCACTTCGGCCTGAACCCGCCGCCCCGCCTCGCTCGGCCTGAACCCGCCGTGCCGCCTCGCTCGGCCGGGGCCCGCCGCCCCGCCTCGCGTGACCTGAGCCCGCCGCTCTCCCCTCGCTTCGGCCCGAGTCGCCGCTCCGCCGGGTTTCGGTCTGCGCCCGCCGCTCTGCGACCGTGGCCGGTCGGTCGTATCGTGGCGGAAAGACGCCGTCGCACGGCGCCCTTCGCAGGTGTGGACGTGAGCGACCACCGAGGAACTCAGCCATGGCCGACCCCAAGGGATTCCTGCGCACCCCCCGTCAGGACTGGCCGCGCCGGCCGGTCGCGGAGCGGGTGCGGGACTGGGACGAGGTGTACGTCCCGGGGGCGCTGCTGCCCATCGTGAGCGCGCAGGCCGACCGGTGCATGGACTGCGGCATCCCCTTCTGCCACGACGCCTGTCCGCTGGGCAATCTGATCCCGGAGTGGAACGACCTGGTGTCCCGGGCGGACTGGCGGGCGGCGAGCGAGCGGCTGCACGCGACCAACAATTTCCCCGAGTTCACCGGCCGGCTGTGTCCCGCGCCGTGCGAGGCGGGGTGTGTGCTCGCGATCGACCAGCCCGCCGTGACGATCAAGAACGTCGAGTGCGCGATCGCCGACCGGGCCTGGGAGGAGGGCTTCGTGCCGCCCCGGCCGCCCGACCGGCTCTCCGGACGCACCGTCGCGGTGATCGGCTCCGGTCCCGCCGGACTCGCCGCGGCCCAGCAGTTGACGCGGGCCGGGCACACCGTCGTCGTGTACGAGAAGGACGACCGTCTCGGCGGCCTCATGCGGTACGGCATCCCCGAGTTCAAGATGGAGAAGCACCATCTGGAGCGTCGTATCGATCAGATGCGGGCCGAAGGGACGAAGTTCCGGACATCCACGGTCGTCGGGCGGGACGTGGAGGCAGGTCGGCTGCGGGCGCGGTACGACGCGGTGGTGATCGCCACGGGGGCTTCGGCGTGGCGGGAACTTTCGGTGCCGGGCCGGGAGTTGGAGGGGGTACATCAGGCCATGGAGTATCTGCCACCGGCGAACCGGGTGTGCGAGGGGGACGCGGAGACCTCCCCGCTGTCGGCCGCCGGGCGGCATGTGGTGATCGTGGGCGGGGGTGACACGGGAGCGGACTGCCTGGGGACGGCGGTACGGCAGGGCGCCGCGTCGGTCACCCAGCTGGACATCTACGCCCGTCCCGGGGCCGGCCGCGACGAGGACGCCGACCCCTGGCCCACGTACCCCCGGATCTACCGTCTCTCCGCGGCCCACGAGGAGGCGGGCGAACTCGGTACGGCCCCCGCCGCCGACGCCGACGCCCGGCTCTTCGCGGCGTCCACCCTGCACTTCACCGGTGACGAGCGGGGCCGGGTCGCCGCGCTGCACCTCGTCGAGGTCGACGAGCACCGCCGGCCGGTCGACGGCACGTCCCGCGCGCTCCCCGCCGACCTCGTCCTCCTCGCCCTCGGCTTCTCCGGCCCCGACCTCTCCGACGGACTCCTCGACCGGCTCGGCGTCGCCCTTGAGCCCCGCGGCACGATCGCCCGCGACCTGAACTTCACCACGAACGTCCCCGGCGTCTTCGCCGCCGGCGACGCCGCACGCGGCCAGTCCCTCATCGTGTGGGCGATCGCGGAGGGGCGGGCGGTCGCCGCGGCCGTCGACCGTTACTTGACGGGCAACACGACACTTCCGGCGCCGATCGGGCCGGGGGATCGGCCTATGGGGGTGTGAGGGGCAGGGGGGCGAGCCGGTGCCACGCGAGGGGCGCTCGGCGCTGGGGGCGGCAGCGGGGCGAGTATCGGCGCTGGGGTGGGGGTTGGCAGGTGGGGGTTGGCAGGTGAGGCGGAGGGTGGCGCTGGGGAGGGTGTCGGCGGCCGGGCAGGGGTCGGCAATGAGGCAGGTGCTGGCAGCCGGGCAGGTGCCGGTAGCCGGGCGGGTACCGGCAATGAGGCGGGTGCCGGTACCCGGGCAGGCGCCGCCGGTGAGGCAGGTGCTGGCAGCCGGGCAGGTGCTGGCAGCCGGTCGAGTACCGGCAAACGAGGCGAGTCTCGGTAGCAGGGCGGGTGTCGCCAGTGAGGCAGGCGCCGGACGCTGAGGCAGGTGGGAACGTCGAGGCGAAGCAGAAACGCCGGAGGCCCGCTCGGCACCGGGCCGGAACGCGCCCCCCGGACGACAGCCACGAGACGCCGAGGGCTGGGCGAGACGACAGGGCAGCAGCCCTGAGCCACCGAGGCAGCGAGACGTCAAGACACCCCGGGAGGCCACGATGCCCCGGCCCCCGTAGGCGCCCCGGCGAACACCCCCGCCCATCGCCCCGCCCACCACTCACCGCCCCGCCCGCCTGCCCACCCACCACAAGGCACCCCCCTCACCTCTCATCCACCCCCGCCACCTTCCCCGTCGCCAAAGCCACCCGGTTCCACGTATTGATCACACAGATCACCCCGATCAACTGCGCCAGCTCCTCCTCACCGAAATGCACCGCCGCCTCGGCATACACCTCGTCGGAGACGCCCCCCAGGGGCAGCGAAGTGACCGCCTCCGTCAAGGCGAGGGCGGCTTGTTCCCGGGCGGTGTAGAAGTGGCGGGCCTCGCGCCAGAGGGGGACGAGATGGAGGCGGTCCTCGGTCTCACCGGCCTTGCGGGCGTCGTTGGTGTGCATGTGGAGGCAGTAGGCGCAGCCGTTGAGGTGGGAGGCGCGGATCTGGACGAGTTCGACGAGGGCGGGGTCGAGACCCTCACGGGCCGCCGCGTCCAGCGCGATGACGGCCCGGAAGGTCTTGCGCGCGGCCGACCCGAAGTTCAGCCGGGTCCGGGCGGCCTCGGCGGCGGCGATGCCCGCCTCGGTGTCGACAGGGGTGCTCTGCGTCTCGTTCGTGTGCGTCGTCATGTCCTCGAATCTAGGCCGCGATTAGCCCCTCTGTAGGGTGCATTCCCATGGCGAAATCATGGGTCAATTCCGCCGAGCGCATCGGCTCCGACCTGCACCTGGACGTGTCCGGTCCGGGTGGCCGCCGGGCCGCGCTCATCGGCGCGCTCCGGGAGGCCGTACGCGGCGGGCGCCTGTCGCCGGGCACCCGGCTGCCGCCGTACCGCTCGCTGGCGGCCGATCTCGGGGTGGCCCGCAACACGGTGGCGGACGCGTACGCGGAACTCGTCGCCGAGGGATGGCTGACGGCCCGGCAGGGGTCGGGGACGCGCGTCGCGGACCGTACGGAGCCCCTGCGACACGCCGGGAAACCGGCCGTAAGCACACCTCCACGCGCGCGTGGCCCACTGCACGATCTGCGGCAGGGCACTCCGGACGCCTCGTCGTTCCCGCGCGCGGCCTGGCTGGCGTCCTACCGGAGGGCCGTGCAGAACGCGCCGAGCGAGGCGTTCGGGCCCGGTGACCCGGCCGGGCGGCGTGAACTGCGGGAGGCGCTCGCCGGGTATCTGGCACGCGCGCGGGGCGTGCGGGCCGACCCTGACCGGATCGTCGTCTGCTCCGGTTTCGCGCACGCCCTGCGGCTGCTGTTCGGCCAGGGCGGGGGCGGGGTGCTGCGCGGCCCGGCGGGCGTCGAGGCGTACGGGCTCGGCTTCCACCGGGGCCTGTTGACGGCCGCGGGCGTGCGGACCGTACCGCTCCCGCTGGACGAGCACGGCGCGCGGGTCGACGGGCTGGGCCGCGAGCGGACCGTCCTGCTCACCCCGGCCCACCAGTTCCCGACCGGTGGCCCGCTGGGTCCGGAGCGGCGGGGCGCGGTGGTCGACTGGGCACGCGCGCGTGGGGCGATCGTCCTGGAGGACGACTACGACGGCGAGTTCCGGTACGACCGCCGTCCCGTCGGCGCCCTCCAGGGGCTCGATCCGGAGCGGGTCGTGTATCTCGGCTCGGTCAGCAAGAGCCTGTCCCCGGCGGTGCGGCTGGGCTGGCTGGTCCTCCCCGGTCATCTGGTCGACGCCGTCCGGGAGACCAAGGGCGAGCGGGAGGCGTGGGCGAGCGTCCCGGAGCAGCTCGCGCTGGCGGACCTGATCGCCTGCGGGGCGTACGACCGTCATGTGCGCCGGATGCGTCAGCGGTACCGGAGCCGTCGGGACCGGCTCGTCGCGGCGCTGGCCGAGCGGGCGCCGCACATCCGGGTGAGCGGCGTCGCGGCGGGACTGCACGCGGTGCTGCGGCTGCCGCCCGGCACCGAGGCGGCGGCCGTCGAGGCGGCCACCGCGCGCGGGGTCGCGCTCGACGGGCTGGCCGGGTTCCGGCACCCGGCGGCGGAGGGGGCGCACGGCGACGGGCTCGTCGTCGGGTACGCCACCCCGTCCGAGCACGCGTACGAGGCGGCGCTGGGGGCCCTGTGCGCCGTGCTGCCGCCGCCGTGACCCCGCGGCAGGCACGGCCTGTTGCCCGTTTCCTTCACCCTCGTCACCACTTCACCCGATCGGGTTACCATCCGAGGACGCCCCCGTTCCCGACACCCCTGGGTTGTCCATGGCCGTCGTCGCCCCTCTCCCCTCGCCCGCCGAGCCGTCGCGGCCGGTCGGCAGACGGGTGCTGCGTGGCGCGGTGATCGTCGTCGTGGGGTATCTCGCCCTGTGGGCGACCGGCACGCTGGGCGTCCTCGGGCTGTCGTACCTGGTCCGGGAGAACACGCAGGCGCCGCCGGGGACACGGGAGTTGAGTGGGGTTCATCACTTCCGGCCGGTGGACGAGGAGGGCCGGCTGTGGCGGGGCGCGGCTCCGAGGCCGGACGGCTACCGCGAGCTGAGGCGGCTCGGTTTCACGACGGTCGTCGACCTGCGCGCGGAGGACCTGAGCGCGGCGCAGCTCGCCGAACCGGGGAAGGCGGGGCTGTCGGCCGTCCGCCTGCCGGTGCGGGACGGGCAGACGCCCACGCAGGCGCAGGTGCGGCGGTTCCTGGCGGTCGTGCGGGAGGCGCCGGGGCGGGTGTTCGTGCACTGCGGCGCGGGGGTGGGGCGGACGGGGACGATGGCGGCGGCGTATCTGGTGGGCACCGGCGAGGAGTCCCCGTCGGCGGCGGTCCGGCGCAATCTCGCGGTCGGTCCGCCGTCGATCGAGCAGATCTACTACGGGCTGAGCCTGGAGCGGCACGAGGCGGAGCAGCCGCCGTTCCCGGTGGTCGCCCTCAGTCGTCTGGTGGACGCCCCGCGCCGCATGTGGTCGTGGCTCTAGTTCACCTGCCTACCGGAGTGGTCGATACGGTCATAACTGATCAATTCGAGTCGAGCAGTCAAATTTAGAGGTGCGAGAAGCAAACACGAGAAGCAAACAAAGGTGGTCAGGAGAGCAGGAAGTCCGCTTCACCCGCCTTCGCGCCCTCGATGAACGCCGTCATCTCGGCCGGGGTGTAGATCAGCGCGGGACCGTCCGGGTCCGTGGACTGACGCAGCGCGATCCGGCCGTCCTCCAGCTTCATCGCCTCCAGGCAGTTTCCCCCGTTCCCGCCGCTCCACGGCTTGTGCCAGCCCTCGTTGCCCAGTTCCCGCGCGGGCATGCCGTTGTAGATACGCGGGGCGGGAGAGGACGAGATGCGATTCATTTACAGCTCCTTGCGGAGATCCCGGAGGATCTCCTTCGTGCGATGTGCCGTAGCGGCCTGAGCCGCCATGCGGTCCATGACCTCAAGGTGTGTCGCCACCTCCTCACGCGCGTCGAGATAGACGGCGCCGGTCAGGTACTCGCTGTAGACCATGTCCGGAAGCTCCGGCATGGCGAATCGGAACAGCACGAAGGGCCCGTACGTGCCCGGATGCGGCCCGTTGGCGAACGGGGCGATCTGGAGCACCACGTTGGGCAGCTTCGCGGCGTCGAGGAGCCTGTCGATCTGCTCACGCATCACCTCCGGGCCACCGACCGTGCGGCGCAGCACCGTCTCGTCCATGACGACCCACATTCGGGGCGCGTCGGGACGAGTGAGCAGTTCCTGGCGGGCCATGCGCAGAGCGACGAGCCGGTCGACGTCTTCCGGCCGGGTCTGGCCGATCGCGCCCGAGGCGAGCACCCCGCGCGCGTAGCCCTCGGTCTGGAGCAGTCCGGGGACGAAGTGCGGCTCGTACTGGCGGATCAGGGCCGCCGCGCCCTCCAGGCTGACGTGCATGGAGAACCAGCCGGGCAGGACGTCGTGGTAACGCTGCCACCAGCCCGGCCTGTTGGCGTCCTCGGCGAGGCGGACGAACCCGGCGGCCTCGTCCTCGGTGACGCCGTACGCCTTCAGCAGCAGCTGGAGGTACGGGATCTTGAGCGCGACCTCGGCGTTCTCCATGCGGCGGATCGTGGCGGGCGCGACGCGCAGGACCTTGGCGGCCTCCTCGCGTTTGAGCCCCGCGCGTTCCCGCAGGTCCAGCAGGCGCCTGCCGAGGACGACCTGTCCCACGGTCGGCGCGGACCGCGGCTCGCTCACGCTCCACCTCCACGAAGCTCGACGAACGTCTCGCTGACAGTTCTCCTGATCCGCACGAAGGCCGCGCGAGCCGTCGGCGGAAAGCACCCCGACAGCCCTGCGGCGCCGTTCGAAGACCTGACAAAGTCCGGTACGACGGCCACGCGCGCGTACGTCGAGGTACGTCGGTGGGGGCGCGACGGTTCTGCGGTGGTCCCAATTGGCGCCGCTCTACGTGCTGTTGCGAGCAGTGTGCCACGACGCCCCACCGCGTCACACAGCACTCTGCAATTTTCAGAGTGACACTTGCCAAGTGTTCACGGCGGGGCGATAGTGGCAAGCGTGATTCCGTCCGCGCCCTTAGGAACAGACGCCACCGCAGGCCGCCCCTCCGGTCTCGGTGCCGCGCCGGGAGCAGGTCCTGACCAGACCTCCGCCGAGCGCCGGTTCCGGTTCGAGCTGGCCGCACATCCGGGTTCCCCGGCTCAGGCGAGACGCCTGGTGCGGGCCCGGCTGACCGGCTGGTCGGTGTGCGAGGACACCTGCGACTCGGCCGCCCTGGTCATATCCGAGCTGGTCACCAACGCCATCGTGCACACCGCCGGCGGTGTCGTCGTGTGCGAGCTGCACGACGGCGACGACATCCTGCGCATCGCCGTGCGTGACGAAGGATGCACTCCGGGTGAACCCCGCCCGTCGCCGCAGCTTCCCGAGGAGGAGCACGGCCGCGGCCTGCTGCTCGTCGACGCCCTGTGTCGCGCCTGGGGCGCCCAGGAGCACGGCCCCGGCCTCCTGGTGTGGGCGGAGCTCCCCCGGGACGGCTCCGAGCCGCGTGGGGACCTCGGCTGGGGCGCCAGACCCAAGCCCGAGCCGGGTGACGGAGCCGACCAGGCCGACCGGACCGAACAGCACGAAGAACACGGCAAGGCGACGCAGGGCGGCGCGACCCAGAGCGCCGACGAGCGCGTCGTACCGCAGCGCGTCCTCCAGCCGCGCCCCGACGCGCAGCCGCCGCAGCGCCCGACGGCCTCCCCGGCGACGACGCTGCCGCTGAACCCCGGCCGCGGCCCGGTCGAGTCCACCCAGCACACGGCCCCGCCCTCCCGCCCCGCACAGGGCCCGGCGGAGTCCCCTCAGCCGCAGCGCCCCGGGCAACCCCCGGTCCAGTACGCCACGCCCCCGCGCCCCAAACCGGGCCCCGTCGAGTCCACGCAGCGCCCCGCGGAATCCGCAGCGGGCGCCACTCAGTCGCCGCCGCACGCCTACCGTCCCGTGCAGTCCCCGGCGCTCCCGCACCATCCGCCGCACGCGCACCCCGATCCGCACCCGCTCCCGGGTCACCCGAACCGTCCGGGCCGGCAGCACCCGCAGAGCCCTGACGGAGATTCCACCAGCTGGCGCTCCCACCCCGGTCCGGCCCCCGCGGCGACGTGGCAGCCGGGTACTCCCGGCACTGTCGAGCGGGGCCGAGAGCGGGGCAGGGCGTGAGCGCCCCGTCCGCAGAAGGTCCGGTGCTCACCATGAACACGCTCGTCCGAGTAGGCCGCCATCTGACGCACACCCCGGGTGCCCCGCTGCGCCTGCCCGTCCCCGACGGCATGACCGTCCCGCTGGGCTGCGACGCCGTCGCCGTACCCGCGCATCTCGGCCCGCTGCTGATGCCGCGCCTCCCGCGCGTGGGATGCGTGTACTCCGACGAGACGCACTGGTGGTGGCTCGTCCCGGCGGACTCCGACTACGCCGTCGAGTGGCCGGCGCCCGCGCGGTACGCGACGGGGGCGGTCCTCCCGGACGCGCCGCACACGCTCACCCTCATCCACCGTCCCACAGGCACCGTCCCGTACACCCCGCCGATACCGCTGTACCTGGCGCTGTGCCGGCTGACGGGCGCGACGCCGACGTGGTCGAGGCCGATCAGCGCGTAGGACTCCCCCGGGGTCATCTGTCTTGAGGCTGCGTGTTCCGGCGCAGCCTCAAGCCCACGCAGCCGTCTCAATCCCACGCGGCCGTAGCGGCACCCCGCCCACCTCACGGCGCACGCCCGCGCGCACGCGCCTCTCGTCGCGCGCCCTCCCCCGCCCCGCCCCCGCACGCCATAGTGGCCGTTCGTGCATATGCCGACCGGCCACACCTCGGGGGAGGCGAAGCGTGCGCAGACCGCGCGGGCACAAGGACGGACGTCAGGACCGTGAGGTCTCGGACTCGGAGCGCCTGCTCTTCGGCGGCCCGCTCAGCTACGACACCGGCTGGAACCAGCACGAACAGGCGTTCCTGGAGCTGAGCTTCCGCTCGATGCTCACCCGGCTGCCCTCCCTGCTCGCCGTCAGCCTCCGGCTGGCCCGGCAGGCCGACCCGCGCGCGGCGAAGATCGTGGTGGCCGCCGAGGTGTCCCGGGGCGTCACCCAGGCCGTCAGCCTGCTCGCGGTGAACAGCGCCCTGAGCCGGCTGATCGCCCCCGGCCCGATCGAGGACCGCGTCCACGACGCCGCCCCGGCGCTCGCCGCGATGGCCGTCGTCCTGTTCCTCGGCGCCCTGCTGCGCGCCGCGTCGACGTACGCGACGGGCCGCCTCGAACCCAAGGTCGTCCGGGTGGCGACCGAGCTGTACCTGGAGCGGGCCGCCGCCGTGGAGCTGGCGGCGATCGAGGACCACGCCTTCCACAAGCTGCTGGACACCGCGCAGTACGGCGCCCGGTCGACCCAGCGGATGATCGGCTACGGCACGCGCGTGGTGAACTCGGTGATCTCCCTGACGGCCGCCGCGGGCGTCCTGACGGTCCTTCACCCCCTGCTGCTGCCCCTCCTGGTGACGATGACGCTGCCGAGCGCCTGGAGCGCGCTGACGAACGCCCGGCGCCACTACGAGTCGTTCCACACGTGGGTGCAGCACGCGCGCGCGGGACAGCTGATCGCGAGCCTGCTGACGGAGCCGTCGGCGGCCCCGGAGATCCGGGTGCACGGCGTCGGCCCGTTCCTGCTGCGGCACTTCCGGACGATGTCGGAGACCGCGGAGGCCGAACAGGCCCGGCTGGCCGGCCTGTCGGCGCGCACCGGGCTGATCGCGGCGGGCTGGACGGGCCTGGCGACCGTCGCGACGTACGCGACGCTGGGCGGGCTGCTGCTCGGCGGCGCGATGGCGCTGTCCGTCGCGGGGACGGCCGTGATCGCGATCCGCAGCGGCTCGTCGAGCCTGAACACGCTGGTCCTGGAGGTGAACCAGCTCCACGAGGAGGCCCTGTTCGTCGGCGACCTGCAACGCATGTACGTCGAGGCGGCCGAGCGGGCGATCCCGGTGGGCGGGGTGGACCTCCCGGAGGACCCGCGCGAGATCCGGTTCGAGAACGTCACGTTCCGCTACCCGGGCGACGGTTCCCCGGAGCACCGCCCGGCGCTCGACGACGTCACTCTCACGCTGCCGCTGGGCCGCATCATCGCGCTGGTCGGCGAGAACGGCTCCGGCAAGACGACCCTGGTGAAGCTGCTGGCGGGGCTGTACCGCCCGGACTCGGGGCGGGTCCTGTGGGACGGCGTGGACGCGGCCGAGGCGGACCGCCACCAGCTCGCCGAGCGGATCGCGATGGTCGCCCAGGACTTCAAGCGCTGGCCGTTCACGGCGAAGGTGAACGTCGCGATCGGCCGCTCCGCCGCGCCCCTCACCGAGGAGCGGCTCGCCGCGTCCGTCGCGCAGGCGGGCGCCGAGGACGTCGTCGCGGACCTCCCGCACGGTCTGGACACGCTGCTGGCCCGGCAGTTCAGCGGCGGGCACGAGTTGTCGGGCGGGCAGTGGCAGCGGCTCGGCATCGCGCGGGCGGCCTACCGGCGCGGGAGCATCCTGGTCGTGGACGAGCCGACGGCGGCGCTGGACGCGCGGGCGGAGCTGGAGGTCTTCGAGAAGATCCGGGCGCTCGCCGGGAGCGGTCAGACCGTCGTCCTGATCACCCACCGGCTGGCGTCGGTCCGCCACGCCGACCTCGTGCACGTGCTGGAACAGGGGCGGCTCGTCGAGTCGGGCACACCGGACGAACTCCTCGCGACCGGGGGTGTGTACGCGGAGCTGTACGCGCTCCAGGCGGAGCAGTTCGCCGCGCGGCAGCCCGCTCACTCGCCCGAGTGACCTCGCACGATCACCAGGAAGGTGTCGCTCGCGAGGTCCATGACGACCTCCGCCGGCAGCCCTTCCGAACGCCTGGCCCGCGCGAACTCCTCCGCGGGCCACGACCCGCGCGGGCCGCCCGCGGGGAACCGCTCCAGTACGGTCCGCCCGTTCACCATGTCGTCCTCCGAAAGCGTCGTCCGTACTGAAGTGAACGCGCGGCGGGGCGGAACGGCTCGGCATATGACAGGACTGAGACCTACCTGACACGCTGCCCGGACGGACTGTGAAATCGGTACGGACCACCCGGGGTTCGCGTTTCGGAAGAAACCGATCAGAAGTCGTACTCGTCGTGATACAGCACGTCCGATTCGTGCCCCCGTCCCCGCGCGGTCAGTTCGAGGAGACCGGCCGCCGAGCCGAGCCCGTCGAGTCCGCGCCCGAAGGCCGAGTACGTGTGGAAGACGCGGTCCCCGTCCCGCAGGAAGCAGCTCAGGCCCTGCCGTTCGGCGAGTTCGCCGTCGGGCCGGGAGACGGTCGCCTCGAAGTCGGCGTTGAAGTCGCTGTCGTAGGACGAGTACCAGGGCACGGTCCAGCCGAGGCGTGCCTTGAACGGCAGGATGCGGGTGTACGGCGCCCGGGAGACGACCGCGAAGGACGTGTCGCGGGCCTTGAGGTGGGCGAGGTGGCCGACCTGGTCGAGGAAGGCCGCGCAGCCCCGGCAGCCGCTCTCCCACTCGGGCGCGAACATGAAGTGATGGACGACGAGCTGGCCGCGCCCGTCGAAGAGGTCGAGCAGAGTCGCCTTGCCGTCGCCGCCCTCGAAGACGTACTCCGCGTCGATCCCGACCATCGGCATCCGGCGCCGCTCGGCGCCCAGCGCCTCCCGCGCGCGGGCGAGCGCCTCCTCCTTGGCCAGCAGGTCCTCGCGCGCCGCGCGCCACTGTTCGCGCGAGACGATCTCCGGGAGCGACATCGCTCACCCCTTCGGTACGACGTGTACGACGGTCCGTCGGAGGGGGTGACTGGAGGGGTGGGCGGAACTCATCGTCGTCCGCGAAGAATTTTGTCTGAGACCCGGTCAGAGTCTGAGACCCGGTCAGGAAAGAGCCCTGGTCTCAGGTGTTGTACTCCTGGACGCGCCGGCCGTGGCCCCGGTCGGTCAGGGCGGGCAGCCGAGAGGTCAGTTCCCCGACGACGGCGGGGACGTCGACGGTGAGGAGTTCGCGGTCGCGCATGAGGACGCGGCCGTCGACGATCGTCGTGCGGACGTCGGAGGAGCGGGCGCTGTGGACGAGGGTGGCGGCGAGGTCGTGGACGGGCTGGGTGTGGGGGCCGGTGAGGTCGACGAGGATCAGGTCGGCGCGCATGCCGGGGGCGAGCGTGCCGACGCGGTCGCCGAGGCCGAGGGCGGCGGCGCTCTGCGGGCCGGCGTGGTCGAGGGCCTGGCGGGCCGTCAGCCAGCGGGGGTCCCCGGTCGTCGACTTCTGGACGAGCGCGGTGAGGGCCATCGAATCCCAGACGTCCAGGGAGTTGTTGGAGGCGGCGCCGTCCGTCGCGAGCCCCACCGGGATGCCGATCTCACGCAGCGCGCGCACGGGCGTGGTGGTGGGCCAGGCGAACTTGAGGTACCCGCGCGGGGCGGTGGCCACGGAGACGTGTCCCCGCGCGCGGGCGAGGACGGGGAGGTCGCGGTCGAGGATGCCGGTGCCGTGGGCGACGAGGACGTCGGTGTCGAGGATGCCGGTGCGCTCCAGGACGTCGACCGGGGTGGCGCCGTGGCGGGCGAGGCTCGCCTCGGTCTGGTCGCGGTTCTCGGCGGCGTGCAGGTGGACGGGGAGGCCGTGGTCGTGGGCGAGGGCCGCGGTGGCGGCGAGGTCGGCGTCGGTGACGGTGTAGGGGGCGTGCGGGGCGAGGGCGGTGGTGATCCGGCCGCCCGCGCCGTCGCGGTGGCGCAGGGCGAACTCCAGGGACTCCTCGCGGCCCCGGGGGCCCTGGGAGGAGAAGTACGCCTGCCCGAGGTGGGCGCGCATCCCGGTCTCCTCGACGACGGCGGCCACGGCGTCCATCGCGAAGTAGTGGTCGGCGAAGCAGGTGACGCCCGCGCGGATCATCTCGGCGCAGGCCAGCCGGGCGCCGAGGGTGACGTCCCGGGCGGTGAGGTTGGACTCCACCGGCCAGACGACGCCGTTGAACCACTCTTCGGTGGGCAGGTCCTCGGCGAGACCGCGCAGGGCGACCATCGGCGCGTGCGTGTGGCAGTTGATCAGTCCGGGGAGCGCGATCTGCCCCCGGGCGTCGAGGTGCGGGCCGGTGTCCCGCGGGGTTCCGTCCGGCGGTCCGTCGGTGATCGTCTCGATCAGGCCGTCCCGGACGACGACGGTGACGTCGTCGCGGAAAGTGAGACCCGGTTCAAGAATCGTGCAGCCCGAGATGACGAGATCCGCGGTCGGAGTCATCCTGACACCGTACGACGGTGTCCTCGGCCTGTGTGAGCCGTGGCGGGCATCGCGTCCCGCACCTGTCGCGGCGGCCTCCGCGGAGGGCACCCTGGGGCCCTGAAAGCGCTCTGGAGGGAGCCCGTCATGCTCCTCGGCACCTGGAACCTGGAGAACCTCTACCGGCCCGGCGGCCCCTTCGGGCCCAAGGACAAGGCGTCCTACGACTCGAAACTGGCCGACCTGGCCGAGGTGATCAGGGCGCTCTCCCCCGACCTCCTCGGTGTGCAGGAGGTCGGCGACCCCGACGCGCTGGACGACCTCCTCGGCGTGGTGGGCGGCACCTGGCACACCGCGCTGTCCGGGCATCCGGACGGCCGGGGCATCCGGGTCGGCGTGATCGGCAAGGCGCCCCTGGAGGTCGTCGCGGACGTCGACGCGTTCCCGCAGAAGCTGCGGCCCGTGCAGGTCGACGACGCCGGGTCGACGGTCTCCGCCCCGGGGCGCGGTCTCCTGGCCGTGCGGAGCGGCTCGGTGCTGCTCGCGGTGGCCCACCTGAAGTCGAAGCTGCTGACGTACCCGGGCAATCGTTTCTTCCCGCACGACGAGGGCGAGCGGGCCCGCTACGGCGCGTACGCGCTGTACCGGCGGGCCGCCGAGGCGGTGACGCTGCGCGCCCTGGCGGACGACCTGCTCGCGGGCGACGGACGCGCGCGCGACGTCGTCGTCCTGGGAGACCTCAACGACGAGGTGCAGGCCGCGACCACGCAGATCCTCCTCGGCCCGCCCGGGTCCGAGATCGGCACGACCGGCTACAAGCTCCCCGACCAGGGCGACAAGCTCCGCCTGTGGGACGTCGCGCCTCTCATCCCCGCCGATCGCCGGTACTCGCGCGTCAACTCCGGGCGCCGGGAGCTGATCGACCATGTGCTGCTCAGCCACCGTCTGGTGCACCGGGTGACCGAGGCGGGGACCGGCGTGCCCGACGAGGGCGGGGTGCTGCGGCTGCCGTCGGTGGGCGAGGACCCGAGGGACCGGCGGGACGCGACGGGGTCGGACCACGCGCCGGTGTGGGTGCGGGTGGAGTGAGGCACGGGCCTCTCGGAGGCCGCCTCGGCTGCCGTGCTCACATCGCGCGCGGCAGCCTCATCCGGCCCCGGGCGCCCGGTGTCCGGTGGGCGTCGAGGGCGGTGAGGAGTTCGTCGAGCAGTTCGCGGTGGCGGCGGCCCAGGTGTCCGGTGTCGTCGAGCTGCACGGCGCTGGCGGTGGTCGTGTCGACGAGGCGTTCCAGGAGGGCGGCGACCTCGTCGGTGCCGGCGGTGTGACGGGCGAGGGCGGGGTGTTCGGCGGCGGAGAGCGCGATGGCGGTCCGGGCCTCGGCGAGCGTGCGGTACGCCTCGCGGCGCAACGCCCAGCGGGTGGCGCGGTCGCCGGCGGGGGCGACGGTCACGGCAGGGGCGGCGGTCACGGCGGGCGTGGGGTCCTGAGGCGCCTGGGCGCCGCTCTCGGCGGCGCGGAGAGTGACGTACAGCTCGGACCGCCTCGCCCGCCTCCGAGGCCGCCTGGCGGGCTTCTGCGGCTTTTCGTCGTGGATGTCATGCCCGGGTCCCGCGCCGTCGTCGACGCCGCTGAGGACGTGGGCGAGGTACTCCTGCGCGGCCTTCGTCGCCGCGGCGAGCCGGGCGCGCACCTGGCCGCCGCGTTCGCCGGGCATCGGGAGGTGGCCGACGACGAGGACCAGGACGCAGGCGAGGAGGGTCTCGCCGATGCGCCCGGCGGACGCCTGGGGTTCGCCGCCGACCATGACGAGGGCGAGGACGAGGACGGTGACGACGGCAGTCTGCGCGGCGAAGTGCCGGGTGGCGACGGGGACGAGGGCCCCGCAGACGGCGACGAGGGCGACGAGCCCTTCGGGGCGGGGCAGGAACGCGGCGAACCCGGCGAAGAGGAGCGCCCCGAGGACGGTGCCGGCGGCCCGGTTCAGGACACGTGAGACGAGCGGTCCCAGATCGGGCTTGACGAGGAAGACGGCGGTGGCCGGGAGCCAGTACCAGTGGGTGTGCTCGCCGTACCAGCGCGAGTGGTGCAGGGCCTGCGCGATGGCCGCGCTGGCGCCGAAGCACAGGGCGACGCGCAGCCCGTACTCGCGTCCGCCCGCGCCGAAGGCGACCCGCAGCAGATCGGCGGTCCCGCGCCTGCGCGCGTGCGGCGCGGCGCTCTGCCCCCGGTCGAACGCCTCGGCGGCGTGCAGCAGGGCGTCGTCGAGGGCGCGCAGGGCGGGAGCGGAGCGGGAGGGCGCGGGCAGCGGCCCGGTGTGCGTGTTCTCGCGGACGGCGGCGGCCAGCCGCCGGGGCCCTTCCGAGGCCCGTTCGGAGACGGGCTCCCCGGCCCAGGCGAGCGCGGTCGCGGCCTCCCCGAGGGGCAGCGCGGCAGCGTACTGCGCGTGCAGGCGCCGCTCGGTGGAGGAGCTGGCGTAGCGGCGCAGCCGGGGGCCGGCGAAGGCGTCCTGGGCGTGGTCGAGGGCGGCGGTGAGGGCGGCTCGGCGGGTCGTGGCGTCGGGGCCGCCGACGGCGTCCAGGAGGGCGGCGATCGCGTCGTACACGCCCGCGACGGCGGCCCGTTCGCCGTCGAAGCGGAAGTCCCCGGCGAGCGAGCCGGGGGTGGGGAGGGCGAGGCGCAGCAGGAGCAGCCAGCCGGCGCCCGCGAGGTAGGCGAGGGCGCGCTGCCAGCCGCTCTCGTCGACCGGCATCCCGGCGCCGATCGCGGCGGCGACGAGGAGCTGGGTGCCGGCCGCGGAGGCGACCGGGCCGATGGCGCTCATGCCGCCGGCGAGGAGGCCGAGGGCGGTGAGAGCGAGGGTGAGGACGACGGGTCCGGCGTGCGCGCCCGCGTAGGTGCCGCCGAGGAGTCCGGCCGCCCCGACGAGGGCGGGGGTGCCGAGCCGCTGGACGGACGTCCGCCTGCTGCCCGGCCGGTCGTTGATCCCGGCGAGCATCGCGGCGATCGCGGCGACGACGCCCAGGGAGGTGTGGTCGACGGCGACGGCGAGCGCGAGCAGCGGGCCCGCCGCAAGCGCCCCGCGCGCGACGGCCGCCCAGGGGACGGGGCCGCGTTGCGCGCGCAGCGCGTGGGAGAGCCAGGGCGGGAGTGCGGCGCCGGCGCTTCGGGACACGGGGCTCCTGTCGTGACGGGGACGGGTGCCGTCGGGCGACGTCGGCCGGGGCTTCGGGCTGTTCCTCCACGGTACGCAGCGGGCGGGGCCGTTGCGTTTCGCCGAGGTGAAGCGGAGTGTGATCAGACGGTTTCTTTATGAACGCAACTCCCGCGCGGGCGCCGTGATTCCTGATACGCGCCCCCGGAGGTGCCGTCACGAGCCCCCCGGGACCGCCCTGATCCGCTCCTCGAACAGCGCGCGGGCGCGCTCGATCGCCTCGCCGACGTCCGCCGCCTCTCTGACGGCCGTGTCGACGTCCCGCAGCCCCGCCCGCTCCAGCAGCCGCTTCTCGTTGGTGACCCACTCCCCGCGCGCGGCGAGCACGGCGTGGCCGGTCTGGGTGGCGGCGACCGCGATCGCCCCCAGGGCCTCGGTCCACCGCCGCGCGGGGGCGTGAGCGGCCCGCGCGTAGTCGAGGGTGGCCTTCGCGGCGTCGTACCAGCGCGCACGCGCGGTGGTGCGCAGCTTGTCCGGGTAGCCGTCCGGGCGGGGCGTCTCACCGCGCAGCACCCGGTTGACCGCCAGTTCGGCGACGACCAGGTAGGTCGGGATGCCCGCGAGGTGGAACAGCAGCGGCTCGACCCGGTAGCGCCCTTCCCGCGCCTGCGCCAGTTCCCGTTCGACGACGTCCAGATCGCGGTAGTGCACGTCGACCCGCCGCCCCTCGACGCTCAGCCAGGCGCCCCCGTTGAACACTCCCCCGCCCCAGCCACCGACCTCCGAGACCTCCCCCGGCCACCCGATCGCCCGCAGTTCCCCCGGATCGAACGCGCCCCGGTAGTAGACCGCGACATCCCAGTCGCTGTCCGGCCGTTCGGTGCCCTGCGCGCGGGACCCGCCGAGTGCGACCGCGCGGACCGTCGGGAGCGCGGCGAGCCGGTCGGCGACGGCGTCGAGGAACTGGGTGTCGGTGAGCTGGGACATGGGGGCAGGCTAGGAAGCACCGCACCCGGACGGCCAGTTGGTTTCCGGGCCTGCCTCTCGCTCCTGACCTGCGCAAAGCAGGACTGTCATACCCGGATGGTTACATTGACTCACTCTGTGTAGGTAAACGGGAGATCGGGGGCAGATGCGCTCTGAGCGGCGGCGACGTGCGGAGGTCGTCGGGTACTGGCGGTCCGTGGAGCTGTTCGGACCGGCCCGGCTGCCGGTCGCCCCTCGGACCTCCGCGCGCGAGTGGGTGCGGCAGGTGGAGGTCCGGACCGGGGAGCCGTGGCCGTCGCTGCCCTGGCAGGAGGGGCATCCGCTGGGCGAGGAGCGGATCGACGCGGACCGGGAGGTGTGGCGGCACACCGTGTACGGCGGGGTGTTCACGTCCGATGCCGTGCGCGGGGTGCTCGAAGCGCGGTTCGGTGCCGACCCCGAGGACCACCCCGGAGTGCGCGCGCGACAGGGGGAGAGCGCGGTGTTCGCGCTCACCGTGGACGCGGACGGGGTGCTCCTGGAGGGCACGGTGGCGCTCTCCTCGTGCGCGTGGGCGACGGGGCGCGTTCGGCGTCCCGGGGTGGGTGCGGCGGGGTGGCTGGAGGGGTTCGGGGCGGTGGAGGCGGGGTGTGCGCGGGCGATCAAGGGGCTGGGCAGGCGTCAGGTGGGATACGGGGAGGGCGGTGAGACTTCGGGGGGTTGGCGTGGGGCCGTGCTGGAGCTGCTCGGTCCCGCGGCGGTCGGGGCGGTGGGGGCGCTGCTCGGGGGTGGGGGACGACGGGTGCCGGGGCAGCGGGGGGACGGGGTGGGGGGCGGTGAGGCCGGGGGCGACGGCTCGCGCGGGGCCGTCGGGGCGGCTGTCGACAGCGCTCACAGCGCCGTCCGGGCGCTTGCCGTGGGCCACGCGCGCGTGGACGGTGCGGAACTCCGTCGCGAGCCGGGTTCGCGAGCCGCCCTCCACGTCCCGCAGGGGACCCGGCGCCCCCTGGAACTCCCCGACCTGGTCGCCTTCGCCGCCCACGCGGCCGACCTGTGCGGCGTCACCGATCTGCTCTCCCCGGCGGTCGTCCGCGTGCACAGCCGACGCGTCCGCAGGCGCGCGGACGGCTCGCTCCCGGACGCCCGGCCGGCCCGCCTGAACAGCCTCCTGTCGGAGGATCTGGCGCGGGTCGCGGGCGCCGACGACCACGGTGTGCCGCTCACGGCGTATCTGACCGCCCCCGGGAACGTCCCGACGGCCGCCCGGACCGATGTCCGTGAGCACCCGGAGGCCGTGCTGGAGGCGGTGGCCCCGGGGGCGACGCCTCTGGGGTGCTGGCCCGCTCCGGAGGGGCGACCGCTCGACCTGAGCGGGCAGTTCGTGGTGAACACGGTGCTGGCCGAGTTGTCCGACAGCGGATTGTTCTCCGTGACCGCTCCCCCGGGAACCGGCCGGGGGAGCGTGTTCCGGGATCTCGTCGCCGCGGTCGTGGTGGAACGGGCGACCCGGCTGGCGGCGCTCGCCCGGCCGACGGACGCCTTCACCGGGGAGGCCGCCGGGGGCGTGTCCCGGCTGCTCCCGGAGCTGACCGGTCACGAAATTGTCGTCGCGACCCCGGACGGCGCCACCGCGCGGGACGTCGCCGCGAGGCTCCTGACACCGGACGCGCTCGGCGGAGCACCGGCCTCACCGGCCGCACCAGCCGCACTTGCCTGGGACACCCTGGCGGCGCCTCTGGGGGACGCGGAGCAGCATCGGGAGTTCCTGCACCGCCTGCACCGCTGGTCGCGCGACGAACGCCCCGGGGAGCCCCCGAACGACGACGCCGGCCCGGGCACGCACCCGGGCCCCGGCACGCGCCTGGGCACGCACCCCGAACTCGACCCCAACCCCGACCTCAGCACCACCCCCACCTGGGGCACCGCCAAAGCCGCCTTCCTCCACGCCCTCCGCCACTCCCGAGCCCTCCGCGACGACCGCGCCTCAGCCGCCCGCGCGCTCCACAACCTCCCCCACCTCGACGCGGCCGTGACCTCGGCGGAGGCGGCGAACGACAGCGCGCGGGAGAACGAGAACCGCGCCTCGGCGGCCCTCTCCGCCGCCCGCACGGACCTGCGCCGGGCCACCGCCGCCCACGACCGCGCGCGGGACCGAGCCGAACGGCACCGCGCGAACCGCCCCGGCGGACTGCGGGGCGCCCTCGGCGCGGGCCGCGCGTTCACGGAGTGGCAGGACGGCGACCGCTGGCTCCAGGGCGAGCTGAACCGCGCGCACCTCGCGCGCGGGGCGGCGTCGGGAGCGGCGCTGGCGGCCGAACGCGCGCGGGACGAGGCCGCCGAGCTGTACCGGCACGCCCAGGACCGGCTGCGGCGGGCCCGGGAGGCGGCGTCGGAGGCCGGGCACCGGGTGGCACGCGCGCGTGCCGTGTGGGGCGCACACGTCCCCGAGGACCGTCTCGACGTCGCGGAGCGGGAGTTGTCGTCGCCCTGGGCGGACGAGGAGTTCCGCGCCGCGCGGACCCACGTGTTCCTGGCCGCGCTGGACCTGCACCGCGCGTTCGTCGCCGCCAACGCCCGGACCGTACGCCGGAATCTGCTGGCCCTCGACGGGGTCCTCGCGGGTGAGGCGCCGCCCGAGGTGGCCCTCGCCGTCTGGCGGTCGCTGTTCCTGGTGGTGCCGGTGGTGTCCACGACGTACGCGTCCTGCGCGCGGCTGTTCGGGCCGCTGGGGGCGGGCTCGCTGGGCTGGGTCCTGGTCGACGGGGCGGGGCGGGCCGCTCCGCAGGCCGTCGTCGGGGCGCTGTGGCGGGCGCGGCGTGCCGTCCTGGCCGGTGATCCGTTCCGGCTGGGGCCCTCCGCCGTGGTGCCGGTGTCGGTGCAGGAGCGGTTGCGGAAGGCGTACGGCGTCGACGAGGCGTGGCTCCCCGCGCGCGGGTCCGCGCAGGCGGTCGCCGACCGGGTCAACGTCCTCGGTACGGCCGTCCGTCCACGTCTGCCGGGCGGTGCGGCCGTACCGGTCTGGGCGGGGGCGCCGCTGCGGGTGCACCGGCAGTGCGAGCGGACGGTGTTCGAGCTGGTCGACGGCCTCGCGTACGACGGTCTGCTGGTCCACGGGACGGTGGAACGGCCCTTCCCGGGCGGGCGGCTGTGCCACGCGTGCGTGGCGGACGGGCGGGCGGGGTGCCGGGAGTGCGTCTACCCGCTGAGCTGCTGGGTGGACGTGCTGCCGGGCGGGGCGGTCGGCGCGTGGGTGCCCGAGGAGGGGGTGGCGCTGGAGCGGGTGCTGACGCTGCTGCACCGTGAGTGGCGGGTCGGTCTGGACCGGGTGCGGGTCCTCAGTCCGTTCCGCGAGGTGGCCGCCGGGTGCGTGCGGACGGTCCGGGAGATGCGGCTGGAGTCGCCGCCGCCGGGGGTGTCGTACGACGCGTACCGCCGGCAGGTCGCCGGTTTCGTCGCCGGGCGGATCGGCACCGTCCACGGCCTGCGGGGCGGGGCGGACGACGTCGTCGTCCTGGTCCTCGGCACACACCCCCGCGACGGGTCCCGGGCCCGGGCGTGGGCCGCCGCGAGTCCGGCCCTCCTGACCACCGCCGTCAGCCGGGCCCGGCGCCGCCTCTTCGTCGTCGGACACCAGGAGACATGGGGCGCGGAACCCCACTTCTCCCTGCTCAGCGGCCTGCCTCGGCATCCCTGGCCGGCCGGTGGCAGGGCCGTTGTCAGTGGCGTGCGTTATCAATGAAGCAGTCACGCAGAGTAACGACGACGGGGGTTTCGCATGACGGCGTCCGAGGACCGCTTCCTCTCGACCACCGGCCTACGGGCGAGGGGCTGGCCTCCCGATCTCATCGGCATCCTCCTCACGGCCCCTGACGCGGTCCGCGCCAACCGCTTCTGCCGCCACGCCCCGCCGATCCGGCTCTACCGCCTCGCCCGGGTCGAGGAGGCCGAGCGGGGCGAACTGTTCCGGGCGGCGACGCGGACCGCCCTGCGGCGGTCGTGGGCGGAGCGGACGGCCTCGCGGCGCGGGCGGCGGGAGGTGCTGGCGCGCAGGGCCCGCACGGCACCGGGCGGGCGCGGCGCGCGGAATTCAGGTGCGGAGGGCCGAGTCCCTTCGCAGGATGGGGAGATCACCCCTCACCCCAGGAGTCCCGATGATCCGCCGCGTCACCTCCCCGCACCTCTTCCGCCCGCCCACCTACTCCCACGCGTCGATCGTCGAGGCAGGCACGCGCCTCGCGTTCCTCGCCGGATCGGTCCCGCTCGACCCCGAGGGGAACCTCGTGGGGCCGGGCGACCCGGTGCGGCAGGCCGAGCAGGTGATCGCCAACCTGGAGGAGCAGCTCCGCGCGGCCGGCAGCGACTTGGCGCACGTCGTGGTGACGGACGTCTACGTGGCGAGCCCCGACCCCGCCGTGCTGGCGAAGGTGTGGACCGTGGTCGAGGCGTCCGGCCTGAGCACGGGCCCGCACTCCTCGACCCTCCTGGGCGTCACCTGCCTCGGCTACCCGGGCCAGCTGGTGGAGATCACGGCGACGGCGGTGGTCCCCGGCTGACGGACGCCCGGCGCGGCCCGGCACACCGCGCCCGGTCCGTCGTCCGAGCGGCAGTCCGGGCGGCCGTCCGGACCATCACCCGAGCCGTCACCCGGACCGTCGCACGGCTCACCGACCGGCTACGGACGCCACCACCCAGCCCTGCTCCCAGCCTTACCCCCAGCCCTGCCCCCGGCCCCGCCCTCGGCCCCACCCCTCTCCTACCCGCCCCTCCCCCACGCCCTCCTCTTCGCCAACGGCTTCTCGTAGCTCCCCGCCCGGCTGGTGTTCAGCCCCAGGGACACCAGCGACTCCGCCAGCTTCACCGCGGCGCCGACCCCGTCCACGACCGGCACGCCGAGCTTCTCGGCGACGACCTGTTGCAGCCCCGTCATCCCGGCACAGCCGAGGACGAGGACCTCGGCGCCGGCCGCGAGGGCGTGTTCGGCGGCGGTGAGGAACGCGGCCTCCGTGCGGGCGGGGTCGGTGAGTTCGAGGACGCCGAGCCCGGTGGAGACGACGGCGGCGCAGTTGCGGGCGACGCCCGCGAGTTCGAGGCTGTCCTCGATCTGGCCGCGGGTGCGTCCGAGGGTGGTGACGACGCCGTAGCGGCGGCCGAGGAGGCAGGCGAGGTGGGCGGCGGCCTCGGTGATGTCGACGACCGGGACGTCGACGAGCTCCCGGACGCCTTCGCGCCCGTGCTCGCCGAACCCGGCCATGACGACGGCGTCGTAGTCGGGCCCGTCGTAGGTGCGCAGGGTGTCCATGACGGCCGCCGCGGAGAGGTGGCTGTCGAGCCATCCCTCCGCGGACTCCGGCCCCCAGGCCGGGGTGAGACCGGTGACGAGGGTGCCCGGCCCGGCTGCGGCGCGGGCACCTCGTACGATCTCGGCGGTCATCTCCTGCGTGGTGTTGCAGTTGGTGACGACGATCCGCACGTCCGTCAGACCCCCGCGGCCGTGCGCTCGGTGCGGCAGATCGCGGCGTACAGCCCGGCCGCCAGGGCCGTACCGATGAACCAGGAGTACGGCGCGACGTCGCTGAAGGTCTTGACGAGCGCGAGGACCGCGGCGACGGCGGCGGAGGGCAGGAACGCCCACAGGGCCTTGGGGTTGACGCCGTGGCGGTAGTAGTAGCGGGAGCCGGGGGTCGCGTCGAACAGCTCGTCCACGTCGACCTTGCCGCGCTTGACCCAGTAGTAGTCGACCATGATCACGCCGAACAGCGGGCCGAGGAAGGCGCCGAGACCGCCGAGGAAGTAGTTGACGACGGTCGGGTTGGAGAAGAGGTTCCAGGGGGTGACGAGCAGGGCGGCGACCGTGCTGATCATGCCGCCGACCTTGAAGGTGATCTTCTGCGGCCAGACGTTGGCGAGGTCGTACGCCGGGGAGACGAAGTTGGCGACGATGTTGACGCCCATGGTCGCGATGGCGAAGGTGAGCGCGCCGACCACCAGCACCCAGGTGTTGCCGACCTTCGCGACGAGTTCCGCCGGGTCGGTGATGGCCTGCCCGTAGACCTCCAGCGAGCCGGCCGTGACGATCACGGAGACGACGACGAAGGCGGTCGAGTTGATCGGCAGACCCCAGAAGTTGCCGCGGCGGACGGTCTTGTAGTCGGGCGCGAAGCGGGAGAAGTCGCAGAAGTTCAGCATCAGCGTGCCGTAGGTCGCGAGGATCAGGCCGATCGCGCCGAACCACTGCCGCCACTGCTCGCCGACGGAGACGGGGTGCGGGGTGCTGGTGAGGGAGATCGACCAGCCGGCCTTGGAGAGAATCCACACCGCGAGCGCGATCATGACGAGCCAGATCGCCGGTCCGCAGAAGTCCTGGAACTTGCGGACGGCCTCCATGCCCTGCCGGATGATCAGCGCCTGGACGAGCCACAGCGACACGAAGGAGACCCAGCCGAGCGCGTCGAGGCCGAGGAAGGAGTGGCGCGTCCAGGATTCGAGGCCGGGCCAGGCCGCGAGCAGCATGACGTTGACGGCGACGGAGGCCAGGTAGGTCTGGATGCCGTACCACATGATCGCGATGACGGCCCTGATCAGCGCGGGGATGTTGGCACCCCAGACGCCGAAGCTGATCCGGCTGACGACGGGGAACGGCACACCGTGCCGCTGGCCGATCTTCCCCATCCAGTTCATGCCGATGTAGATGAGCACGAACCCGGCGAGGAGGGCGGTGAAGACCTGCCAGACGTTCATGCCGAGGACCAGCAGGCCCGCGGCGAACGTGTAGTTGCCGAGGTTGTGGACGTCGGACATCCACATCGCGAAGAGGTCGAAGACCTTCCAGTTGCGCTTCTTCGCGGGCGCGAGGTCTTCGTTGACGAGCCGGGGATCGGGGGTGAACGCGGGCGCTTCGACGCGGTCGGCGAGGGACAAAGGTACTCCAGAGGGGAGAACTCGGGGACTCGGAGAGGTTTTTGGTATACCAAAGTGGAGACATGGTCGCGCTGTCGAGCGCCTCTGTCGATGTCTCTGCCGTTACGGCTCGGTAAAAGACCTCTCGCGTCGGCGAAAATGGCCCCATGGGCTCCACGACGAAGACCACGCCGAAGTCCCCGCCCGGTGCCGCCTCCGCCGGCGAACCCCTCGGCGCGGTCCGCGAACGCGTCCTGGCGACGTTGCGGCAGGACATCATCGCGGGCAGGCTGGCCCCCGGGGACCGGCTGGTCGAGCGGGAGCTCGCCGAGCGGTTCGGGGTCTCCCGGGTTCCCGTGCGCGAGGCCGTACGGGCGCTGGTCGCCGAGGGCTTCGTCCACTTCGCGTCCGCGCGCCGGGCCGCCGTACGCGGTCTCACCCCCGATGACGTGCGGGAACTCTTCGAGCTGCGCGAGGCGTTGGAGGTGTACGCGGCCGGGCTCGCCGCCTCCCGGGCGACCCCGGAGCGCCTCGCCGAGCTGAGCGCGCTCCTCGACGAGGCGGCGACGGCGACGAAGGAGGCCGACGCGGAGGCGGTCACCGACATCAACACCCGGTTCCACGACCAGGTCCTGGCCATGGCCGGCAACAGCCTCCTCAGCTCCGTCATGGAACCGGTCGACGGCCGCCTGCGCTGGCTCACCCGCCAGAACGAGGACTGGCCCCAGCTCCTGACGGAACACCAGGACCTCTACGCCGCCATCGCCTCCGGCGACCCCGCCGAAGCCCGCGCCCACGCCCTGACCCACGTCCGCACGAACTACCGCTCCACGGTCCGCAGACTCTTCGGCACGGAGGCGGAGGGGGAAGAGTCGGAGGAGGGGCTGCAAGGGGTACCGGGGAGGTAAGGGGCGGGCCGGGTACGACCCCGAGAAGGCTGCCGCACCGGCCGAAGCCCCCGCCTCACCCCGACCCCCGCCCCCGCCTCACCTCCCCGCGTACTTGTCCGTCGCCGCCACCAACGCCTCCACCATCCCCGACGGCCCGATCGAATGGCCGACCTCGTCGACGATCGTCAGCTCGCTGCCGGGCCAGGCGTGGTGGAGGCGCCAGACGACGCCGGTGAGGTTGCCGAGGTCGAGGCTGCCCTGGACGAGAGTGCCGGGGACGCCGGCGAGGAGCGGGGCGTCGCGCAGGACGGCGTCGGTCTCCATGAAGTGATCGTTGCCGAAGTAGTGGGTGACGGTGCGGGCGAAGCCCATCCGGAACCGGGGGTCCTCGTACCGCTCGACGGAGCGCGGCGGCGCCGGAACGATCGCCGTCTCCCAGTCGGTCCAGGCCCGCGCGGCCCGCTCCCGCACCTCGGGGTCGGCGGATTCGAGGAGCCGGTTGCAGGCGGCGGCGAGGTTCCCCTCCCGGTCGTCCTCCGGCAGCCCCGCCAGGAATTCCGCGAACGCCTCGGGGAAGATCTGCCCGAGCCCGCGCGTGAGCAGGCCCACCTCCGCGTCGGACCCGGTCGCCACGCCCGTCAGCACCAGCTCCGACACGGCCGCGCGGTGCGTCTGCGCGTACCGCAGCCCGAGCACCGACCCCCACGACACGCCCCACACCAGCCAGCGCCCGATCCCCAGCTCCCGCCGCAGCAGCTCCAGATCGCCGATCAGCCGCTCGGTGGTGTTGACGCTCATGTCGGTGCCGTACTCGCTCGCGTGCGGGGTGGACCGTCCGCAGCCGCGCTGGTCGAGCAGGACGATCCGGTAGCGCGCGGGGTCGAAGAGGCGCCGGAAGTACGGTCCGCAGCCGCTGCCCGGACCGCCGTGCAGCACCAACGCCGGTTTCCCGCGCGGGTTTCCGCACGTCTCCCAGTACACGTGGTTGCCGTCCCCGACGTCGAGCATGCCGTGGTCGTACGGTTCGGTCTCCGGATAAAGTCCCATGCCCCGCACGGTAGTTTCCGGGCCCCGGCCCCCTCACCTCATTTCAGGCCCGCCGCCCTCGCCGCCGTCTCCAGCACCTCCCGCAGCATCTCCGGCGTGAGCTTCCCGGTGAACGTGTTGCGCTGGCTGACGTGGAAACAGCCGAAGACCTGTACGCCGTCCAGCTCGACCCGCACGCCGTGGCCGAACGCCGGGCGGGGCCGGGGGATCTCCCAGCCCGCCGCCGCGAGCGCGGGCCACACCGCCTGCCAGCCGTACGCCCCCAGCACGACCATCGCCCGCAGGCCCGGGCGCAACAGCGTCAGCTCCTCGACGAGCCAGTGCCGGCACGCGTCCCGCTCCGCCGGCGTCGGCTTGTTGTCGGGTGGCGCGCAGTGCACCGGGGCGGTGATGCGTACGCCGTACAGCTCCAGTCCGTCGTCCGCGGACACGGCCTCCGCCTGCGAGGCGAGCCCCACGTCGTACAGCGCCTGGTACAGCACGTCCCCCGACCGGTCCCCCGTGAACATCCGGCCCGTCCGGTTCCCGCCGTGCGCGGCGGGCGCGAGCCCCACGATCACCAACGGCGCGTCCCCCGCCCCGAACCCCGGCACCGGCCGCCCCCAGTACTCCCACCCGGCGAACGCCGCCCGCTTCACCCGGGCGACCTCCTCCCGCCACTCCACCAGCCGAGGACAGACCCGACATCCGGCGACCCTCGCGTCCAGCTCGGCGAGAGCGGGGTGAGCCGGGCGGGGCTGGGGAGGACGGGGTGAGGTGGGGGTGGACGGGGGCCGGCCGCCGGGTGGGGCAATGGGGATCGGCTGGGCGGCGGACTGCGGACGAGACGGGGAACGAGTGGTCCGGGGTTGGCTGCCAGAAGAGGCAACGGGAGTAGGGAGAGCGGAGGCGGGGGACGGCTGAGGAGGCGAGGAGGGGGTGGGCGGCGGCTGGCTGCCGGAAGGGGCAACGGCTGTGCGATCGGGCGCCGGAGCGGGGGCGGCGGGAGCGAAGGCCGCCAGGTGATCGTGAGAGGGCCGATCGACGACCTCGTCGGCAGGGACGGGGCCGGGACGACCAGAAGCCGCATCCGTACGAGGCCCCCGGGAGCCGGCGGATCGAGAAGCGGCACCCCGCTGGTCCAGTTCCTTCATGCCCCCACCGTAGGGTCGGCGCCCCGCCCGAGCCTCGCGCTCACGCCACCGGACAGCTCCCGGCACGCCCCGGGCCTCGGCCCACCCGCCCCTCAGCGCCGCGACATCCCCGCCAACCCCACCACGCTCCCCCGCCGCACCCAAGCGATGACAGCCAACAGCACGAAGACGATCACCGGCGTCACCGCGTTCTCCCCGTCGAAAACGGTCAGCTGCGTGATGAACGCCCCCACCATGAGCGCGGCCAGCCCGGCGGCGCCCGGTGTCTGGAGCGCCGGGATCAAGAGGGCGACGGCACCGGCGAGTTCGAGGAGGCCGATGGCGTACATCCCCGGTGCACCCCACCCGATCCGGTCGAAGGACTCGACCGCGGAGGGGTGGGCGATGAGTTTGGGAAGGGCGCTGGCGACACCGAAGAAGAGGGCGAGGAGGACCTGAAGGCCACGGAGGGCGAGGAGCGCACGCCGGTGCCGAGGGGCCGGGGCGACGGAGGCGGACGGCGTGGTGGGGGCGACGGGAACGGTGGTCTCGGACATGTACTTCTCCCTGGTGAACGCTCTCGTGACGGTCTGGTGGATAGACCCCCGCCGCTCCCGTTACTCATCGCCGCCTGCCCCTTCCTCCCCCTATTTCCTCAGCCCCCGTCCACCACCGCCCTCACCCACACCCCGTCCCCCGTCAACACCCGATCCGCCCTCAACCCCGCCTCCCCCAACGCCTCCCCGAACTGCTCCTCGCTCAACGGCCGCGCCAAAAACGTCTGCGTCCACACCGCATCCGGGAACTCGTACTCGACATGCACCGAGTTGACGCCCTCGCCGACCGGCGTGGAGGAGCGGATACGGACGCTGAACCCATGGGGATCGACCCGCTCACGAGGCACGTCCGTGTGGTAGTCGGCCCCCTCCCGCTGGATCAGCACGCTCCCGCCCGGAGCGACATGCCGGGCGCAGGCCCGCAGCAGCCCGCGCCGTACCTCCGCGTCCCCGGCATGCACGAGGAAGGACGCGAGGAGCACGACGTCGAAGGTCTCCCCCAGCTCCAGCCGCTCGATGGGGCTGTGCACCGTACGAGCCCCCCGCACCCGCTCCAGCATCTCCGCCGACTCGTCGACCGCGGTGACCCGGAACCCCCTCTCCAGGAGGGGATGCGTCATGCGCCCCACCCCGCACCCCAGCTCCAGAATCCGCGCCCCCGCGGGCACCGCGCCCGCGATTACGTCCGGCTCGGGCCCGACCGGTAACCGGGAGTACAGCTCCACCGCACAGCCGTCCGGAGTGATCGCCCCGGGCCCGGTCCCCTCGTACCCCTCACGCATCCTCATCTCCATGCCCCCTCAACTCCCCACCCCCGCACACCAGTTCCCCCACCCCACCGCTTCACCCTTTCGAGTGAACCCCCGCCGGGCACTCAACTCCGCGCCCGCCCAGGTCAGTCCTCCCCCATGAGGAACCACCCTTCGCCGCCGTACCAGTGCCCACCGCCCTCAAGGTGTTCCACCACCGCCTTCTCGACGACGGTCCGCCGAGGCAGCTCCGCCAGCTCCACCTGGGTCGACCCGAAGACGAAGCGGACGGGCGTCATGTCGTTCTCCTCCTCCAGGGCCCGTACGTGAAACCGCTCCTGGAAGCGGACGATGTTGGAGTCGGCGGGCAGATACCGCTTGAGCTGCGGATCGAGCAGCCAGGACCCGCAGGTCGCGAGCCGGTAGGTCTCCTCGGGATAGTGCCGCGCGAAGAACTCCCGGGCGAGCGCGAGCGACCGGTCGCAGGACCGCGGGCTCAGCGGCCCCATGAAGTCGGCGATGTGCAGCCCGAGCGCGGGCTCGGCGGCGGAGAACCCGGCCTCGGTGACGGACTCGCGGAGAATGCCGGGGACCACCCCGCGCTGGAACTGGAGCCGGCCCAACTGGTACAGCTCGCCGCGCAGATGGAGGGAGAGCCAGCGCGCGGTCATGATCCCGCCGGTGCCGTGCCAGCGGCGGTGGACGGCGACCCCGCGGCCGACGTCGACGAGGGTGCGCCGGCTGACGTCGTCGGGAATCCCCCGCTCCCGGTGATGGGCGCGGACGAAGGGCAGCGCGGCGGCGAAGACGTACAGCGGGAACCAGCGGGCCACGGCCCGGGAGGCGCCGGGGTAGCGCGGCAGGTCGACCCCGCCGATCACCGCGCCCATGTCCCGTACCAGCTCGCCGACGGACCGTTCCAGCACCTCGCGGCTCGCCGGGTCGTCGAGGACCTGACGGCTCAGCCGTACGGGCTCCTCGATGTCCTGGTGCGACACCCCGAGGTCGATCAGCGTCTCGACCAGCCCGTCGGTGTCGGCGAGCGCGGACACGGCGTCCTTGAGTTCCACGAAGAGCTCCACGAACACACCCCCTGTCGTTCCGGAATCCCGGACCCCTCTGGAGAACGTCTCCCCCGAAGAGTACGTTTCAGGAAGGAGTGGTGATCCCGATGCGTACGGGCAGTGAGCCGTCGACCGCGCGCAGTGCGCTGCGGATGCGCCTGTGGCTGAGCTTGTGGGGCCTGGCCTGGTCCGTCTTCGGCACGGCCGCCTTCGCCCTGACGGGCCGCCCCGGCTGGGCCGCCGCCTGCGCCGTCCTGTGGCTCGTGATCTGCGTCGACTTCTCGCTGATCGTCCGCCACATCCGCCAGGGCCCGCACTACCAGCCGGGCCACGACGTCCCCCCGTACCGCCCGCCGGAGGGGTCCTAGGCGTCGAAGCGCGCCGCCCTCAGGTACTCCGGGTTCGGGTCGAGGGCCGCGGCCAGGCGGAAATGGCGTTTCGCCTGGTCGTCGCGGCCCTGGCGTTCGTATGTCCGGGCCAGGGCGAAGTGCGCGAAGGCGTTGTCCGGTTCGCGCTCCAGGACGATCGTGAACTCCAGCTCCGCCGGGCGCAGTTGCGCCGCCGCGAAGAAGGCGCGGGCACGCAGGAGGCGGGCGGCGGTGTTCTCGGGGTGCGCGGCGATGACCCCGTCGAGCAGCTTCACCGCGCCCCGCGGGTCCCGCGCGGCGAGCAACTGCTCCGCGGCGCGGAAGTCGATGACATGCGTCTCCGGAGAACGTCCGGTCGAACCGCTGGTATCGGGCACGGAAAAGTCCTTCCCTCACTGACCCCGTTCAACGCCCCGTTCGGGGCCCGCTATTCCTACGACGCCGGCGCACCCCGCCACGTACACCGCCCCGACCTGCGCCTTCGCCGTACGACCGCCTCGCGCATCGGCGCCGTTCACATGCCCGTACGACACCGGCGCCCCGCTACTCGCCCCGCGCCCGGCGCACGAGCTCCGCCCACACCTCGCCCACCCGGCGCTCCAGCTCCGCCAGCGGTACGTCGTTGTCGATCACGATGTCCGCGATCTCCCGGCGTTTCTCGCGCGTCGCCTGCGCGGCCATCCTCGCGCGGGCGTCCTCCCGCGTCATCCCCCGCAGCCGGACGAGCCGGTCGAGCTGTGTCTCGGGGGCGACGTCCACGACGATCACCAGGTCGTACAGCGAGGCCAGCCCGTTCTCCGCGAGCAGGGGTACGTCGTGCACGACGACGGCGTCCTTCGGTGCCGCCGCCTCCAGTTCACGGGAGCGGGCCCCGACCAGCGGATGCACGATCGAGTTCAGCAGGGCGAGCTTCTCGGGATCGGCGAACACGATCGCCCCCAGCCCGGGCCGGTCCAGAGCGCCGTCACCCCCGAGCACGCCCTCCCCGAACGCCTCGACGACCGCCGCCAGCCCGGCCGTCCCCGGCGCCACCACCTCCCGGGCGATCCGGTCCGCGTCGACCAGCACCGCCCCGGCCGCCACCAGCAGCCGCGACACCTCGCTCTTGCCGGCCCCGATCCCACCCGTCAGCCCCACAGTCAGCATGCGAAAAGCTTAGAGCCCACCACTGACAGCAGCGCCGACGCGTCCCCGGGAACACGCGACGCCCCCGGCCCCGCGGGCCGACGGCGTCGTGTTCTCCCGGGGGCGGCTCTCACCCCTCCGCCACTTCCCAGGGGGGCGGCTTGAGCCCTCCCCCACTTCTCCCGGAGGGCGGCCTCTCAGCCCTCCCCCTCCCGTTCCGCGAGGAACTTCTCGAACTCGCGGCCGATCTCGTCGGCGGAGGGGATGTCGACGGGCTCGGCGAGCATGTTGCCGCGGGTCTCGGCACCGGCGACGGCGTCGTACTGGTGCTCCAGCCCCTCGACCAGCGAGGTCAGTTCCTCGTCGCCCTCGCGGATCTGGCGGTCGATCTCGGTCTGGGTGCGGTGCGCCTCCGTGCGGAGCGTGTGCGCGAGGGCGGGCAGGACGAGGCCGGTGGCGCCGGTGATGGCTTCGAGGACGGTGAGGGAGGCGTCCGGGTAGGGGGAGCGGGCGATGTAGTGCGGGACGTGCGCGGCGACGCCCAGGACGTCGTGCCCGGCCTCCATGAGGCGGTACTCGACGAGCGCCTCGGCGCTGCCGGGGACCTGGGCCTCGTCGAAGGGGCTGCGGTGGCCCGGGACGAGGTCCGTGCGGTTGCCGTGCGGGGTGAGGCCGACCGGGCGGGTGTGCGGGACGCCCATGGGGATGCCGTGGAACGTCACCGACAGGCGGACGCCGAGCCGCTCGACGATCTGCTGGACGGCCGCGGCGAACCGCTCCCACTCGACGTCCGGCTCGGGTCCGGACAGCAGGAGGAACGGCGCCCCGGTGGCGTCCTGCACGAGGCGGACGTCGATCGAGGGCTCCTCGTAGTCCTGCCAGCGGTCCCGCTTGAAGGTGAGCAGCGGGCGCCGCGCGCGGTAGTCGACGAGCCGGTCGTGGTCGAAGCGGGCGACCACCTGGTTCGGCAGCGCGTCGAGGAGGCCCTCCACGATCTGGTCACCGGTCTCGCCGGCGTCGATGTATCCGTCGAAGTGGTAGAGCATGACAAGTCCGGCCGACTCCTGGGCCAGCGCCATGTCGACGACCGCCAGCCCCTTCGGCTCCCATGCGTACAAACCCTGCGGATCAAGCACTTGGACCGCTCCTCCTCGTGTTCGTACAGCACAACGACCAGGCGGGCACCGGCATTCCCGTAATCGGCCGGATACGCGAAAAGACTGAGAGACCGCACCTCGAAAGGTACGGCCCCTCAGTCAACAACTACCGCTCAGTGAGCGCCGGTCGTGCGGTGAGCGATCAGCTCTGGCCGCCCGCCAGCTTCTCGCGGAGCGCGGCGAGCGCCTCGTCCGAGGCGAGCGCGCCGGACGTGTCCGCACCCTCGGAGGAGTACGAGCCACCGCCACCACCGGCGGCCGGAGCCGCACCGGCGGCGTCGCCGCCCTCGGCGGCGGCAGCGGCGTCGGCCTCGCGGGACTTGATGACCTGAGCCTGGTGCTGCTCGAAGCGCGTCTGCGCCTCGGCGTACTGGTTCTCCCAGACCTCACGCTGCGACTCGAAGCCCTCGAGCCAGTCGTTGGTCTCGGGGTCGAAGCCCTCGGGGTAGATGTAGTTGCCCTGGTCGTCGTAGGACGCGGCCATGCCGTACAGGGTCGGGTCGAACTCGACCGAGGCCGGGTCGGCGCCGAAGGACTCGTTGGCCTGCTTGAGGCTGAGCGAGATCCGGCGACGCTCCAGGTCGATGTCGATGACCTTGACGAAGATCTCGTCGTTGACCTGGACGACCTGCTCCGGGATCTCCACGTGGCGCTCGGCCAGCTCGGAGATGTGGACCAGACCCTCGATGCCCTCGTCGACGCGGACGAACGCACCGAACGGAACGAGCTTCGTGACCTTACCCGGGACGACCTGACCGATCTGGTGGGTCCGGGCGAACTGCTGCCACGGGTCTTCCTGGGTCGCCTTCAGCGACAGGGAGACGCGCTCGCGGTCCATGTCGACGTCGAGGACCTCGACCGTGACCTCCTGGCCGACCTCGACGACCTCGGAGGGGTGGTCGATGTGCTTCCAGGACAGCTCGGAGACGTGGACCAGACCGTCGACGCCACCCAGGTCCACGAAGGCACCGAAGTTGACGATCGAGGAGACCACACCGGAGCGGACCTGACCCTTCTGGAGGGTCGTGAGGAACGTCTGGCGGACCTCGGACTGGGTCTGCTCCAGCCAGGCACGGCGGGACAGGACCACGTTGTTGCGGTTCTTGTCCAGCTCGATGATCTTGGCCTCGAGCTCCTTGCCCACGTAGGGCTGGAGGTCGCGGACACGACGCATCTCGACGAGGGAGGCCGGGAGGAAGCCGCGGAGGCCGATGTCGAGGATGAGACCACCCTTGACGACCTCGATGACGGTACCGGTGACGATGCCGTCTTCTTCCTTGATCTTCTCGATCGTGCCCCAGGCGCGCTCGTACTGCGCGCGCTTCTTGGACAGGATCAGACGGCCTTCCTTGTCCTCCTTCTGGAGAACCAGGGCCTCGATCTCGTCACCGACGGCGACGACCTCGTTCGGGTCGACGTCGTGCTTGATGGAGAGCTCGCGGCTCGGGATGACGCCTTCGGTCTTGTAACCGATGTCGAGCAGGACCTCGTCCCGGTCGACCTTCACGATGACGCCGTCGACGATGTCGCCGTCGTTGAAGTACTTGATCGTCTCGTCGATCGCGGCGAGGAAGGCTTCCTCGTTACCGATGTCGTTGACCGCAACCTGCGGGGTGGTGGCGGTGGTCTCGGTGCTGCTCGTCATGTGGGAAAGGGCTCCGGTTACGGACAGAAAGTCGTAGGTACTGCTACGCCGGGAGCCCGTATCGCTCTGAAGAAGCCGGACAGCCAAGGAGGCGGCACACCGGAGAACTCCGGTGACGCCTCGAAAACCGAGGGGACATACGACAGATGCGAGCGCAGCCTGCTACGTCTGAGGTGCGCAGGCCCGCAGCGCAACTTGTAGCATACGGGGGCAGCCGGACGGGGTCAATGCGCGAAGGCGCACACCCGGGGCGGATCGCCGCATACCCGGCACACGAACCGCCTCTGGAGGCCACGCAGCCCCGCGAGAGCCCTTCCGTGACGGCGCGGCCGTGCCGGATGCGGACGCCACTCGGAAATGGGTGACGGAAGAGTACGACGAGGGAGCCGATCATCCAAGAGCCAACCGTGTCCGTCCCGGACCACGACTCCGAACCCGACTCGGAGGCCACCCGGCGTGCAGCCGGGGTCACGGAGAGCGCCCGCGCCAACCGGGGCTGGTGGGACCGCAACGCGGACGAGTACCAGATCGAGCACGGCACGTTCCTCGGCGACGACCGCTTCGTGTGGGGCCCCGAGGGTCTCGACGAGGTGGAGGCCGAACTCCTGGGCCCCGCCGAGGAGCTGAAGGGCCGCGCGGTCCTGGAGATCGGCGCGGGCGCCGCCCAGTGCTCGCGCTGGCTCGCCGCGCAGGGCGCGCACCCGGTCGCCCTCGACATCTCCCACCGCCAGCTCCAGCACTCCCTGCGGATCGGCGGCGGCATCCCCCTGGTCTGCGCCGACGCGGGCGTACTGCCCTTCGCGGACGGCTCGTTCGACCTCGCCTGCTCCGCGTACGGCGCCCTGCCGTTCGTCGCCGATCCGGTGCAGGTGCTGCGCGAGGTGCGCCGGGTGCTGCGTCCGGGCGGCCGTTTCGTGTTCTCGGTAACGCACCCGATCCGCTGGGCCTTCCCGGACGAACCCGGTCCCGAGGGCCTCACCGTCTCCGCGTCGTACTTCGACCGCACGCCGTACGTCGAGCAGGGCGACGACGGCGGCGCGGTCTACGTCGAGCACCACCGCACGGTCGGCGACCGGGTCCGCGACATCGTGACGGCCGGCTTCCGCCTGGTCGACCTCGCCGAACCGGAGTGGCCGGCCTGGAACACTTCGGACTGGGGCGGCTGGTCCCCGCTGCGCGGCAACCTGATCCCCGGTACGGCGATCTTCGTCTGCGAACGCGACTGACCGGAATCAAAGGCACGCGCGCGTGAGGGCGCGTTCCGCCGTCGTACGACACTGGGTCGCGTGATCCGTTACGACGCCCTCGACGCGCTCCCCGTCCGTGGTGCCCTTCCCGCGCTCGCCGACGCGCTGGAGGGGCACGGGACGGCTGTTCTGGTGGCGCCTCCCGGGACGGGCAAGACGACGCTGGTGCCGCTCGCGCTGGCCGGGCTGCTCGGGGAGGGTCCGGCGCGGCGGGTCGTCGTCGCCGAGCCCCGGCGGATCGCCGCGCGGGCGGCGGCGCGGCGGATGGCGTGGCTGCTCGGCGAGGAGGTCGGGGACAGCGTCGGGTACACCGTGCGCGGGGAGCGGGTCGTCGGGCGGCACGCGCGCGTGGAGGTCATCACGACCGGTGTGCTGCTGCAACGGCTCCAGCGGGACCAGGAGTTGTCCGGGGTGGACGTCGTCGTCCTGGACGAGTGCCACGAACGGCATCTGGACGCGGACACGGCCGCCGCGTTCCTGTGGGACGTACGGGAGGCGCTGCGGCCGGAGTTGAGGCTGGTCGCGGCGTCGGCGACGACCGACGCGCAGGGGTGGGCGGAGCTGCTGGGCGGGGCGCCCGTGGTGACGGCCGAGGGTGTGTCGTACCCGGTGGAGACCGTGTGGGCGCCGCCCGCGCGGGCGGTACGGCCGCCGCACGGGACGTGGGTCGATCCGGCGCTCCTCACGCACGTCGCGTCGGTGGTCCGGCGCGCGCTCGCCGAGCGGTCCGGGGACGTGCTGTGTTTTCTGCCCGGGGTGGGCGAGATCGCGCGCGTCGCCGGACAGTTGGGAGGGGACGTCGATGTCCTCCAGGTGCACGGGCGCGCGCCGGCCGCCGTCCAGGACGCGGTGCTCTCCCCCGGGACGCGGCGCAGGGTCGTGCTGGCGACGGCGGTCGCGGAGTCGTCGCTGACGGTTCCGGGGGTGCGGGTGGTGGTGGACTCGGGGCTGGCGCGGGAGCCGCGCGTCGACCACGCGCGCGGGCTGAGCGCGCTCGCGACGGTGCGGGCCTCGCAGGCGGCGGGACGGCAGCGGGCCGGGCGGGCGGGGCGTGAGGCGCCGGGCACGGTCTACCGGTGCTGGGCCGAGGCCGAGGACGGCCGTCTGCCGCGTTTCCCGGCGCCCGAGATCAAGGTGGCCGACCTCGCCGCGTTCGCCCTCCAGGCGGCCTGCTGGGGCGATCCCGAGGCGTCCTCGCTGGCTCTCCTCGACCCCCCGCCGCACGGCGCGCTGACCGCGGCCCGCGAACTGCTGACGGCGATCGGCGCGGTGGACTCGGCCGGCCGCGCCACGGAGCGCGGCGTCCGGCTGGCCCGGACGGGCCTGCACCCCCGGCTGGGCCGGGCCCTCCTCGACGGCACGGCCGAGGTCGGCGCCGACCGGGCGGCCGAGGCGGTGGCCCTGCTCAGCGAGGAGCCGCCCCGGGAGTACGGCGACGATCTCGCCGCCGCCCTGCGGACCGCCCGGCGCGGGGGCGACGCCTACAGCGCGCGGTGGCGCTCGGAGGTGCGTCGGCTGCGCGGGGCCGTCTCCGGGGCGCCGCGCACCGCGGCCGGTGACGATCGCGCCCTGGGTCTCGTCGCCGCTCTCGCCTTCCCCGAGCGGCTGGCGAGACTCGACGGCGGTTCGTACCTGATGCTCAACGGCACGCGCGCGGAACTCCGTGCCGGGTCCGCCCTGCTCTCCTCGCCCTGGCTGGCGGTCGCGGTGGCCGACCGTCCCGTCGGGAAGGGGCACGCGCGCGTGCAGTCGGCGGTGGTGGTCGACGAGGACGTCGCGCGGCGGGCCGCCGGGGCGTTGCTGGAGGAGCGGGAGGAGGTGCGGTGGGCGGACGGGGACGTCGTCGCGCGCCGGGTGGAGCGGCTGGGGGCGGTCGAGATCGCGGTGCGGCCCCTCAGGAACGCGGACGCCGGTGTCGTGCGGGCGGCTCTTCTGGACGGGCTGCGGCAGGACGGGTTCGGGTTGTTGCGGTGGTCGGAGGGGGCGGCGGGGCTGCGGCGGCGGCTGGCGTTCCTGCGGGCGCGTGTCGGGGAGCCGTGGCCGGATGTGACCGATTCGGCGCTCCACGCACGCGTGGACGAGTGGTTGGAGCCGGAACTGTCACGGGCCCGGCGGCGGGCGGATCTCGCGCGGATCGACGCCGGTGCCGCGCTGGGGCGGCTGCTGCCGTGGGCCTCCGGGGAGGCGGGAAAGCTGGACGCGCTGGCGCCGGAGCGGATCACCGTGCCGAGCGGGTCCCGGGTCCAGGTCGACTACTCCGACCCCGAACGGCCCGTGCTGGCGGTGAAGTTGCAGGAGATGTTCGGGCTCCAGGAGTCGCCCCGGGTGGCGGGGGTGCCGGTGGTGGTGCATCTGCTGTCGCCCGCAGGGAGGCCGGCGGCGGTGACGGCGGATCTGGCGTCGTTCTGGAAGGACGGCTACCGGGGCGTGCGGGCGGAGCTGCGGGGGCGCTACCCGAAGCACCCATGGCCCGAGGACCCGGCGACGGCCGAGCCCACCCGGCACACGAACGCGCGGCTCGGACGCTGACCGGTTCAGACACCGACCGGCTCAGACACCGACCGGTTCCGGCAGCGGCTCCGCGCGCGGGGTGACCGGACGGCGTCCCCGGGCCTCCAGGAGCAGGGCGAGGGCGAGCAGTAGGGCGCCCAGAACGAGGAAGCCCCACGGGAGGTACGACGTCATGAGGAGGATCAGCGTGCGGTTGCCCTTGACGAGGTCGACGGTGTGCTCGATGTAGTCCTCGCGCATCTTGACGTCCCCGGCGAACGCGGTGACCTTGTCGCGCCCCCCGAGGAGCGTGCCGCCGCGCAGTTCCTCCTTGTGGACCTCCTCGCCGTTGACGGGTGCCCCGGTGAGCGGTTCGACCCAGAACTTGCGGACGGTGGTGTACCAGCGGGTGGTGCCGGTGGCGGCGACCGTCTCGGGGGTGATCCCGGCGATCGGCATCGTCTTCGGCATGGGGACCTGCGTCCAGGGGATCGTCTGCTCGAAGTAGTAGACCGTCAGGCCGCGGAAGTTCCGGGTGCCCTCGTAGTGGATCGGGGACGTCGTACGGGTCTGGGCGTCGAAGTACTCGTAGTCCCGTTTCTCGGTGAGGAAGGGCCACTTGAACTCGATGCCCTTGCGGGTGACCGGGTCGCCGTCGACCATCTCGCCGGGGGCGTGGACGGGTTCCTGGGAGTGGGCGTCGAAGATGTAGCGCTCGGGGACCTTGGAGACCATCTTGCCGTCGGGGCCGACGACGTACGAGAGGCCGTCCCAGACGACGACGTCCCGGCCGGCGGTCTTCTCGACGCGTTCGGACTCCTCGACGTTGCCCTTGAGCGTCTGGACGATCGTGACCTTGGGGACCGTGCGCGCGGTCATGGTGCCGTAGTCGAGGAGGGTGGCGTTCTTCGCCTCCAGGACGGTCGCCTGGTAGGTGTTCGCCGGGATCTTCGCCAGGCGCGGGAAGGCGTACCAGCGCAGCAGGGGGGCGAGGGAGGCGAAGAACACGGCGAGGGCGAGCAGGATCAGAGCGGCTCTGCGGCGCATCGCGACCTCCTCACGGGTGCGCGGGCACGGTCGTCAGCAGCGGTTTCGGCGAGGTCTTCCCGGTGGGCGTGCCGATGGCGCCGATCGTCAGGACGAGGGCGAGCGCGACGGCCAGACCGGCCGCGGCGGCGATCAGGGCGCGCATACGGACCTCCCGTACCTGACGGTCTGTCAGGTGTCGGCACCGTAGCAACGGGCGGCCGAGATGAGAACAGCCGCGGCGCCCCTCCCCGAAGAACCTGGGAAGGGGCGCCGCGGGCGCTGTACGGGCCTGTGCGGGCCTAGGAGGCGGAGGGCGAGGCTCCGGCCGATCCGGTGGACGCGCTCGCCTCGGCGGACCCGCTGGGCGAGGGGCTCGCGGCGGCCGGTTCGCTGGGCTCCGGGTCCGGGGTGGTGGTCGGGACCGCCGTGACGGTCAGCTCGACCGTGAGGGTCGCGCCGCCCGTCGTCGTGATCTTCAGCAGGAACGTGCCGGCGGTGTCGTCCGCGTACAGCTTCGGCAGCTTCAGGACGCCGTTCGCGTCCGTCACCAGGCCGGTCAGGGTACGGACGGTCTTGCCGTCGGCGTCCTTGAAGTACGGGCCCTTGTCGTTCGCCGTCGTGTCCCCGGCGGCGGCGACCAGCGTGGCGGTCGCGGCGACCTTGCCCGCGACGGCGCCCTTGTACGTCGCCTTCACCTGGACCTGGTCGGCGAACTCGCCGCCCGCCGTGGTGGACAGGAGGGTGCCGAGGAGGTTCGAGAGGAGGTCGGCGGAGCGGGCGGTGACCGTGGCCTGGTAGTCGACCGGGTCGACCGCGCGGCCGATGAGGATCGCGCGGACCGTGAACGTGCCGGTGTCCTCGCCCGCCTGGAGCGCGGGGGCCATGGCGACGCCCTTCGCGTCGGTCGTGACCGCCGCGAACTTCTCGCCGCCCGTGAACGTCGCGTCGGTGTCGCCGACGATCAGGAAGCGGACGCGGACCTTGGCGACGGCCTTGCCGTCGGCGGTCTCCGCGCGGGTGGCGATCTTCTCCGCGAAGGCGGTGCCGGCCGTCGCGGTCAGCGTGCCGGTGCCGGCGTCCTCCAGGCGGCGCACCGTGTCCGTCGGGGTCTCGGTCGACGGCGGGGTCGTCGGCGGCTTCGGGGGCGTCTTCGGCGGGGTCGCGGGCGGCGTCGGGGTCTTCGGCGGCGTGCTCGTCCGCGGCGGGACGGTCGTCGTCGTGCCGCCGTTGTCGCTGCGGTTGCCGGGGAGGGTGCCGGTGCCGTCCGGGACCTCGTGGGTGCCCCGGCGGTAGTACTCCAGCCAGGACGTGACGGTGTTGTAGTACGCCGTCGAGTTGTTGTAGCTGAGGATCGCGCTGCGCAGCCCCGAGGACGTGCTCATGTCCCAGCTGTTGCGGCACAGGTAGTGCGCGGCGGCGAGGGCGGCGTCGTAGACGTTGTTCGGGTCCTTCTTGCCGTCGCCGTTGCCGTCGCGGCCGGCCCAGGCCCAGGTCGACGGGATGAACTGCATGGGGCCGACGGCGCGGTCGTACGTGCTGTCGCCGTCGTACGCGCCGCCGTCGGTGTCGCTGATGTGGGCGAAGCCGACGCCGTTGAGGGGCGGGCCGAGGATCGGGGTGATCGTGGTGCCGTCCGCCGCGACGTTCCCGCCGCTCGCGTGGCCCGACTCGACCTTGCCGATCGCGGCGAGGAGCTCCCAGGGGAGGTTGCAGCCCGGCTTGTCGACGGCGAGCGTGGAGGCGGCCCGCTTGTAGGCGTCCAGGACGGTCGCCGGGATGCCCGACTCGGAGGCGGTGGTACCGGCCGTGCCGGTGCCGGGTATCAGGGCCGTGCCCGAGGTGGGCGCCGGGTTGGGGCTGTTGAGGGGCGGCAGGTCCGTGTAGTACGGCGAGTTGCCGGTGGCGCCGGAGGCCGTCGAGCCCTCGTCGGTCGCGGCGGCGGGGGTGTCCGTGGACGGTCTGTCCTGGGACGTGCCCGCGACGACCTCGGGGGCCTGGGACGCGGCCAGAGCGGCGACCGCGACGGCGGCCACGGTGGTGTTGACCGCGCTCTTGCGCAGCCTCCTGCCGAATTGCGCCGACATGAAGAAGCCCCTCCCGTGGGCGCCCGAGCGCCCGTCTCTGCGTCTGCCTGTGTGTCCCCCTGTGTGACGAACGAGCCGTCCCACAGGTTGCCCCTCAAGGCGAATTCCGTCCCACTGTCACCGCTCGGCCCGTGGCCATCGGGCGTACCGACGGGTAGGGCGACCCTACGTCAACTCGCTTGGCACCGGCACCCGTAGGAGTCTGTTTTCACCAGTTGCTCATGTGCCGGAGAGTGGGAACCGGATCTCGTCTCGTGGACGTCCTTTCGGTGTCTTCGTGATCTTTCACCGCACCGACAGTGCCCTGACACCGCCCTGACATCGCCCGAGGAGCCGTTGTGCCGTTCACCCTGAGCCATGCGGCTGCCGTACTGCCGGGGGTGCGGGGTGACGGGACGGGACGGGGTCGGCTGATTCCCGCCGTTCTGGTGGCCGGGTCCTTCGCCCCGGACCTCACGTACTACGCGGCGAGCGCCGTCTCCGGGGCGATGGAGTTCGGTGACGTGACGCACTCCTTCGCCGGGGTCTTCACGGTCGACGTGCTGCTCGCGTGGGTGCTGGTGGGGGTCTGGCTGCTCGTGCGGGAGCCGCTGGTGGCGCTGTTGCCGGCCGCGTGGCGGTCCCGGGTCGCCGCGCTCACCCGCTGCGGCGTCCCGCACGCGCGCGTGACGTCCGCCCTCGCCCTGCGCTGGTACGTCTCCGCCGCGCTGGGCTCCCTCACCCACGTCGTCTGGGACGCGTTCACCCATCTCGACCGGTGGGGGATGCGGCTGCTGCCCGTCCTGGGCGAGGAGTTCGCCGGGTCCCCCCTCTACTGGTACCTCCAGTACGGGGGTTCCCTGATCGCCGCCGTCGCCATCGCGGCCTTCGTGCGGTACGCGCTCCGGCGGGCGCCGTCCGGAGCCGTGCCCGGGATGCCTGTGCTGTCGCGGCGCGACCGGTGGGCGGCGGGGGCCTTGCTCGCCGGGTGCGCGGGAGTCGGCGCGGCGCTCCGGGTGAGCCGCTGGTGGGCGTACTGGGGCGAGCGGGCGAAACCCTGGGAGATCATCCCGACGGTGTGCTTCGGGGCGGGCGCGGGGTTGGTCGTGGGGGTGGTGGTGTTCGGCATCGCCGTGCGGGTGATCCGGCCGGTGGCCCCGGAGGGTTCGGCACCGCCGGAACACGCCGTCGTGGCGGGGCGCCGTGGCGGCGGAGAGAAGTGAGCGGAGGAGAAAAGGGCAGCCCGGGGAAGTGAGCGGGGGCCAGAGGACGGCCCAGGGGACGGGCGGGCCAGGGCGGGAGGGGCAGCGGCAGCGGCAGCGGCAGCGGCAGCGGCAGCGGCAGCGGCAGCGGCAGCGGGGGTTTACGTTGTGCGGGAGGTGAGCGTAAGTCTTCCGTAGGAGGCGGGTACGAAGGCGGACGCGGGCTGCTCGCAGTCGCTCGTAGGGCGGTCCACCCACTCCGCGAACCGCCCGCAGGCCCGCCCTTTCCCACGGCGCGGACTGTCCGCAGCCGCCCAGGACACCTGTCACCGTCGCCGACGAGCACCGCCCGCGCTCGACGCGACCCGGCCACTCCCACGCAACCGCATCCGACGTGCGCGAGCGACCGGCCTCGACGGGCCCGCGCCCGCAGACCGGCGCGAGCATGGGTGCCCCCCCGTTGCGAGGGAGGGCACCCGTCGACACGATCAGTGGGCCGCCGACTCCCAGTTCTGGCCGGAGCCCACCGAGACGTCCAGCGGAGCCCTCAGGTGCACCGCGTCGGCCATCTCCCGGCGGACCAGCTCCTCGACGCGCGACGCCTCGCCGGGCGCGATCTCCAGGACGATTTCGTCGTGGACCTGGAGGAGGAGGCGGGAGGTCAGGGCGGACTCCTCCATCGCCGCCGCGACCTTGAGCATCGCGATCTTGACGATGTCCGCGGCGGTGCCCTGGATGGGCGCGTTGAGGGCCATGCGTTCGGCCATCTCGCGGCGCTGGCGGTTGTCGCTGTTGAGGTCGGGGAGGTAGCGGCGACGGCCGAAGAGCGTCTCCGTGTACCCCGTGGCCCGCGCCTCGTCCACCACACGGTGGAGGTAGTCACGGACCCCGCCGAACCGCTCGAAGTACGTGTCCATCAGGGCCCGCGCCTCACCGGCGTCGATGTTGAGCTGCTGGGAGAGCCCGAACGCGGACAGCCCGTAGGCGAGGCCGTACGACATGGCCTTGATCTTGCGGCGCATCTCCGCGTCGACGGCGTCCTTGTCGACGGCGAAGACCTGGGCGGCGACGGTGTTGTGGAGGTCCTCGCCGGAGGTGAACGCCTCGATCAGGCCCTGGTCCTCGGAGAGGTGGGCCATGACCCGCAGCTCGATCTGGCTGTAGTCCGCGGTCATGAGGGACTCGAACCCCTCGCCGACGACGAACCCGCGCCGGATCGCCCGCCCCTCCTCCGTCCGCACCGGGATGTTCTGGAGGTTGGGGTCGACGGAGGACAGCCGCCCGGTCGCGGCGACGGTCTGGTTGAACGTCGTGTGGATACGGCCGTCCGCCGCGACCGTCTTGATCAGCCCCTCGACGGTGACGCGCAGCTTGGCCTGCTCGCGGTGGCGGAGCATGACGACCGGCAGTTCGTTGTCCGTCTGGGTGGCGAGCCACGCCAGCGCGTCCGCGTCGGTCGTGTAACCCGTCTTCGTCTTCTTCGTCTTGGGGAGGTTCAGCTCGTCGAAGAGGACGACCTGGAGCTGCTTGGGCGAGCCGACGTTGAACTCGTGCCCCGCCGCCGCGTGCGCCTCCTTGACCGCCTGCTGGACGGCCCCGGCGAACATCTGCTCCATGGCCTCCAGATGGGCCCGGTCGGCGGCGATGCCGTACCGCTCCATGCGGGCCAGGATCACGGACGTCGGCAGCTCCATGTCCCGCAGCAGATCGGCCGCGCCGACCTCCTGGAGACGCTCGCCGAACGCCACCCCGAGGTCGAGGATCGCGCGGGCCTGCACCATGAGCGCCTCGGCCTCCGCGCCGTCGTCCGCGCCGAACGCGAGCTGCCCGTCGGCCGCGGCGGCCGGCTCCAGCTCGCGGCCCAGGTACTCCAGGGAGAGCGCGTCGAGGTCGAAGGAGCGGCGGCCCGGCTTGACGAGGTACGCGGCGAGGGCGGTGTCCATGGCGACGCCGGCGATGGACCAGCCGTGCTCGGCGAAGACCCGCATCGCGCCCTTGGCGTTGTGGAAGACCTTGGGGCGGGCGGCGTCCGCCAGCCAGGCCGACCAGGCGCGCTCGTCCGTCTCGTCGAGCTGGGCGGGGTCGAACCAGGCGGCCGGGCCGTCGGCGGCGGCGAGGGCGACCTCGGCGACGTTCCCCGCGCCGAGGGTCCAGCTGTCGACCGTCGCGACGCCCAGCGTGCCCGACTCGTGTCCGGCGAGCCAGGGGGCCAGTTCGCCCGTCGTCAGCACCGAGGCGTCCAGTTCGACGCCGGCCGAGGCGACCGGGGTGGCCTCGGTCTCCTCGCCGCCCGGGTCGACGGCGAGGAGGCGCTCGCGCAGGGAGGGGTTGCGGATCTCCAGGGTGTCCAGGACGAGGGCGACGGCCGTGCGGTCGTAGGGGGCGCGCTCCAGGTCGGGGACGGTCTTGTCCAGCTCGACCGTCCGCACCATCTCCGTCAGGCGGCGGTTCAGCTTGACGGCGTCCAGGTGGTCGCGGAGGTTCTGGCCGGCCTTGCCCTTGACCTCCTCGACGTGCTCGACCAGCTCCGCGAACGAGCCGAACTGGTTGATCCACTTCGCGGCGGTCTTCTCGCCGACGCCCGGGATGCCGGGGAGGTTGTCGGACGGGTCGCCGCGCAGGGCCGCGAAGTCGGGGTACTGGGCGGGGGTGAGGCCGTACTTCTCGACGACCTTCTCCGGGGTGAACCGGGTCAGCTCGGAGACGCCCTTGGTGGGGTACAGGACGGTCGTGTGCTCCGTGACCAGCTGGAAGGAGTCGCGGTCGCCGGTGACGATCAGGACGTCGAAGCCGTCGGCCTCGGCCTGGGTCGCGAGGGTGGCGATGATGTCGTCCGCCTCGAAGCCGTCGACCGCGAACCGCGAGACGTGCATCGCGTCGAGGAGCTCGCCGATCAGCTCGACCTGGCCCTTGAACTCGTCCGGTGTCTTGGAGCGGTTGGCCTTGTACTCCGTGAACTCCTCGGAGCGCCAGGTCTTGCGGGAGACGTCGAACGCCACCGCGAAGTGCGTGGGCGCCTCGTCGCGCAAAGTGTTCGCCAGCATCGAGGCGAAGCCGTAGATCGCGTTCGTCGGCTGCCCCACCGCCGTCGTGAAATTCTCCACCGGCAGCGCGAAGAACGCGCGGTACGCCAGCGAGTGCCCGTCCATGAGCATCAACCGGGGGCGGGCGCCGTCGGCCGTCTTCTCGTTCTGCTTCGATGCTGTCTCTGCCACGCCCCCGATCCTGCCACGCGCCACTGACAACGAACCGCCACGGCCCGCTGCGGCCCGCCGCCGCGAGCTGTGCCGGGGGCGGGAGGGGGTGCTCGTCGCCGCGGTTCCCCGGCGGCCGGGGCGAGCATGCCGGCCCAGGGGCGCGGGGAACTGCGCGAACGGCCACGACGCGCCCGCACCCGAACCGCAGCCCCTCGCCCCTCGCCCCCTTCCGCCTTCACCTCCCCTCGCCTCGCCTCCCCCACCAGCCCCGCCCCACCCCCGCCCCATCCCAACTGTCACTCCCCCGTGGGAGGATCGAACAAGTACTCCGCTTGCGGTTGCGAAGGAGAGTGTGGGATGGCCGGGAAGGCGCCGAAGAGTGATCCGGTTCAGGACGCGCCGCAGGTGGGCGGGCCGAAGCATGCGGCGGCGGGCCTGCCCGCGGTGGGGCATTCGCTGCGGATCGCCCAGCAGCAGATGGGGGTGCGGCGCACGGCGCTCACCCTCCTTCGGGTGAACCAGAAGGAGGGGTTCGACTGCCCGGGCTGCGCCTGGCCGGAGCCGGACCACCGCCATGCCGCCGAGTTCTGCGAGAACGGCGCGAAGGCGGTCGCAGAGGAGGCGACCCTGCGCCGGGTCACCCCGGAGTTCTTCGCGGAGCACTCCGTCCCGGACCTCGCGACGCGCAGCGGCTACTGGCTGGGCCAGCAGGGCCGTCTCACCCACCCGATGTACCTCCCGGAGGGCGGGGAGCACTACGAACCCGTCACCTGGGCCCGCGCCTTCGACCTGATGGGCGAGGAGTTCGACCGCCTCGACTCCCCCGACGAGGCGGTGTTCTACACCTCGGGCCGCACGAGCAACGAAGCGGCGTTCCTGTACCAGCTCTTCGCCCGCGAACTGGGCACGAACAACCTCCCGGACTGCTCGAACATGTGTCACGAGTCGTCGGGTTCGGCCCTCTCGGAGACCATCGGCATCGGCAAGGGCAGCGTCCTCCTGGAGGACCTCTACCAGGCGGACCTGATCATCGTCGCGGGCCAGAACCCGGGGACGAACCACCCGCGCATGCTCTCCGCCCTGGAGAAGGCGAAGGCGGCCGGCGCGAAGGTGATCAGCGTCAACCCGCTGCCGGAGGCGGGCCTGGAGAAGTTCAAGAACCCGCAGACCGCGAAGGGCATGGCGACCGGCGCCGCGCTGACGGACCTGTTCCTCCAGATCCGCCTCGGCGGCGACCAGGCCCTGTTCCGCCTGCTGAACAAGCTGATCCTCGACACCCCGGACGCGCTGGACGACGCGTTCATCGCCGAACACACCCACGGCTTCGAGGAGTTCGCCGAGACCGCCGGGGCCGCCGACTGGGAGGAGACCCTGACGGCGACGGGCCTCACGCGCGAGGAGATCGAACAGACCCTGCGCATGGTCCTCGCCTCGGAGCGGACGATCGTCTGCTGGGCGATGGGCCTGACCCAGCACAAGCACTCGGTGCCGACGATCCGCGAGGTCGTCAACTTCCTCCTGCTGCGCGGCAACATCGGCCGCCCGGGCGCGGGCGTGTGCCCGGTGCGCGGCCACTCCAACGTGCAGGGCGACCGCACGATGGGCATCTTCGAGCGCCCGGCGCCCGCCTTCCTGGACGCCCTGGAGAAGGAGTTCGGCTTCGCTCCCCCGCGCGGGCACGGCTACGACGTCGTCCGCGCGATCCGCGCCCTGCGCGACGGCGAGGCGAAGGTGTTCTTCGCGATGGGCGGCAACTTCGTCTCGGCCTCCCCGGACACGGAGGTCACGGAAGCGGCGATGCGCAAGGCCCGCCTGACGGTCCACGTGTCGACGAAGCTGAACCGCTCGCATGTGGTGACCGGCGCGCGGGCGCTGATCCTGCCCACCCTGGGCCGCACCGAGCGCGACCTCCAGGGCTCCGGCGAGCAGTTCGTGACCGTCGAGGACTCGATGGGCATGGTGCACGCCTCCCGGGGCCGGCTGAAGCCCGCGAGCCCGCAGCTCCTGTCGGAGCCGGCGATCGTGTGCCGGCTGGCCCGCCGGGTGCTGAAGGACCGGACGGCCACCCCGTGGGAGGAGTTCGAGAAGGACTACGCGTCGATCCGCGACCGCATCGCGCGCGTGATCCCCGGTTTCGAGGACTTCAACGCGCGCGTGGCGCACCCGGGCGGCTTCGCGCTCCCGCACGCCCCGCGCGACGAGCGCCGTTTCCCGACGGCGACCGGCAAGGCCAACTTCACGTCCGCGCCGGTGGAGTACCCGCAGCTGCCGGAGGGCCGGCTGCTGCTCCAGACGCTGCGCAGCCACGACCAGTACAACACCACGATCTACGGCCTGGACGACCGCTACCGGGGCATCAAGAACGGCCGCCGGGTGGTGCTGGTCAACCCGGAGGACGCCGAGCGGCTGAAGGTCGCGGACGGGTCGTACGTCGATCTCGTCGGTGAGTGGAAGGACGGCGTGGAGCGGCGGGCGCCGGGCTTCCGGGTCGTCGTCTACCCGACGGCGCGGGGCTGTGCGGCGGCGTACTACCCGGAGACGAACGTCCTGGTGCCGCTGGACGCGACGGCGGACACCAGCAACACCCCGGCCAGCAAGTCCGTCGTGGTGCGTCTGGAACAATCGGCGACCGACTGAGCGTTTGCTCAGCAGCGCGACGAGACGCGCCGACGACGAAACGGAGCAGGGTGCCATGGCCGAGCAGACGTTCCCGCAAGAGGTCATCGACGAGTACGCCGCGCTCGGCGTCGACCTGCCGTCCCTGTTCTCCGCCGGACACCTCGGCACCCGGATGGGGGTGGAGATCATCCAGGCGTCCGCGGACCAGGTCGTCGGGACGATGCCGGTGGAGGGCAACACCCAGCCGTACGGCCTGCTGCACGGCGGGGCCTCCGCGGTGCTGGCCGAGACGCTCGGCTCGGTCGGCGCGATGCTGCACGGCGGGAGCAGGAAGCTCGCCGTCGGCGTGGACCTGAACTGCACGCACCACCGCGGGGTGCGCTCGGGTCTGGTGACCGGGGTGGCGACGCCCGTGCACCGGGGGCGCTCGACGGCGACGTACGAGATCGTCGTCACCGACGAGGCGGGGCGGCGGGTCTGCACGGCCCGGCTGACCTGTCTTCTGCGTGACATCGGCGAGGGCGAGCAGGTGCCGTCCGTCCGGTAGCCGGTGACCGTCCGTCGCATATCGATGCAGGCCCGGACCCCGCCCGATGGTTTCCGGGGGTCGGGCCTGCGGCGTTTTTTGCCATCGGTATACGGGTGACGGAATACGGAAAAGTGATCAGGAACGTCTGGTTCCCTTTCATGGACGTAACCCTGCGTAATGAGTACGCAATACAATTCGAGTAATTACCAAAACGCTCCAGACTCCTGAACGCCACCCGTCCGGTCCTGCGCGTTCTCAGCATGTGGACGGGGCGAACCGGCCGGAATTCCACTGTTCCGCCCTTCCAGTACCGCTCTGCATTACCTCGTGTCATAACAAGAGCGTCACAGCATTGCTCAGAGTCTCCTCCAGCTATCCCACCCCCGCTTAGAGTCACGGCCAGTCACCGCGCGGCCGGAATACCCCTTCGGACCCGCGCTCGACTCGGCCACTTCCAGGGGGGAGGGCCGCGCCTGGGAAAGGACTGCATCGTGCGACAGCGCTCGCTCATCTCCATCACCGCCGCACTGGCGGCGGGAGCCCTCACACTGACCGCCTGCGGCTCGCGCGATGACAGCGGCAAGAAGGACGGCGACTCGAGCAGCGGCACCACCGTCACCATCGGTGTGGACGCCCCGCTCACCGGCGACCTGTCCGCCATGGGCCTCGGCATCAAGAACTCCGCCGACCTCGCGGCCAAGAACGCGAACAAGCAGGGGTACGTCAAGGGCATCACCTTCAAGATCGAGGCCCTCGACGACCAGGGCCAGTCCGCCCCGGGCCAGCAGAACGCCACGAAGTTCGTCGCCGACAAGAACGTCGTCGGCGTCGTCGGCCCGCTGAACTCCAGCGTCGCCGTCTCGATGCAGAAGGTCTTCGAGGCCGCGAACCTCGTCGAGGTCTCCCCGGCCAACACCGGCCCCGCGCTGACCCAGGGCCCGGACTGGGCGACCAAGAAGGTCCGCCAGTTCAAGTCGTACTTCCGCACCGCGACCACGGACGCCATCCAGGGCCCCTACGCCGCCCAGTACGTCTTCAACACGGCGAAGAAGAAGAAGGTCTTCGTCATCGACGACAAGAAGACCTACGGCGCCGGCCTCGCGGGCACCTTCACCACCGAGTTCAAGAAGCTCGGCGGCCAGGTCGTCGGCACCGAGCACATCAACCCCGACACCAAGGACTACGCGTCCGTCGCCACCAAGGTGAAGACCTCCGGCGCCGACGTCGTCTACTACGGCGGCGAGTACCCGCAGGCCGGCCCGCTCTCCAAGCAGATCAAGGCGGCCGGCGCGAACATCCCGCTGGTCGGCGGCGACGGCATCAAGGACGACAAGTTCATCTCGCTCGCCGGCGCCACCGGCAACGGCGACATCGCGACCTCCGTCGGCGCCCCCGTCGAGGAGCTGCCCTCCGCGAAGAAGTTCGTCGAGGACTACAAGACCGCCGGCTACACCGACGGCTACTCCGCCTACGGCGGCTACTCGTACGACAGCGCCTGGGCGATCATCGAGGCCGTCAAGAAGGTCGTCGACGACAACGGCGGCAAGCTCCCCGACGACGCCCGCGCCAAGATCGTGGCCGCGATGCAGAACGTCTCCTTCGACGGCGTGACCGGCAAGGTCTCCTTCGACGAGTTCGGCGACGCGACCAACAAGCAGCTCACCGTCTACTCCGTCACGGCCGGCGCCTGGAAGACCGTCACCTCCGGCACCTACAACGGCGGCTGATTCCAGCCACACCCCCTCATGAGCCGCGCGGGGCGCTGTTCCACCAGCGCCCCGCGCGCTCGCGCATCCGGCCACCGTCAACACGACCGTCTCGGAGGACATGCGGTGAACGAACTGCCGCAGCAGCTGGTCAACGGCTTGCTACTAGGAGCCATGTACGGGCTCGTCGCCATCGGCTACACGATGGTGTACGGCATCGTCCAGCTCATCAACTTCGCCCATGGCGAGATCTTCATGACCGGCGGCTTCGGCGCGCTCACGGTGTGGCTCTGGCTCCCCAGCGGCACCACCATGTGGCTCGCCCTGCCTCTGATGATCGCGGGAGCGATCGTCGTAGCCGTCACCATCGCCGTCGGCGCGGAACGGTTCGCCTACCGCCCCCTGCGCGGCGGCCCACGCCTCGCGCCCCTGATCACCGCGATCGGCCTCTCGCTCGCCCTCCAGCAGGCGGTCTGGGCCTGGTACCCCGACGCCAAGTCGGCCCGTACCTTCCCGGAGATCCCCGGCGGCCCCTTCGAGCTGGGCGACGTCACCATCCAGACCGGTGACATCTTCCTGCTCTGCGCGGCCCCCCTCTCCATGGCCTTCCTCGCCTACTTCGTGATGAAGACCCGCACCGGCCGCGGTATGCAGGCCACCGCCCAGGACCCGGACACCGCGAAGCTGATGGGCGTCAACACCGACCGCATCATCGTGCTCGCCTTCGCCCTCGGCGCGACCTTCGCCGCCGTCGGAGCCGTCGCCTACGGCCTGAAGTACGGCCAGATCGACTTCAAGATGGGCTTCCTGCTCGGCCTGAAGGCGTTCACCGCGGCCGTCCTCGGCGGTATCGGCAACATCTACGGCGCCATGATCGGCGGAGTCGTCCTCGGTATCGCCGAGACCCTCACCACCGCGTACGTCGCCGACATCCCCGGCATGGACAAGTTCGGCAGCCAGTCCTGGGCCGACGTGTGGGCGTTCGTACTCCTCATCCTCGTACTGCTGTTCAGGCCACAGGGTCTGCTCGGCGAGCGCGTCGCGGACAGGGCGTGAAACCGATGACGACACAGACCACGGCACCCGAGACCCCGAGCAGCGCCCCCGCTCCCGCCGGGCTCGTCCCGATCCCGGAGAAGACGGGCCGCGCCCTCGCCCTCGGCGGCAGCGCCCTCGGGATCGTCTCCACCTTCCTCGCCTGGACCTGGACCAGCGACTTCCCCGGTGACCTCACGGTCTACGGCTACCCCGGCGGCCTCCAGGTCCTCGTCCTGATCGGCGCCGCGCTCACCACGCTGTTCGCCCTCGCCTCGTACGGCGTCAAGGGCCTCGGCAGGCTGGCCCCCTCCGGGGCGGACGCGGCGGTCAAGCTCGGCGCCCTCGCGACCTTCACCACCGTCTGGTACACGGTCATCGCGATCAGCGTCGACCTCGGCGGCGCCGTCAACCTGGAGCCCGGCGCGTACATCGCCGCCGCGGCCTCCCTCGTCGCCCTCGTCGGCGCCCTGGCCCTGCCCTTCGAGCACCCCCTGCCCGACCCGATCGATCCGGACGACAGCGGCTGGGAGAAGTTCAAGCACCAGAGCCGCCACCGGTGGACGACGGTCAAGGCGGCCTTCCACGCGGAGGCCCCGAAGCCGGTCGGCACGCTGCCCTCGTACGCCGAGATCCTCATCATCATCGGCGTCCTGGCCCTCGGCCTGACCGTCTTCACCTACGGCATCGGCACCGAGTACGACGAACTCTTCATCGGCTTCATGCTCACGGCCGGGTTCGGCTTCGCCGCGCTCAACAAGGCCGGTCTCGTCGCCCAGGCGTCCCAGATCACCGCGCGCCACCAGAACATCACCATCACCGGCGCCTTCGTCACCGCCGCGCTCTTCCCCTTCACCCAGACCGACGACCAGTACGCCACGATCGGCGTGCAGATCCTCATCTTCGCCACGGTCGCCCTGGGCCTGAACATCGTCGTCGGCCTCGCCGGGCTCCTCGACCTCGGGTACGTCGCCTTCCTCGGTGTCGGCGCCTACGCCGCCGCGCTGGTCTCCGGCACCCCCACCTCGCCGATCGACGTCCACTTCCCGTTCTGGGCGGCCGTCCTCGTCGGTGCCGCGGCCTCCCTCGTCTTCGGCGTCCTCATCGGCGCCCCGACGCTGCGGCTGCGCGGCGACTACCTCGCCATCGTCACCCTCGGGTTCGGTGAGATCTTCCGGATCACCGTCAACAACCTCGACGGCACCTCCGGCCCCAAGATCACCAACGGTTCCAACGGTGTCGTCTCCATCCCCGACCTCAAGATCTTCGGGTTCGACCTCGGGGTCCCGCACGACATCGCCGGGTTCACCATCGGCCGGTTCGCCAACTACTTCCTGCTGATGCTGCTGATCACGGCGGTCGTCATCGTCGTCTTCCGGCGCAGCAGCGACTCCCGGATCGGCCGCGCCTGGATCGCCATCCGCGAGGACGAGACCGCCGCGCTCGCCATGGGCATCAACGGCTTCCGCGTCAAGCTCATCGCGTTCGCGGTCGGCGCGACGCTGGCCGGCCTCGCCGGGACCGTCCAGGCGCACGTCAGCTACGCCGTGACCCCGGACCAGTACGTGTTCGCCAGCTCCGCGCCGCCGAACTCCGCCTTCCTCCTGGCCGCCGTCGTCCTCGGTGGCATGGGCACCATCAGCGGGCCGCTCGTCGGTGCCGCCCTGCTCTTCCTGATCCCCAACAAGCTCCAGTTCCTGGGTGAGTTCCAGCTCTTCTCCTTCGGCGTCGCCCTCATCCTGATCATGCGGTTCCGGCCCGAGGGGCTCATCCCCAACCGCCGCCGCCAGCTGGAGTTCCACGAGGAGGCCGAAGCGCCCACCGTCCTCACCAAGGCAGGGGCCTGACGACCATGACCAACACAGTTCTCGACGCACGCGGCGTCACCATGCGGTTCGGCGGCCTCACCGCCGTACGGAACGTCGACCTCACCGTCAACAGCGGCGAGATCGTCGGGCTGATCGGGCCCAACGGGGCCGGGAAGACCACGTTCTTCAACTGCCTCACCGGGCTCTACGTCCCGACCGAGGGCGAGGTCCGGTACAAGGACACCGTGCTGCCGGCCAAGTCGTTCAAGGTGACGGCCGCCGGGATCGCGCGAACCTTTCAGAACATCCGGCTCTTCGCCAACATGACCGTCCTGGAGAACGTCCTCGTCGGACGCCACACCCGCACCAAGGAAGGGTTCTGGTCGGCCGTCCTGCGGCTGCCCTCCTTCCACAGGGCGGAGGCCGCGTCCCGCGAACGGGCCATGGAGCTCCTCCAGTTCGTCGGCCTCGACGCCAAGGCGGACCACCTCGCGCGGAACCTGCCCTACGGCGAGCAGCGCAAGCTGGAGATCGCCCGGGCGCTAGCCAGCGAGCCGGGGCTGCTGCTCCTCGACGAGCCGACGGCCGGGATGAACCCGCAGGAGACGCGGGCCACCGAGGAACTCGTCTTCGCGATCCGGGACCAGGGCATCGCCGTCCTCGTCATCGAGCACGACATGCGGTTCATCTTCAACCTCTGCGACCGGGTCGCCGTCCTCGTCCAGGGCGAGAAGCTCGTCGAGGGCGACAGCGCGACCGTCCAGGGGGACGAGCGGGTCGTCGCCGCGTACCTCGGTGAACCTTTCGAGGACGCGCCCGGTGCGGAAGAGCTGGCCGAGGTCGAGGCCGCGGAGGCCCACAGCACCACCGAAGGAGACGCGAAGTGACCGCGCTGCTCGAAGTCGAAGACCTCCGCGTCGCCTACGGCAAGATCGAGGCCGTCAAGGGCATCTCGTTCAAGGTCGAGGCGGGTGAGGTCGTCACCCTGATCGGCACCAACGGCGCCGGCAAGACGACCACCCTGCGCACGCTCTCCGGGCTCCTCAAGCCGGTCGGCGGGCAGATCCGGTTCAACGGGAAGTCGCTGAAGAAGGTCCCCGCGCACCAGATCGTCTCCCTCGGGCTCGCGCACTCCCCCGAGGGGCGGCACATCTTCCCGCGCATGACCATCGAGGACAACCTGCGCCTCGGGGCGTTCCTGCGCAGCGACAAGCCCGGCATCGAGCAGGACATCCAGCGCGCCTACGACCTCTTCCCGATCCTCGGGGAGCGCCGCAAGCAGGCCGCGGGCACCCTCTCGGGCGGTGAGCAGCAGATGCTGGCGATGGGGCGCGCCCTGATGTCCCAGCCGAAGCTGCTCATGCTGGACGAGCCCTCCATGGGGCTCTCCCCCATCATGATGCAGAAGATCATGGCGACCATCGCCGAACTGAAGTCCCAGGGCACGACGATCCTCCTGGTCGAGCAGAACGCCCAGGCGGCCCTCTCCCTCGCGGACCACGGCCACGTCATGGAGGTCGGCAACATCGTCCTGTCCGGCACGGGCCAGGACCTCCTGCACGACGAGTCGGTACGCAAGGCGTACCTCGGCGAGGACTGATCACGGGTACGACGATGGCGGGCATCCCCGGCGCCGGGGGTGCCCGCCATCGTCGTACCGTCGGCCTGTCAGCCCTGGCTCTTGCCGGACTTCTTCTCGTCCGCGTCCAGGATGACCGCCTCCGCGACCTGCTGCATGGACATGCGGCGGTCCATGGAGGTCTTCTGAATCCAGCGGAACGCGGCCGGCTCGGTGAGGCCGTACTCGGTCTGGAGGATCGACTTCGCGCGGTCGACGAGCTTGCGGGTCTCCAGGCGCTGGGTGAGGTCCGCGACCTCGTTCTCCAGCTCCTTCAGCTCCGTGAACCGCGAGACGGCCATCTCGATCGCCGGGACGACGTCGCTCTTGCTGAACGGCTTCACGAGGTAGGCCATCGCCCCCGCGTCGCGCGCCCGCTCGACGAGGTCACGCTGCGAGAACGCGGTCAGCATCAGCACCGGGGCGATCCGCTCCTCGGCGATCTTCTCGGCGGCGGAGATCCCGTCCAGCTTGGGCATCTTCACATCAAGAATCACCAGGTCCGGCTTGTGCTCCCGGGCCAGCTCGATCGCCTGCTCCCCGTCCCCGGCCTCCCCCACGACCGCGTACCCCTCCTCCTCCAGCATCTCCTTCAGATCGAGACGGATCAGCGCCTCGTCCTCCGCGATGACGACCCGGGTCGTCAGCGGAGGCACGTGCGACTTGTCGTCGTCGGGCGCGTCTACGGGCTGGGGCGACTCGGCGGTCACTGGGGGCTCCTTGTCCGGGGCAGGGGTACTGCTGACAAGAGCGTACCTAGCTGCGGTAAGGTGGGGACACGCTGGGTCAAGGGAAACCTTCGATTCTGTGAGCCCCGGTAGCCCAATTGGCAGCAGGCAACGGATTCAAAACCCGTACAGTGTCGGTTCGAGTCCGACCCGGGGCACTTTTCCTTCGATTCGAAGGTCACCCTCCCTTACGCAGGCCGGTCGTCCTCGCCGATGTGGTGGACGCGGACCATGTTCGTCGAGCCCGAGACTCCGGGCGGGGAGCCGGCCGTGATGACGACGGTGTCGCCCTTCGCGCAGAGGCCGTGTTTCAGCAGCAGGTCGTCCACCTGGTCCACCATCGCGTCGGTGGAGTCCACCCACGGTCCGAGCAGCGTCTCCACTCCCCAACTGAGGCTCAGCTGGGCCCTGACGGCGGGGACCGGGGTGAAGGCGAGGACCGGGATCGGGGAGCGGTAGCGGGAGAGGCGGCGGACCGTGTCGCCGGTCTGGGTGAAGGCGACGAGGTACTTCGCGCCGAGGAAGTCGCCGATCTCCGCAGCCGCGCGGGCGACCGCGCCGCCCTGGGTGCGGGGCTTGTTGTGGTCCGTCAGCGGCGGGAGGCCCTTCGCGAGGATGTCCTCCTCGGCGGCCTCGACGATCCTCGCCATCGTGCGGACCGTCTCGACGGGGTGCTTGCCGACGCTGGTCTCGCCGGAGAGCATGACCGCGTCGGTGCCGTCGATGACCGCGTTGGCCACGTCCGACGCCTCGGCGCGCGTGGGGCGCGCGTTCTCGATCATCGAGTCGAGCATCTGGGTCGCGACGATGACCGGCTTGGCGTTGCGCCGGGCGAGTTCGACGGCGCGCTTCTGGACCAGCGGGACCTGCTCCAGCGGCATCTCCACGCCCAGGTCCCCGCGCGCGACCATGATCCCGTCGAACGCGGCGACGATGTCCTCGATCGCGTCGACGGCCTGCGGCTTCTCGACCTTGGCGATGACGGGCAGCCGGCGCCGCTCCTCGTCCATGATGCGGTGGACGTCGTCGATGTCCTTGCCGCTGCGGACGAAGGAGAGCGCGATGATGTCGGCGCCGTTGCGCAGCGCCCACCGCAGGTCGGCCTCGTCCTTGTCGGAGAGCGCGGGGACGGAGACGGCGACGCCGGGGAGGTTGAGGCCCTTGTGGTCGGAGATCACGCCGCCCTCGACGACGGTGGTGCGGACGCGCGGCCCGTCCACCGAGGTGACTTCGAGGCAGACCTTGCCGTCGTCGACGAGGACGCGCTCACCGGGAGTGACGTCGGCGGCGAGGCCCTCGTACGTCGTGCCGCAGGAGTGGCGGTCGCCCTCGGCGCCCTTCTCGACGGTGATGGTGAAGGTGTCGCCGCGCTCCAGGAGGACGGGGCCTTCGGTGAACGTGCCGAGGCGGATCTTCGGGCCCTGGAGGTCGGCGAGGATGCCGACGCCTCGCCCCGACTCCTCCGCGGCCTTGCGGACCCGGTGCAGGCGGTCCTCGTGCTCCGCGTGGCTGCCGTGGCTGAGGTTGAGGCGGGCGATGTCCATTCCGGCCTCGACCAGGGCCTTGATCTGGTCGTACGAGTCGGTGGCGGGCCCCAGGGTACAGACGATCTTCGCTCGGCGCATGAGTCGAGCCTAGGCCCTACCGCCGGGTAGGAACGAGGCGGTATGTGGCTGCTCAACAACCTTTGGGTGAAGGGTTGTTGACAAGTGCCGAAGTGTGCGCAGGGGTGCTCCGATGAGCATTTTTCATGGGTTCAGGACGGGCGGCCGGAGGGTGAGGCGCGCGGTGACGGCGGCCTCGACCGTGAGCCGGGGCGGTTCGAGGTCGAGGGGCGCGGGAGCGCTCTCGGCAGCGGCGGCGGACACCTGCATCACCGAGCGTGAGAAGTTCGCGCGGGAGCGCGGCGCGCGGCCGGGTTCGTCGTCGGTGAGTTCGACGAGCGCGGCGAGCGTGGTGCCGAGCGCCTCCGCGTACTCGCGGGCGCGCTGGACGGCGTCGCGGGCGGCGGCCCGGCGGGCCTCGGCGGGTACGGCCGAGTCGGCGCGCAGTTCCCATTCGGGGCCCTCGACGAGGGTGAGGTCGAGGTCGGCGAGGCGGGTGACGAGTTCGCCGAGGGCGGTGAAGTCGGTGAGGCGGGCGGCGATCCGCACCCGTCCGTGGTAGGCGCGGACGCGTTCGCCGCGGCCGTGCGGGGCCGGTTCGGGCACCACGGAGAACGAGCCGCTGGACGCCCGTTCGACGGCGTCCCCGTACGAGCGGATCAGGTCGAGGGCGGCGGAGTTGCGGCGGGTGAGGTCCTCCAGGACCTGACGCCGGTCCCGGCCGCGCGCGCTGACGGTCACCCAGACCCGGGCGACCTCGGGGTCGGTCTCGATCCGCGCCTCGCCCCGGACCGTCAACAGCGGCGCCTCGGCCGTGCCGTTCGTCATACGGCACACTCTCGCACGCGGGCTCCGACTCCGTCAGGTCACCTGATCGCAACCTTCCGGACCTGTTGCGGACGGTCATGGCCGGGTCAGAATCTACGCGCGTCGTTGACGATTCCCCGAGGAGTACGAGATATGCCGTTGAACCGCCGGAAGTTCCTGAAGAAGTCCGCCGTGACCGGGGCGGGGGTGGCGATCGCGGGTACGGCGGCGGCTCCGGCGCAGGCGGCCTCGCAGCCCCGCAAGAAGCAGCCGAAGCGCTACTCGCTGACCGTGATGGGCACGACCGACCTGCACGGCCACGTCTTCAACTGGGACTACTTCAAGGACGCGGAGTACAAGGACGCGGCCGGCAACGCCCAGGGCCTGGCCCGCATCTCGACGCTGGTCAACCAGCTCCGCGCGGAGAAGGGCCGCCACAACACGCTCCTGATCGACGCGGGCGACACGATCCAGGGCACCCCGCTGACGTACTACTACGCGAAGGTCGACCCGATCACCGCCAAGGGCGGCCCGGTCCACCCGATGGCGCAGGCCATGAACGCGATCGGGTACGACGCCGCCGCGCTCGGCAACCACGAGTTCAACTACGGCATCGAGACCCTGCGCAAGTTCGAGTCCCAGCTGCGCTTCCCGCTGCTCGGCGCGAACGCGGTGGACGCGAAGACCCTGAAGCCCGCGTTCCCGCCCTACGTCATCAAGACGCTGTGCCCGAAGGGCGCCCCGCCGGTCAGGGTCGCGATCCTCGGCCTCACCAACCCGGGCATCGCGATCTGGGACAAGGCGTACGTCCAGGGCAAGCTGGCCTTCCCGGGCCTGGAGGAGCAGGCCGCGAAGTACGTCCCGAAGCTCAGGTCCCTGGGCGCGGACGTCGTCATCGTCTCCGCGCACTCCGGCTCCTCCGGCACCTCCTCGTACGGCGACCAGCTCCCGTACGTCGAGAACGCGGCGGCGAACGTGGCGCGGCAGGTCCCCGGCATCGACGCGATCCTGGTCGGCCACGCGCACGTGGAGATCCCGGAGCTGAAGGTCGTCAACGAGAAGACCGGCAAGACGGTGATCCTCTCGGAGCCGCTGGCGTACGCGGAGCGCCTGTCGGTGTTCGACGTCGAGCTGGTCTTCGAGAAGGGCCGCTGGAGCGTCGAGTCGGTCGCGTCGAAGGTGCTGAACTCCAACACCGTCGCGGACGACCCGAAGATCACGCGCCTGCTGAGCGACGAGCACGCGAAGGTCGTGAAGTACGTCAACCAGGTCGTCGGCACGGCGACGGCGACGCTGACGACGGTCGAGGCCCGCTACAAGGACGCCCCGATCATCGACCTGATCACGAAGGTCCAGGAGGACGTCGTCAAGGCGGCCCTCGCGGGCACGTCGTACGCCTCGCTGCCGGTGATCGCGCAGGCGTCGCCGTTCTCCCGCACCTCGGAGATCCCGGCCGGCGACGTGACGATCCGGGACCTGTCGAGCCTGTACGTGTACGACAACACGCTGGTCGCGAAGCTCCTGACGGGCGCGCAGGTCCGCGCGTACCTGGAGTACTCGGCGCAGTACTTCGTCCAGACCGCCCCGGACGCGGCCGTCGACGTCGAGAAGCTGACGAACGCGGGCGGCCGTCCGGACTACAACTACGACTACGTGTCGGGGCTTTCGTACGACATCGACATCGCGCAGGCGGCGGGTTCGCGGATCAGGAACCTGACCTACAACGGCGCCGCGCTGGACGACGCGCAGCAGTTCGTGTTCGCGGTGAACAACTACCGCGCCAACGGCGGCGGGGCGTTCCCGCACGTCGCCTCGGCGCAGGAGCTGTGGGCGGAGTCGACGGAGATCCGGACGCGGATCGCGGAGTGGGTGACGGCGAAGGGCGTGCTGGACCCGAAGGACTTCGCGTCGGTGGACTGGAAGCTGACGCGGAACGGAACGCCGGTGTTCTAGGCGGGAGTTGAAGGGGGGCCGCCTATGCTGCGGTCCCCCTTTTTTTCACTTCCCTCCCTTTTCCTCCCCGTCAGACCGTCGTGTCCGTGTAGTAGAAGCTGGCCTTCTTGTTCGTCTCGGTCAGCGACTTCTCCGAGGCAAGTCCGAAGTGCAGCCGAGCGGGTGACGAGGCGTCAGGGAGCTGGATCGCCATCCCCTCGGGTTCGCGGTAGAACAAGTCCGCCCCGGCGCCGGTGAGTTGCCGGTCCAGGACGGCTCCGGTGTTCCAGTCGACGGCGGTGAGGTGGACGTCACCGAAGGAGATCCCGTCGAGGGTGTAGAGGTGGCGGCCGAGGGTCGCGTACCCCTGGAAGGTCTGTCCGTCGAGGACGGCCGGCTGGGTGAGGGTCGCGAGGGGGTCGAAGACGCCCGCCTTGAAGGTGGCGAGGTCGTAGAGCGTGTACGTCCACACGCCCCCGGCCCGACTCCGGTGTGCGACACGGCTGTTGACGGGGTCGAGGGCGACGGTGTTGTGGTCGGAGCCGGGGACGGGGTCGAAGCGCAGGAGCCCGGCCGAACCGGTCGTGAGGACGGCGCCGTCGGTGAAGCGGAAGCGGGCGACGCGGGTGCCGTAGCCGTTGTCCTGGCTGTCGGGGACCGCGTCGGTCTCGGTCCACAGGTAGGTGCCGGTGCCGAAGGGTTCGGCGCCGATGGAGACGCCGTGGCCGAAGCCCTTGAGGTACATCCGGCCGGTGACGGCCCCCTGCCAGTCGAGGCGGGTGATACAGAGGTCGCCGTTCTTGGCGCGTTCGGTGCCGGAGACGGGGGCGCTCTCTCCGGTGAGGGTGCGGCCTCCTTGGGTCAACTGGGCCGTGTAGAGGCGCTTGTTGGTGTTGTCGAAGGCGAAGGACTGGAGGACGCGGGTCTCGCTGAGGGCGATCTCGCGCAGCCAGGGTCCGGTGGTGGCGGTGAGGTCGAGGCGGGACGAGGCGGGGACGGCGGCGCTCGCCCGGCCGACCGGGGTGAGGGCCAGGGCGGTGGCCAGGCAGAGGATGTGGCGTCTGTTCAGGTTCAAGTCCGGTGCTCCCCCGTGGAGTTGTGGATACCGCAGCATCACATCACGGGGGAGCCGGGTGTTCAGCGTCCTTCGACAAGCGGGGTCAGCGTGCGGGGCTGCCGGGCGGCCGGTACCCGGGGCTGGGCGTCGAGTCCGAAGGTGGTGAAGGCGGTTCGGGCCGGCAGCGGGTAAGTCTCCTTCTCCGTCACGGAGTTGAGGATGGTCGCGCTGCGCCAGGCGGTGAGGCCGAGGTCAGGGGCGCCGACACCGTGGGTGTGGCGTTCGGCGTTCTGGACGTAGACGGCGCCGGTGACGGCCGGGTCGAGGACGAGGCGGAACCGCTCGTCGATCAGGGGGCGTCCGGCGGTGTCGCGGCGGAGGTGGGGGTCGAGTCCGGCGAGGAGGCGGTCGAGGGGGCGTTCCCGGTAGCCGGTGGCGAGGACGACGGCGTCGGTGGTGAGGCGGGAGCGGGTGCCCTGCCGGACGTGGTCGAGGTGGAGTTCGACCTTGGTGGTGGCGATCCGGCCGGCGGTGCGGACGCGGACGCCGGGGGTCATGACGGTGTCGGGCCAACCGCCGTGCAGGGTGCGGTCGTACAGCTCGTCGTGGATCGCGGCGAGGGTGCGGGCGTCGATCGCCTTGTGCAAGTGGCCCTGGCCGGCGAGGAGTTCGTCGCGGACGGGTTCGGGGAGGGCGTGGAAGTAGCGGGTGTGGTCGGGGGTGAAGTGTTCGAGGCCGAGCTTGGAGTACTCCATGGGCGCGAACGCCTCGCTGCGGCCGATCCAGTGCAGGCGTTCGCGGCCTTTCGGGCGGTGGCGCAGGAGGTCGAGGAAGATCTCGGCGCCGGACTGTCCGGTGCCGACGACGGTGACGTGGCCTGCGGCGAGGAGGGCGGCTCGGTGGTCGAGGTAGTCGGCGGCGTGCAGGACGGGGACGCCGGGGGCGTCGACGAGGGGGCGCAGCACGTCGGGGACGTGGGGTTCGCTGCCGACGCCGAGGGCGATGTTGCGGGTGTGGGTGCGGCCGAGGGCCTCGGCCTCGCCCTCGGCGTCGAGGTGGGTGAAGTCGACCTCGAACAGGGCGCGTTCGGCGTTCCAGCGGACGGCGTCGACCTGGTGGCGGAAGTGCAGTCCGGGGAGGTGTCCCGCGACCCAGCGGCAGTAGGCGTCGTACTCGGCGCGCTGCATGTGGGAGCGCTCGGCGAAGTAGAAGGGGTAGAGCCGGTCGAGGCTCTTCAGGTAGTTGAGGAAGGTCCAGGGGCTGGCGGGGTCGGCGAGGGTCACCAGGTCGGCGAGGAAGGGGACTTGGACGCGGGTGCCGTCGATGAGGAGGCCGGGGTGCCAGTCGAAGCCGGGGCGCTGCTCGTAGAAGACGGTGTCGAGTCCGGTGAGGGGCTGGGCGAGGGCGGCCAGGGAGAGGTTGACGGGGCCGATGCCGATGCCGACGAGGTCGCGCGGGGGGTCGGCGGGTGTGGGGGCGTCGGTCATGTGGGGGTGGTTCCTTCCACGAGGTCGAGGAGGCGGTCGAGGTCGGCCAGCCGGGTGTGGGGGTTGAGGAGGGTGGCCTTGAGCCAGAGCCGTCCGTCGCCGGTGCGGGCGCGGCCGAGGACGGCGCGGCCCTGTTCGAGGAGGGTGCGGCGGACGGCGGCGGCGTCGGCGTGCCTCGGCCTGAACAGGACCGTGCTGATGACCGGGCGGTCGTACAGCTCGAAGGCGGGGTGCGCGTCGACGCGGTCGGCGAACTCCTGTGCCAGGGCGCAGACCTGGTCGGTGAGTGCGCCGAGTCCGGTGCGGCCGAGGGTCTTCAGGGTGACGGCGAGTTTCAGGACGTCCGGCCTGCGCGTCGTGCGCAGCGAGCGCCCGAGCAGATCGGGCAGGCCCGCCTCGGTGTCGTCGTCGGCGTTGAGGTAGTCGGCACGCTGGTGCAGGGCGGTGAGGTCGGTGGCGTCCCGTACGGCGAGGAGGCCCGCGGCGACCGGCTGCCAGCCCAGTTTGTGCAGGTCGAGGGTGACGGTCGCAGCGGACCGTATCCCGGCGAGCCGCCCCCGGTGCCGGGAGCTGAACAGCAGCCCCCCGCCGTACGCCGCGTCCACGTGCAGCCGGGCGCCGTGCGCGGCGCAGCGGGCGGCGATCTCCGGGAGCGGGTCGATGAGCCCGGCGTCGGTCGTGCCGGCGGTGGCGGCGACGAGGAGGGGGCCGGTGAGGCCGCTCAGCGCCGCGTCGAGCGCGCCGGGGTCGAGGACGCCCTGCGGGGTGGGGACGACGACGGGTTCGGGCAGCCCGAGCAGCCAGGCGGCGCGGGCCAGGGAGTGATGCGCGTTGGCCCCGCACACGAGCCGCACACCCCCGCCGAGCGCCTCCCGGGCGAGGAGGAGGGCGAGTTGGTTGGACTCGGTGCCGCCGGTGGTGACGAGGGCGTCGGGGGTGAGCGGCAGAGCGGTGCCGGTGCCCCCGGGGTCGCGCGTGTCGGCGACGACGCCGGACCTCGCCGCCGGAGCCGCCCCGCCGGCGCCGTACACCTCCCGCGCCAGCGCCCCCGTCACCAGTGCCTCCAGTTCGGAGGCGGCGGGTGCCTGGTCCCAGGAGTCCAGGGAGGGGTTGAGCGCGGAGGCCGCCAGGTCGGCCGCAGTCGCGACGGCCAGCGGGGGGCAGTGGAGGTGGGCCGCGCAGAGCGGGTCGGCGGGGTCGGCGGAGCCCTCCGCGAGGGCGTGGACGAGCGCGGCGAGCGCCCCCGGTTCCCCCTGGTCCGGCAGCACCTCCCCGACGGCCTCCCGCACGCGCGCGGCGACCTCGGCGGGACCGCCCGCGGGAAGGGGCCCGCCCCGGTCCCGGCCCCCCGCCTCCAGCGCGCCGAGAACCGTGTCGAGCAACGGCCTCAGCGCACCGGCGCTGTACGGACCCGAGGCGAGGGGCGGCAGGCTCATGCGGGGGTCCTTCGGGAAGCGGCGGAGGCGCGGGCCTCCAGCATGTCCCCACCAAAGCCGTCACACCCTGAAACCCGAACGATCAGACCCGAAAGTGGTACGCGCGTACGGAGAAAATCTGCTTCTCCGACCCGCTCACCGCCAGCCCCTCCCCCGCCCTCGTCAGACCCCCCGCGCCTTCAGCACCCTCCCCAGCTCGTCCAGTTGGTCCGCGAGGCGCCTGCGCAGGGCCGGCGTCGGGTCCGCGTCCGTCAGGCACGCCTCCCCGAGGCGCAGGTTCTCGGTGTCGACGGCGTACGCGGGGAACGCCCACTTGCCGACGGCGATGGCGACGGCGGGCCCGCGGCGTTCGGCGACGGGTACGGCGTCGGCGTAGAAGCGGGCGACGTACGGCCGGAGCAGTTCGGCCTGTTCGGGCTGCCAGAAGCCCTGTGCGGTGGCCGTGAGGAGGTACGCGGAGAGGTCGTCGGAGCCGAACATCGCGGCCCAGGCCCGTTCCTTGGCGTCCGCGTCGGGCAGCGCGGCCCGGCAGCGGGCGGCGCCTTCCTGACCGGTCGCGGAGGGGTCGCGCTCCAACTCCGAAGCCACGGCGGCCTCGTCGGTCTCACCGAGCACCGCGAGCCGCGCGAGGATGCGCCACCGCAGGTCGGGGTCCAGCTCGGGCCCGCCCGGCACGGTCTCGTCCGCGAGCCACGCGGCGATGGTGTCGGGGTGCTGCGCGACGTCGATGAAGTGCCGTACGGCGACGAGCCGCAGCCCCGGGCTGTCCCCGTCCTCGGTGCGCCGCAGGATGTCCTTGCACAGCAGACACAGCGAGGTCAGCGCCCCCGGCCGCTCCTCGGGCGCGAGATAGCGGCCCGCCAGTTCCGTGGTCGCGAAGGTGAGGACGGCCTCGGCGAGCGCGAGGTCGGTCTCGCGGGGGAGGTGCGTGCGGGCGGTCTCCAGGTAGGCGGCGGCGGGGAGTTCACCGTCGCGGACGGCGTCGCGCAGGGCGTTCCAGACGACGGCCCGGGTGATCGGGTCGGGGAGCGCGGCGAGCGAGCTGCGGACGGCGGCGAAGGAGTCGGCGTCGAAGCGGACCTTCGCGTAGGTGAGGTCCCCGTCGTTGAGGAGGAGCAGCGCGGGCCGCTTGCCGAGGTCGAGCGACTCGCCCTGGGGGACGTCGAGTTCGAGCCGGGGGCGGGGTACGAGCCCCTCGGCGTCGCCGTCGTAGAGGCCGACGGCGATGCGGTGGGGCCGGGTGCCGGCGCGTTCGACGGTGAGGGTGTGGGCGCCGCCGGCCCCGGCGACGACCGGGGTGAGCGTGTCGACGCCGGTGGTGCGCAGCCAGGCGTCGGCCCAGGCGTGGACGTCGCGTTCGGTGGCGGAGGCGAGGGAGTCGATGAAGTCGGCGAGGGTCGCGTTGGCGAACTTGTGCCGGGCGAAATGGGTGTTGATGCCGGTGAGGAAGTCCTCGTCGCCGAGCCAGGTCACCAGCTGCCGTAGCGCGGAGGCGCCCTTGGCGTAGGAGATGCCGTCGAAGTTGAGGAGGGCGGAGGCGGTGTCGGGTACGGCGTCGGGGGCGACGGGGTGGGTGGTGGGGCGCTGGTCGGCGTCGTACCCCCAGGCTTTGCGGGAGACGCCGAACTCGGTCCAGGGGCCGTCGAAGCGGGTGGCCTCGGCGGTCGTGCGGTAGCCCATGTACTCGGCGAAGGACTCGTTCAGCCAGATGTCGTCCCACCAGCGGAGGGTGACGAGGTTGCCGAACCACATGTGGGCCATCTCGTGGGCGATGACCATGGCGCGGGTCTGGCGTTCGGTGTCGGTGACGGCGGAGCGGAACACGAACTCGTCGCGGAAGGTGACGAGTCCGGGGTTCTCCATGGCGCCCGCGTTGAACTCGGGGACGAACGCCTGGTCGTAGGAGTCGAAGGGGTAGGGCTCGGTGAACTGCTCGTGGTAGCGGTCGTAGCAGCGGCGGGTGATGTCGAACAGTTCGTCGGTGTCCGCCTCCAGGTGGGCGGCGAGGGAGCGGCGGCAGTGCAGGCCGAAGGGGAGGCCGCGGTGTTCGGTGCGGACGGTGTGCCAGGGGCCGGCGGCGACGGCGGCGAGGTAGGTGGAGATGGGCGGGGTGGTGGCGGCGCGCCAGCGGGCCTGGCCGAGGTGTTCGGTGACGCCGTTCGCGAGGACGCTCCAGCCCTCGGGGGCGGTGACGGTGATCGCGAAGGTCGCCTTGAGGTCGGGCTGGTCGAAGGCGGCGAAGACGCGCTGGACGTCGTCGAGGAAGAGCTGGGTGTAGACGTAGGTCTCGCCGTCGGCGGGGTCGGTGAAGCGGTGCATGCCCTCGCCGGTGCGGGAGTAGCGCATGGCCGCCTCGACCCGCAGTTCGTGCTCCCCGGCCTTCAGTTTCTTCAGCGGGAACCGGCTGCCGGCCAGTTTCCCGGTGTCGAGCGGCTTCCCGTCGAGGGTGACGGACCGGAGCTCTGCCGGCTTCAGCTCGACGAAGGTGTCCGCGCCCGTGCGCGCGGTGAAACGGATGACGGTGAGGGAGTCGAAGGTCTCGTCTCCGGTCGTGAGATCGAGATCGACTGCATAACTGTGAACTTCGAGCAGTTCAGCACGGCTCAGCGCTTCGTCGCGCGTCAGTACGGACATGGGGCCATGCTGCCCGATTCAGGGTGCGGGGCACAGAGGCGGATCGGTACGCGGCTTTCGTCCACCTCTGTGGATGCCCTGTGGATGCCCTTGTGGGTGCCCTTTCAGGACGCTGTGTCCTCCGCGATGCGTTCGTGGTGGCGGATCACCTCGGCGACGATGAAGTTGAGGAACTTCTCGGCGAAGGCGGGGTCGAGCCGCGCGCTCTCGGCGAGGGTGCGCAGACGCGTGATCTGGCGGGCCTCGCGGGCGGGGTCGGCGGGCGGCAGGTGGTGGCGGGCCTTGAGGTAGCCGACCTGCTGGGTGGCCTTGAAGCGCTCGGCGAGCATGTGGATGACGGCGGCGTCGATGTTGTCGATGCTGTCGCGCAGCCGGCTCAGCTCGGCCTGGACCTCGGGGTCGACGGGGCCGTTTCCGGTGGTGCTGGTGGTCATGGCCGATCACCCTAATCCGTTCGGCCCACGCGGCGCGGAGGCGTCCACCCCTCGTACAGTCCTCGGCCGGTGCTCGTACAGTGGGAAGGGAGTGCACGGCGTCCGAGGGGGTGCGGTGTGGGCAACGGCGGACCGGTGGAGCACGGCTTCCCGCATCTGGAGACGGTGCGCGACGCCGTGACGGCCCTGTTCCGGCGCCTGTCGTACGACACGGTCGCCGCGTTCTCGGCGAGCGTGCCGCCGGTCGACGTGGCGTTCTGCGACACCGACGACCTGCATCTGGGCGCGCAGCGGGTGGCCCGTGAGCTGATCCGGCACTACCGGCTGCCGGACGCGCGGCTGATCGTCGGCTTCCGCGAGATGGAGCACGCGGCGCACATCGAGCTGACGGCCGGCCCGGAGTACTTCGTCGAGCTGAACGACCGTTTCCGCACGCACCGCGAGGACATCGGCGCGGCCCTGGCGCACGAGATCATGCACGTCTATCTGCACCGCCTCGACCTGAGCTTCCCCGGCACCCGCGCGAACGAGATCCTCACGGACACGGCGGCGACCTACCTCGGCGCGGGCTGGCTCCTGCTGGACGCCTACCGGGAGCACGGCGAGGCGTCCCAGAAGCTCGGCTATCTCACCCCGGAGGAGTTCGGGTACGTACTCGCCAAGCGCGCCCTATTCTTCGACGAGGACCCCCGCCCCTGGTTCACCAGCCCGCAGGCGTACACCGCGTACGAGGCCGGCCTGGACCGGGCCCGTCGTGACGGACGCCAGCCGCCGCTGACGGCCGCGGGCTGGGCGGGCCGCCGCCGCTACACCCACGACCGCCGCCAGGCCCGCACGGCCCCGGACACCCCGTACGCCTTCTCCCCCGGCGACCCGCTGCGGGTGACCTTCCCCTGCCCGACCTGCCATCAGCGGATCAGGGTGCCGGTACGGGGGCGGGTGCGGGCGCGGTGCGGGCTGTGCCGGACGGTGCTGGAGTGCGACACGTGAGACGGCGGTGCGGGCATGCCGCCGGACGACCGTCCCGGCGCCGTCGGTTCAGAGCCGCTCGACGATCGTGACGTTCGCCTGTCCCCCGCCCTCGCACATCGTCTGCAACCCGAACCGCCCTCCCGTGCGCTCCAGTTCGTGCAGCAGCGTCGTCATGAGCCGTACGCCGGTGGCCCCCAGCGGGTGCCCGAGGGCGATGGCCCCGCCGTTGACGTTGACCTTCTCGGGGTCGGCGCCGGTCTCCTTGAGCCAGGCCAACACCACTGGTGCGAACGCCTCGTTGATCTCGACGAGGTCGATCTGATCGATCGTCAGCCCGGTCTTCTTGAGGGCGTGGGCGGTCGCCGGGATGGGCGCGGTGAGCATGCGGATCGGGTCCTCGCCGCGCACGGAGAGGTGGTGGACGCGGGCGCGGGGCGTCAACCCGTGTTCCTGGACGGCGCGTTCGGAGGCGATGAGCAGCGCGGCGGCGCCGTCGGAGACCTGGGAGGAGCAGGCGGCGGTGACGGTCCCGCCGTCGATGACGGGCTTGAGGGCGGCCATCTTCTCGGCGGAGGTGTCCCGCCGGGGCCCTTCGTCGACCTCGACCCCCGCGCAGGGCACGGTCTCGCGGACGAACCGCCCCTCGTCGATGGCTCGGACGGCCCGCCGGTGCGAGGCGAGGGCGAACTCCTCCTGGTCCTCCCGGCTGATCCCCCATTTCGCGGCGATCATCTCGGCCCCCGCGAACTGGTTGACGGGCCGGTCCCCGTACCGCGCCCGCCACCCCTCGCTCCCCGCGAACGGCCCCTCGGTGAAGCCGAGCGGGACGGCCGCCTGCCGGGTCGCGTAGGCGATCGGGATCTGCGTCATGTTCTGCACCCCGCCCGCGACGACGAGGTCCTGCGTCCCGGACATGACGCCCTGCGCGGCGAAGTGCAGGGCCTGCTGGGAGGAGCCGCACTGCCGGTCGACGGTCACCCCGGGCACCTCCTCGGGGAGGCCCGCGGCGAGCCAGCAGGTCCGGGCGATGTCCCCGGCCTGCGGACCGACCGCGTCCAGGCAGCCGAAGACGACGTCCTCGACGGCGGCGGGGTCGATGCCGGCCCGCCTGACGAGCGCCTTCAGGACGTGCGCCCCGAGGTCGGCCGGGTGGACGGCGCCGAGCCCGCCCTTCCGCTTCCCGACCGGCGTGCGGACCGCTTCGACGATGTATGCCTCGGCCATGACGACTCCCTGGCGAACTCCCCGGTGGACGGCGGGCAGCGGCACCATACCCACCAAGCGCTTGCTAGGGAAGGCTCGTGCTCAGTGGTGGCCGCCGCGCGTCAGCTCCCGGTACTCCTCGGCGGTCGGCTTCTCGATCCGCGTCTCCGGCCCGAACATCGCCTTCGCGAGCCGCGCCCGCACCCGCTGCACGACACTCACCCGCCGCCGGACGCCGTTCGCGTCGACGAGCGGGCCGATCTCGTACGGCTTCGGCTGCTCGTGCTGGGTCAGGGTGTGCAACTGGGCCCGGCCGAGGGGCTCGTGGACCTCGACGTACTCGCCGTGCGGGAGGAGTTTGATCGTGCCGGTCTCCCTGCCGTGCAGCACCTTGTCGCGGTCGGCTCGCTGGAGGCCCATGCAGACGCGTTTGGTGAGGATGAACGCGAGGACGGGGACGACGAAGACGCCGACGCGGACGAACCAGGTGATGGAGTTGATCGACAGGTGCAGATGCGTGGCGACGATGTCGTTGCCGCCGCCGATCAGCAGGACGGCGTACAGACTCAGCCAGGAGACGCCGAGCGCTGTCCGGACGGGGACGTTGCGGGGCCGGTCGAGGAGGTGGTGCTCGCGTTTGTCGCCCGTGATCCACGCCTCGACGAACGGGTAGACGCCGAGGGCGAGGAGGATCAGCGGGAAGAGGGTGAAGGGGATGAAGACGCCCAACTGGAGTGTGTGGCCCCAGCCGTTGATCTCCCAGGCGGGCATGACGCGGATCAGCCCCTCGGAGAACCCGAGGTACCAGTCGGGCTGCGCGCCGGTCGTCACGAGGTCGGGGCGGTAGGGGCCGAACGCCCACACGGGGTTGATGGTCGCGATACCGCCCATCAGCGCCAGCACCCCGAAGACGAGGAAGAAGAAGCCGCCCGCCTTCGCCATGTACACCGGCATGAACGGCATCCCGACCACGGACTTCTGCGTCTTCCCGGCGCCCGGGTACTGGGTGTGCTTGTGGTAGAAGACCAGGATCAGGTGGGCGACGACCAGGCCCAGCATGATGCCGGGCAGCAGCAGGACGTGGATCGGGTAGAGCCGCGAGATGAAGTCGACGCCGGGCCACTCGCCGCCGAACAGGAAGAACGAGATGTACGTCCCGACGACCGGGATGGACAGGATCGCGCCGTCCGCGAACCTGAGTCCGGTGCCGGACAGCAGGTCGTCGGGGAGGGAGTAGCCGGTCAGCCCCGTCATGATCCCCAGGAACAGCAGGGTCCAGCCGAACAGCCAGTTCAGCTCACGCGGTTTGCGGAACGCGCCGGTGAAGAACACCCGCATCATGTGGATCAGCATCCCGGCGACGAAGACGAGCGCCGCCCAGTGGTGGATCTGCCGGATCAGCAGACCGCCGCGTACGTCGAAGCTGATGTCCAGCGTCGACTGGTACGCCTGGGTCATGCTGATGCCGTTGAGCGGGGTGTAGGTGCCGTTGTAGACGACCTCGGAGCTGCTGGGGTCGAAGAACAGGGTCAGATAGACGCCGGTCAGGATCAGCACGATGAAGCTGTAGAGGCAGATCTCCCCCAGCATGAACGACCAGTGGTCCGGGAACACCTTCCGCAGATTGGCCTTGGCCAGGGAGTACACCCCCAGCCGGCTGTCGGCCCAGTCGGCGAAGACCTCGCCCTTGCCTTTGCTGTCCGTGCGCACCCCGTCAGCCATGCGTCTCAGGGTGGCACGCGTCCGGGGTTACGCCAACAGTGCGATCACAAAGGACAGTTGATGTCCCGTCAGCCCAAGATCCCCTTCCCCCTGGCCTCCGTCAGCCACTTCGGGAACTCCCCCACCAGACGGTCGTACAACTCCGCGTCCGACATCTTCCGGGGGTCCGAACCGGCGTGGAAGAACCCCGCGTTGTCGACCACCCGTTTGTCCGGCACCGGCAGCTCGTCCAGCTTCCGCAGGAAGTCGAACTGTGAACTGCGGGCGTTCCCGAACCCGACGAACTGCCAGAACATCGGAATCCGGGCGGCCTTGCAGAGGTACCGTTCGGCGGCGAGCCTGCTGGTGGGACCGCCGTCCGTCTGGAAGACGACGAGCGCCGGGTCGGTGGCCCCGCTGTCCAGGTAGTGGTCGATGACCGCGTCCATGGCCAGGTGATAGTTGGTCCGCCCCATGTGGCCGAGTCCCGCGATGATCCGCCCGATCCGCCCCTCATGATCCGCCAACTCGAAATCCGCCTCGACATCGACATCGGTGGAGAACACGACCACCGGCACGACCCCGTCATCGTCCAGATGAGCGGCCAGCCCCAACACCCGATCGGCCAACGCCTGCACGGTGCCGTTCTTGTAGTACGGCTTCATCGACCCGGAGTAGTCGACAACGAGATAGACAGCCGCCCGCTGCCCAGCGAGCCCGTACTTGTCGAGGGAGACTCCGGCGGTCTTGTAGAGGGAGACGAGCGCGGGGGCCGCCTCCTCAACTTTGGCGAGACTGATGGCACCCATGCGACCCACTCTAGACAAACGGCGACGCCTGCCCCTTCGTCCGGTCGGGGACAGGGCAGGCGTCGTCTGGTGTTCCGTACGCCGTTGTACGGAAACGTCTCTCGGGTGACTCGTCAGACCATCAGCGAACGGTCCGTGGGCCGGATCGGCGCCGGCAGCTCGCTGGCCCCCGTGAGGAACCGGTCGCAGCCCTGCGCGGCAGACCGCCCCTCGGCGATGGCCCACACGATGAGCGACTGCCCCCGCCCGGCGTCGCCGGCGACGAACACGCCCGGCACGTTCGTCGCGAACTCGGCGTCACGGGCGACGTTCCCGCGCTCGTCCAGCTCCAGCCCGAACTGCTCGACCAGCCCGTTCTCCCGGTCGGTCCCGGTGAACCCCATGGCCAGCGTGACGAGCTGGGCCGGGATCTTCCGCTCGGTACCCGGCTTCTGCGTCAGCTTCCCCTCGACGAACTCGACCTCGACGAGGTGCAGCCACTGCACGTTGCCCTCCTCGTCGCCCTCGAAGTGGGTCGTGGAGACGGAGTAGACCCGCTCCCCGCCCTCCTCGTGCGCGGAGGTCACCTTGTACAGCATGGGGAACGTCGGCCACGGCTGCCCGGGCGCACGGTCCTCACCGGGCCGCGGCATGATCTCCAACTGCGTGACGGACGCGGCCCCTTGACGGTGCGCGGTGCCGACGCAGTCCGCGCCGGTGTCACCGCCGCCGATGACGACGACGTGCTTGCCCTCGGCGGTGACGGGAGAGACGACGTAGTCGCCCTCCTGCACCTTGTTGGCGAGGGGCAGGTACTCCATCGCCTGGTAGACGCCCTTCAACTCCCGCCCAGGGACGGGCAGATCGCGCGCGGTGGTGGCGCCGGCGGCGATGACGACGGCGTCGTAACGCTTCTTCAGATCGGTCGCCTTGAGGTCGCGGCCGATCTCGATGCCCGTACGGAAGCGGGTCCCCTCCGCGCGCATCTGCTCGATGCGCCGGTTGATGTGCCGCTTCTCCATCTTGAACTCGGGGATGCCGTACCGCAGCAGACCGCCGATGCGGTCGGCGCGCTCGTAGACGGCGACGGTGTGGCCGGCCCGGGTGAGCTGCTGGGCGGCGGCGAGCCCGGCGGGGCCGGAGCCGATGACGGCGACGGTCTTGCCGGAGAGCCGCTCGGGCGCCTGCGGGGCGACCGTACCGGCGTCCCACGCCTTGTCGATGATGGAGACTTCGACGTTCTTGATCGTCACGGCGGGCTGGTTGATGCCCAGCACGCACGCCGACTCACAGGGAGCCGGGCAGAGCCGGCCCGTGAACTCGGGGAAGTTGTTCGTCGCGTGGAGGCGCTCGGACGCGGCGGTCCAGTCCTCGCGGTACGCGTAGTCGTTCCACTCGGGGATGAGGTTCCCGAGGGGACAGCCGTTGTGACAGAACGGGATGCCGCAGTCCATGCACCGGCTGGCCTGCTTGCTGATGATCGGCAGCAGCGAGCCGGGGACGTAGACCTCGTTCCAGTCCTTCAGACGCACGTCGACCGGGCGGGACGTGGCGACCTCACGGCCGTGGTTCAGGAAGCCCTTCGGGTCAGCCATTGATCGCCGCCTCCATCATCTTCTCGGTGATCTCGGACTCGGAGAGTCCCGCCTGCTCGGCGGCGTCCTTGGCGGCGAGCACTGCCTTGTACGTGCTGGGGATGATCTTGCTGAAGCGCGCGGCCGAGGCGTCCCAGTCGGCGAGCAGCTTCTCGGCGACCGTGGACCCGGTCTCCTCGGCGTGGCGGCGCACCACGCCGTGCAGCCACTGCTTGTCGTCGGCGCCCAGCTCCTCGACCGCGTCGAGGTTCCCGGCGTTGACGTTGTCCCGGTTCAGGTCGATGACGTAGGCGATACCGCCGGACATGCCGGCCGCGAAGTTGCGCCCGGTCTCGCCGAGGACGACCGCGTGACCGCCGGTCATGTACTCGCAGCCGTGGTCGCCGACGCCCTCGGAGACGACCAGCGCCCCGGAGTTGCGGACGCAGAACCGCTCACCGGTGCGCCCGCGCAGGAACAGCTCCCCGCCGGTCGCGCCGTACGCGATGGTGTTGCCCGCGATCGTCGAGTACTCGGCGAGGTGGTCGGCGCCCCGGTCGGGGCGGACGATCACCCGGCCGCCGGAGAGGCCCTTGCCGACGTAGTCGTTCGCGTCGCCCTCCAGGCGCAGCGTGACGCCGCGCGGCAGGAAGGCGCCGAAGGACTGGCCGGCGGAGCCGGTGAAGGTGACGTCGATGGTGTCGTCGGGCAGACCCGCGCCGCCGAACTTCTTGGTCACCTCGTGGCCGAGCATCGTCCCGACGGTGCGGTTGATGTTGCGGACCTTGATCTGCGCGCGCACCGGCTGGGCGGCGGTCGCGTCGGAGGCGGCGAGGGCGTCGGCGGCGAGCTTGATCAGCTCGTTGTCGAGCGCCTTCTCCAGACCGTGGTCCTGGAGGACGGTCTGGTGGCGGACGGCGCCCTCGGGCAGCGCCGGGACGTGGAAGAGGGGGGCCAGGTCGAGGCCCTGCGCCTTCCAGTGGTCGACGGCGCGCTCGACGTCGAGGACCTCGGCGCGGCCGACGGCCTCCTCGATCGTCCGGAAGCCCAGCTCGGCGAGGAGCTCGCGGACCTCCTGCGCGATGAACTTGAAGAAGTTCACGACGTACTCGGCCTTGCCGGCGAACCGGTCGCGCAGGACCGGGTTCTGCGTGGCGATGCCGACGGGGCAGGTGTCGAGGTGGCAGACGCGCATCATGACGCAGCCGGAGACGACGAGCGGCGCGGTCGCGAAACCGAACTCCTCGGCGCCGAGCAGCGCGGCGATGACGACGTCACGGCCGGTCTTGAGCTGCCCGTCGGTCTGGACGACGATCCGGTCGCGCAGGCCGTTGAGCAGCAGGGTCTGCTGGGTCTCGGCGAGGCCGAGCTCCCAGGGACCACCGGCGTGCTTCAGCGAGGTCAGCGGCGAGGCGCCCGTACCGCCGTCGTGGCCGGAGATCAGGACGACGTCCGCGTGCGCCTTCGACACACCCGCCGCGACCGTGCCGACGCCGACCTCGGAGACCAGCTTCACGTGAATCCGCGCCTGCGGGTTCGCGTTCTTCAGGTCGTGGATCAGCTGGGCCAGGTCCTCGATGGAGTAGATGTCGTGGTGCGGCGGCGGCGAGATGAGGCCGACGCCCGGCGTCGAGTGCCGCGTCTTGGCGACCCACGGGTAGACCTTGTGGCCGGGCAGCTGGCCGCCCTCGCCGGGCTTGGCGCCCTGGGCCATCTTGATCTGGATGTCGTCCGCGTTGACCAGGTACTCGGAGGTCACACCGAAGCGGCCGGAGGCGACCTGCTTGATCGCGGAGCGGCGCGCCGGGTCGTACAGGCGGTCCGCGTCCTCGCCGCCCTCACCGGTGTTGGACTTGCCGCCCAGCTGGTTCATGGCGATGGCGAGGGTCTCGTGGGCCTCGCGGGAGATGGAGCCGTAGGACATGGCGCCGGTGGAGAAGCGCTTGACGATGTCCTCGACGGACTCGACCTCGTCGACCGGGATCGACGGGCGGCCCGAGTCGAAGCCGAACAGGCCGCGCAGCGTCATGAGGCGCTCGGACTGCTCGTTCACGCGGTCCGTGTACTTCTTGAAGATGTCGTAGCGGCCGGAGCGCGTGGAGTGCTGGAGGCGGAAGACCGTCTCCGGGTCGAAGAGGTGCGGCTCGCCCTCGCGGCGCCACTGGTACTCGCCGCCTATCTCCAGCGCGCGGTGCGCGGGGGCGATGCCGGAGGCGGGGTACGCCTTGGCGTGCCGGGCGGCGACCTCCTTGGCGACGACGTCGATGCCGACGCCGCCGATCTTGGTGGCGGTGCCGTTGAAGTACTTCTCGACGAACGCGTCGTCCAGGCCGACGGCCTCGAAGACCTGGGCGCCGCGGTAGGAGGCGACCGTGGAGATGCCCATCTTGGACATGACCTTGAGGACGCCCTTGCCGAGCGCGTAGATCAGGTTGCGGATGGCCTGCTCGGCCTCGATGCCCGAGAGGAAGGTCCCGGCGCGGACGAGGTCCTCGACGGACTCCATCGCGAGGTACGGGTTGACGGCGGCGGCGCCGAAGCCGATCAGCAGCGCGACGTGGTGGACCTCGCGGACGTCCCCGGCCTCGACCAGCAGGCCCACCTGGGTGCGCTGCTTGGTGCGGATGAGGTGGTGGTGGACGGCGGCGGTGAGCAGCAGCGAGGGGATCGGGGCGTGCTCGGCGTCGGAGTGCCGGTCCGAGAGGACGATGAGGCGGGCGCCGTTGTCGATGGCGGCGTCGGCCTCGGCGCAGATCTCGTCGATCCGGGCGGCGAGGGAGTCGCCGCCGCCGCTGACGCGGTACAGGCCGGAGAGGGTCGCGGCCTTGAAGCCGGGCATGTCGCCGTCGGCGTTGATGTGGATGAGCTTGGCCAGCTCGTCGTTGTCGATCACCGGGAAGGGCAGGGTGACGGTACGACAGGAGGCGGCGCTCGGGTCCAGCAGGTTGCCCTGGGGGCCCAGCGAGGAGCGCAGGGAGGTGACGAGCTCCTCGCGGATGGCGTCCAGCGGCGGGTTCGTGACCTGCGCGAAGAGCTGCGTGAAGTAGTCGAACAGCAGGCGCGGGCGGCTGGAGAGCGCGGCGATGGGCGAGTCGGTGCCCATGGAGCCGATCGGCTCGGCGCCGGCCTTGGCCATCGGGGCGAGGATGACGCGCAGCTCTTCCTCGGTGTAGCCGAAGGTCTGCTGGCGGCGGGTGACCGAGGCGTGGGTGTGGACGATGTGCTCGCGCTCGGGCAGGTCGCCGAGCTCGATCTCACCGGCTTCGAGCCACTCGGCGTACGGGGCCTCGGCGGCGAGGGCCGCCTTGATCTCGTCGTCCTCGATGATGCGGTGCTCGGCGGTGTCGACGAGGAACATCTTGCCGGGCTGGAGGCGGCCCTTGCGGACGACCTTCGCGGGGTCGATGTCGAGGACGCCGACCTCGGAGCCGAGGACGACGAGGCCGTCGTCGGTGACCCAGTAGCGGCCGGGGCGCAGGCCGTTGCGGTCGAGGACCGCGCCGACCTGGACGCCGTCGGTGAAGGTGACGCAGGCCGGGCCGTCCCAGGGCTCCATCAGCGTGGAGTGGAACTGGTAGAACGCGCGCCGGGCCGGGTCCATGGAGTCGTGGTTCTCCCACGCCTCCGGGATCATCATCAGCACGGAGTGCGGCAGGGAACGGCCGCCGAGGTGGAGGAGTTCCAGGACCTCGTCGAAGGAGGCGGAGTCGGAGGCGTCCGGGGTGCAGACCGGGAAGACGCGGTCCAGCTCGCGGTCGCCGAACAGGTCCGACAGGAGCTGCGACTCGCGCGCCCGCATCCAGTTGCGGTTGCCCTTGACGGTGTTGATCTCGCCGTTGTGCGCGACGAACCGGTAGGGGTGGGCGAGCGGCCACGACGGGAAGGTGTTCGTGGAGAACCGGGAGTGGACGAGCGCGACGGCCGAGGCGAAGCGGCGGTCGGAGAGGTCCGGGAAGAACGGCTCCAGCTGGCCGGTGGTCAGCATGCCCTTGTGGACGATGGTCCGCGCGGACAGCGACGGGAAGTAGACGCCGGCCTCGCGCTCGGCGCGCTTGCGCAGCGCGAACGCCTTGCGGTCGAGGACGATGCCCTCGGAGACGCCGTCGGTGACGAAGACCTCGCGGAAGGCGGGCATCGTGGAGCGGGCGGTGGCGCCGAGGAGGCCGGGGGCGACGGGGACCTCACGCCAGCCGAGGACGGTGAGGCCCTCTTCACCGGCGATCGTCTCGATCCGCGAGACGGCGTCCTGCGTGCCGTCCTCGGGGAGGAAGGCGATGCCGACGGCGTAGGAACCGGCTGCGGGCAGCTCGAAGCCGGCGACCTCGCGGAAGAACGCGTCCGGGACCTGGGTGAGGATGCCCGCGCCGTCACCCGAGTCGGGCTCGGAGCCGGTGGCGCCGCGGTGTTCGAGGTTGCGCAGAACGGTCAGCGCCTGCTCGACCAGCGTGTGGCTCGCCTCACCGGTGAGGGTGGCCACGAAGCCGACGCCGCAGGCGTCGTGCTCGTCGCGGGGGTCGTACATACCCTGCGCAGCAGGGCGAGCATCCATGAAGGACCAGTTTCGGCCATTCGCGGAGTGCTGGGACGGCTGGCGCGGCGTACGCATCGGCTCTCCCGTCGTCGTCTCAAGTGGCAATGTCTGCGTTGCCGAGGGACGACGTTGGCCCTCTGCGTAAGTGCAAAATTTCGTGCAGGTTACATGATGGGGCGGTTCTCGGGAAGTGGATAAACCGTTCCAACATGCGGACGCCGTGGGGGTGCGGCGGGTGCCGCGCGAGGCGGCTGAAAGTGTGTGGGAGCGAACGGGACAGATCGGTGTCCGTCGTTCCTGGGGGGAGTACGGAAGGGGCGTCATCACCCATCCCGCGCGTGAGCCGCGGGCGTCGTTGCCCACAGCGCTTACGGCTCATGCCCGGTGGTCACGCATCCGAAACCAGCGAGTAACGGCTACTTATACGGTCCCTCGCATAACTAGCAGCCCTCTTATCCTACGGCCGTACCGAACAAAATGCCCAGGGCGTACGTCACACCCGCCGCCGCCCCGCCCAGCGCCAACTGCCGCAGCCCGCTGTACCACCAGGTCCGCGCGGTCACGCGCGCGACGACGGCCCCGCACAGGAAGAGCCCGGCGAGCGCGACCAGCACGGCCGGCCACAGCGCGCTCGCGCCCAGCAGATAGGGCAGCACGGGCAGCAGCGCACCGAGCGCGAACGCCCCGAACGACGAACCGGCGGCGACGAGCGGCGAGGGCAGGTCCGACGGATCGATCCCCAGCTCCTCCCGCGCGTGGATCTCCAGCGCCATCTCGGGATCACGCGAGAGCTGCCGCGCGACCTCCCTGGCGAGCGGCGCGTCCACACCCCGGGCCTCGTACAGCGCGGCGAGTTCGGCCTCCTCGTCCTGGGGGTGCCTCTTCAACTGCGCGCGCTCCACGTCCAGCTCCGCCTCCACCAGCTCCCGCTGCGAGGCGACCGACGTGTACTCCCCGGCCGCCATCGAGAAGGCACCGGCCGCGAGCCCCGCGAGACCGGTCAGCACGACGGCCTGGTGCCCGACGTTCCCGCCCGCGACGCCGGTCATCAGCGCGAGGTTGGAGACCAGTCCGTCCATCGCCCCGAACACGGCGGGCCGCAGCCAGCCGCCGTTGACGTCCCGGTGGGTGTGGTTGTCGCGGTGCGCCTCGTGCAGTGGCGCCTGGACATCGATGAGAGCCATTTCGAGGTACCCCAGCAAGCTAAGCCAAAGCTAACTTTGGACAAGTTCTAATTCTTTACAGCGCCGACGTTACGCCGGAAATTCCAGGTCGACCAGCAAGGAAAGGCTGGGCTTACCTGCGGCTTTACCCATGAACGCTCATTAGATGGGATGAACGCTCAAAAGTCGTCCGGGTGACAAAAGGGATTTTCTGGCAGCGGTCAACCGCCAATGGTGGGACAGATCGAACTGTTCCTGTAGTTGCCCGTCCCCCTCCCGGAGGCCCACGTATGGCATCGACGACAGCGCTGCGAGAACGGGCGAGAGGCGCCCTGCTGGGTCTGGCCGTCGGCGACGCGCTGGGCGCCCCCGCCGAGAACCTCAAGCCCTCCGAGATCCGCGCCCGCTGGGGCCGTATCACCGGGTACGTCACCGACACCCCCGCCGGCACGGACGACACCGAGTACGCGATCCTCTCCGGCCTGCTGCTCGCCCGGCACGGCTCGGCCCTCACCCCGGCCCACGTCCAGTCGGCCTGGCACGCGTGGATCGCCGACCGCGACGAGGGCCCCTTCCGGGGCGCCGGCTTCAGCGAGCGCGGCACCCTGGAGAACCTCCGCCGGGGCCTCACCGCACCGGTCACGGCCCAGCACCGGCACGCCTGGAGCGACGGTCTCGCCATGCGGGCGGCCGTCTTCGGCGTCTTCGCGGCAGGCCGCCCCGCCGAAGCGGCCCGCCTCGCGGCGATCGACGGCTCCGTGAGCCACGAGGGCGAGGGCATCTACGGCGGCCAGGCGGTGGCGGCAGGCGTGGCCGCAGCAATGACAGGCGCACCCCCCATCACGGTCATCGCCTCCGCCCTGGCCGTCATCCCGTCCGACTCCTGGACAGCCCGCTCCCTACGCCGCGCGGTCTCCGTCTCCCACCAAGGCGAACGAGCCATCCGCTCCGCCGTGGTCATCGCCGGCTACCCCTGGACAGACCTGGCCCCCGAAGCCGTGGCCCTCGCCTTCGGCGCCTACGCCCACGCGAACGCCGACTTCCCCACCTCCGTCCTCACCGCGGTCAACATGGGCCGAGACGCCGACACCACAGCCGCGGTAGCCGGCGCCCTCTCCGGCGCCACCCAAGGCATCACCGCCATCCCCCACCACTGGGCCACACCCATCGGCCCCGCCAAAGGCTCCTGCCTCCCCGAAATGTCCGGCCACCACATCCTCGACGTAGCCGACCTCCTCACCCCCACAGAACCCCCCAAATGGACCCCGACCCGCTCGGACTTCGCGCTGGCGGCGGAGGGAGGGGAGGACAGGTGAGGGGAGAAACGACGGGACAGGGAAGAGAAGCGGGCCGGGAAGCCACGAAGAACCCGGAGACACCCCCCACCCACCTAGGGGCGCGGGACTGTACCGAGCCTGCGGCTACCGCCGCGCGAGCGCGACCAACCACAACTCACCCGCAGCCGCCCCACAACAGCCCCCACCCCCACCTCCGCTCTCACCCCCGCACGGGCGGTGCGGGCGGGCACCCCCCGGCCGATGGCGAAGCCAAGGCCCGCCGCCCAGTGACCGGCATGCTCCTCGGCCTCGCCACAGGCGACGCCACCGGCTGGCCCTCCGCCCGCCACAGAGCCACCCGCATGCCCACCTGGACCCGCCGCCTCACCCGAGAACTCGACACCTTCGCCGAACACAACGCCACCACCACCCTCCCCGTCCCCATCGCCCTCAACCAACCCCCCGCCCCCCTCCACCTGGGCCCCTCGGACGACGCGGAATGGGCAGCCCTCACCGCCCAGACCCTCCTCGACGCCGCCGACCCCTCCCCCCTCAACGACCTCAGCCGAGACCACCGCACAAGAGCGGCCATCGACCTCACCTGGACCTCCCTCGCCGCAGAGATCGCCGCCGCCACAGACCGCGCCCCGGAGATCGAGTCCGCCCAACTCCCCCTCCGCGCCCGCATCTCCGTACGCGCCGGCCTCGGCAACCTCGCCGCCGGCCTACGCCCCCCGGCGACAGGCCACGACAACCCCCACTACTTCGACGACGCGGCCTGCGTCAGAGCCTGCGTCCTCGCCACAGCCCACCCGGGCAACCCCCAGCGCGCGGCGGACCTCGCGGAGTTCGACGCCCGCTACACCCAGGACGGCGACGGAGTCCACGGCGCCAGAGCGATGGCCGCGGCCATCTCCCTCGCCCTCACCGGCAACGACATCGAGACCTGCGTAGAGGCCGCCCTCACCCAACTCCCCCCGGAGACGGAGATCGGCAGAAACGCCCGCCACGCCCTCCACCTCGCCACCACCACGCGCTCGGCGTTCGCCCTGATCCCCCTCCTGGAACACCAGATCGTCGACCACGTCTACAGCTACGGCATCGCGGCGGCCGAAACCGTCCCCATCGCCCTCGCCATCTCCCTCGCCGCCCACGGCGACCTCGCCGAGGCCGTCCCCGCGGCCACCTGCCTCTCCCGCGTAGCCGATTCCGCCCCCGCCCTCACCGGCGCCCTGACCGGCGCGATCGGCGGCGCGGCGGCCATCCCGGACACCTGGCGCACAACAACCCGCACCCTCTCCGGCTGCACCCTCCCCCGCCTCACCGGCACCGACCTCCTGGAACTCGCCGAACTCCTGGAAGCCGCACAACCGGCAACAACAGGAGCATGATTCACCCCATGTACGACAAAACAACAGAAAACGACCAGAACGCCCTCACCCCCTCCCTCGCGGACCGCGTCACCGCCGCCCTCGTCGGCGCGGCGGTGGGCGACGCGCTCGGCGGCCCGGTGGAGGGCTACTCCCCCGCCCAGATCCTGGCCCGCCACGGCGGCAGGGTGACCGGCATCGTGGGCCCCTGGAACGGCGACGAGTGGCGTACGGCCCGCCCGATCGCCCCGTACCACAAGGGGAACGGCCACATCACGGACGACACCCTGATGACCCACGCCCTCATCAGGGTCTACGCGAAGGTCCGCGACCACCTGGACGCCCACGCGATCGCCGAACACCTCGTCCCGGACCTGATGACGACCCCCCGCTGGATTCCCGAACTGGAGACGGAGACCCTCCTCCTCCACCGCCTCTTCCTCGCGGAGAAGTGGCTCGCCACCCGCCTCCACTACGGCCACGCCGACCCCCGCGAGGCCGGCGTCGGCAACATCGTCAACTGCGGCGCCGCGATGTACATGGCCCCGGTCGGCCTCGTCAACGCGGCCAACCCGACAGCCGCCTACCGAGAAGCCCTGGACATCGCCGGCGCCCACCAGTCCTCGTACGGCCGTGAGGCGGCCGGCGTCTTCGCGGCTGCGGTCTCGGCGGCCTGCGTCCCCGGAGCGACGCCGGCTTCGGTGATCGACACCTGCCTGTCCCTCGCGAAGGACGGCACGCGAACGGCCATCGAGAAAGTCGCCGAGACAGCCTCCGCGTACGACGCGACGGAACCGGCCCTGCTCCCCCTGCGCGAGGCCATCACCCCGTACGACACGGTCGGCCCCGACTACCGCGCCCCCTCCCTCGACGCCCGCCGCCCCTCCCGCCTCCACGCGATCGAGGAACTCCCCATCGCCCTGGGCATGTTGCTGATCGCGGGCGGCGACTACCGCGAGGCCGTCCTCGGGGCCGTCAACTACGGCCGGGACTGCGACTCGATCGCCACGATGACCGGCGCGCTGGCCGGCGCCCTGGGCTCGCCACCTCCCACCACCTGGTCCGAACAGGTGGCGACGGCAAGCAAGTTGGACCTCGACTCCCCCGCACGCACCCTCACCGAGGTGGCCCAGGAGATCTTCGCCCGAGACGTCGCCCTGCGCCGCGCCCACGAATCCGCCTTCTCCACCCTGGGGTCCGCCCTGTGCTCCGCCTGACCTGGCTCCAGCCCGAAGACCTCCTCACCCACGAACTCCGCCAAGCGCGGGAGGACGGCCGAGACCCGACCCCCATCGCCACCCGCTGGCACCGAGCAGGCGGCAGAACCGCCCCCACCCGGCAAGGCGCCTCCCCCGAACCACCCCCACCCCATCTCCGCCCCCTGGCCCTCACCCTCCTCGGCGAACTGAACGAACTGGCACTCCGGCCGAGCGAGTTGTCAGCCGCGGAACCCACGGACTGGCCCACGATCCGCTCCACACTGCCGACCCCGACGAGACCCACCCCCACCCCACCCCCGACCCCCCGCGCCTTCGAATCCGCCTGGCTGGGCAGAGCCGTCGGCTGCCTCCTGGGCAAACCCGTCGAGAAGCTCCCCCTGCACGCCATCAGAGCCCTGGCCAAGTCCACCGGCAACTGGCCCCTGAACGCCTACTTCACAGCCAAGGGCGTCCCCGACTCCCTGCTGGAACAGCACCCTTGGAACCGCCGCTCGGCCCCCACCTCCCTCGCTGAGAACATCGACGGCATGCCGGAGGACGACGACCTCAACTACCCCTTGCTGAACCTGCTTCTCCTCCGACGCCACGGCAGGAACTTCACGACGGAGGACGTGGCGCGACTCTGGCTGGACGAACTCCCGGCGGGCCGCACCTTCACGGCGGAACGCATCGCCTACCGCAACCTCCTCGCGGGCATCGAACCCCCGGAAACGGCCTACCACCACAACCCGTTCAGGGAGTGGATCGGCGCCCTGATCCGCGCGGACGTCCACGGCTGGACGAACCCCGGCAACCCCCTGGCAGCGGCGGAACAGGCGTACCGGGACGCCACGTTGACCCACACGGCGAACGGCGTCTACGCGGCGATGTTCATCGCGGCGACGATCGCCACAGCGACGGCAGCGGCAGCCGCAGGCACAGGCGCCCAGAACATCCACACCTGCCTCAGCACCGGCCTGACCGTGATCCCCCCGGCCTCCCGCCTGCACAAGGCCGTCACGGACGCGATCCAACTGGCCCGGACGGAACGGGACTTCGACAAGGTCGTGGACGAACTCCACGCCACCCACGGCCACTACCACTGGGTCCACGCCATCCCGAACACCGCCCTGATCGCCGCCGCCCTCACCCACGCGGACGGCGACTTCACCGCCTCCGTCTGCCGCACGGTGTCCGGCGGTTGGGACACCGACTCCAACGGCGCCACAGCAGGCGGCATCGCCGCCCTCCTCACCGGCCCACCCCCACCCCACTGGACGGCCCCCCTGAAGAACCGCCTCGCCACCTCGATCACCGGCTTCGACGGCACCGGCTTCGACACCCTCGCCCACCTCACCCACCGAGAGGCGACCCGCCCATGACCCACATCGTCGTACTGGGCAGCACCAACATGGACCTGATCACCTACGCCCCACACCCCCCGCGCCCCGGCGAGACCCTGACAGGCCGGGAGTCCCGCACGACCCCCGGCGGGAAGGGCGCCAACCAGGCCATCGCGGCGGCGAGAGCGGGCGCGACCGTCTCGATGATCGGCGCGGTCGGCACCGACCCCCACGGCCCCCACCTCCGCACCGCCCTGGACCAGGCCGGCGTCAACACGGACCACCTCCGCACCATGAACACCCCCTCCGGCACGGCCCACATCGTCGTGGACGACACCGGCGGCAGCGCCATCGTCGTCATCCCCGGCGCGAACGGCACGGTCGACCACCTCGCCCCCGGCGACGAGACCCTGATCGCCTCGGCGGACACCCTGCTCCTCCAGCTGGAGATCCCGATGCCGGCGGTGCTCGCGGGCGCCCGCGCCGCCCGCGCCCACGGCGTCCGCACGATTCTCACCCCGTCCCCGCTCCACCCCCTCCCACCCGAACTCCTCGCCGCCACCGACCTGTTGGTGGCGGGCGAACACGAGGCCACCGCCCTCACCGGCCGCCCGGACTCGGCGGACGCGGCACGGGAACTCCTCACCCTGGTCCCGGAGGCGATCGTCACGCTCGGCGCGGCGGGCGTCCTGTACGCGACCCGCACCGCCCCGGACCCGCTCACCGTCCCGGCCCCGCGCACGACCCCGGTCGACTCGACGGCCGCCGGCGACACCTTCGTCGGCGCCCTCGCGACCGCCCTCGGCGAGGGACGTCCGATGCACGAGTCGCTGCGCTGGGCGACCGCCGCCGCGTCCCTCTCGGTGGAGCGTCCGGGCGCGTCCGCGTCGATGCCGTACCGCCAGGAGATCGAGGAGCGACACACCGCATGACCGACCCGAAGAACACGACGACTCCCTTGCGGGGACTGCGCGTCCTGGATCTGGCCACCCTCTTCGCGGGCCCCCTCGCCGCGACCCTCCTGGGCGACTTCGGCGCCGAGGTGATCAAGGTCGAGCACCCCACGAAGCCGGACCCCTCCCGGGGGCACGGCCCGTCGAAGAACGGTGTCGGCCTGTGGTGGACGGTCCTCGGCCGGGGCAAGCGGACGATGACCCTGAACCTCTCCACCCCCGGCGGCCGGGCCACCCTGCTGCGCCTCGCCGAGTCCGCGGACGTGATCATCGAGAACTTCCGCCCCGGCACCCTGGAGAAATGGGACCTCGGCTGGGAGGAGCTGCGTGCCGTGAACCCCCGGCTGGTCCTCGCCCGCGTCACCGCGTTCGGCCAGTTCGGCCCCTACTCCCGGCGGCCCGGCTTCGGCACCCTCGCCGAGGCGATGAGCGGTTTCGCCGCCGTCACCGGTGAACCGGACGCGCCCCCGACGCTCCCGCCGTTCGGCCTCGCCGACTCCGTCGCGGGCCTCGCGACGGCGTACGCGGTCATGACGGCGCTCGCCGCGCGCGACCGCACGGGCGAGGGCCAGGTGATCGACATGGCGATCATCGAGCCCATCCTGACGGTCCTCGGCCCCCAGCTCACCTGGTACGACCAGCTCGGTCACGTCCAGTCCCGCACCGGCAACCGCTCCGCGAACAACGCCCCCCGCAACACGTACCGCACCGCCGACGGCACCTGGGTCGCCGTCTCCACCTCCGCCCAGTCCGTCGCGGAACGCGTGATGCGGCTGGTCGGCCGCCCCGACGTGATCGACGAACCCTGGTTCGCGACGGGCGCCCGGCGCGCGGCCCACGCGGACGTCCTGGACGGCGCGGTCGCCGCCTGGATCGCGGCCCGCCCCCGCGCCGAGGTCCTCGCGGCCTTCGAGAAGGCGGAGGCCGCGATCGCCCCGGTCCAGGACGTCCGGGACATCGTCCACGACCCGCAGTACGACGCCCTCGGCACCCTCACCACCGTGGACGACCCCGACCTCGGCCCCGTCCTCATGCAGAACGTCCTCTTCCGGCTCTCCACCACCCCCGGCGAGATCCGCTGGACGGGCCGCCCGCACGGCGCCGACACGGACACGATCCTCACGGAACTCGGTCTGACCGCCGAGGAGTCGGCCACGCTCCGCGCGGCGGGCGCCGTATGAGAAAGTTCCCCCTGACCTGGCTCTACGCCCCCGGCGACCGCCCCGACATCGTCACCAAGGCGCTCGCCGCCGGCGCCGACGTCGTCATCATCGACCTGGAGGACGCGGTCTCCCCGGACCGCAAGCAGTACGCCCGAGCGGCGACGGCCGAACGTCTCACGGACCCCCACTCCCAGCCGATCCACGTCCGCGTCAACGCGGCCACCACCCCGTGGTCCCAGGCCGACCTCACGGCCCTGGCCCACCTCCCGGGCGTCGACGCCCTGCGCCTCCCGAAGGTGACGACCCCCCAGGACATCAAGCGCACAACCCGGTCCCTCCCCCGGGAACTCCCCCTGTACGCCCTCCTGGAATCAGCCCTGGCCATCGAGAACGCCTACGCGATCGCCACCTCCCACCCCGCGGTGCGGGGCATCGCCCTCGGCGAGGCCGACCTCAAGGCGGACCTCAACGCCACCTCCGACCACGCCCTCACCTGGCCCCGCTCCCGCGCCATCATCGCCGCCCGCGCCGCCGCCCTCCCGCCCCCGCCCCAATCCGTCCACCCCCACACCCGCGACCTCACCACCCTCACCACCACCAGCGCCCACGGCCGCACCCTCGGCTTCCTCGGCCGCGCCGCCATCCACCCCCGCCAACTCCCCGTCATCGAGGCGGCCTACCTCCCCACCCCGGAGGAGATCGAGAGAGCGGAAGCAGTCCTGAAGGCAGCGGAATCGACCGAGGGAGCCCAAGCCCTCCCCGACGGCACCTTCATCGACAAAGCGATCCTGGAAGCAGCCCGAAGAACCCTCTCCCTGACCACCACCTAGCTCTCACCGCCGCCCTCAAACGCGAAGGGCGCCCAGGGACCCTGGACGCCCTCATCGTCGTACGGCTTCGGCTAACTCTTCTTGCCGGCCGACTCGGCCTCGTTCCCGTCCTCGGCTTCGGCCTTGTCCGCCTCGGGCTTCTCGGCCTCGGTCTCGGCCTTTTCCTCGGCCTTCTCCTCAGCCTCGTCCTCGGAGGCCCCCGGCTCCACGACCTCTTCGCGGCCCGGCTTCTTCTTGCCGACGATCACGAGGTACGTCACCGCGAGGAGGAAGACGATCAGCGCGGTCCAGTTGTTGAGGCGGAGGCCCAGGATGTGGTGGGCGTCGTCGACGCGGAGGTACTCGATCCAGAACCGGCCCACGCAGTACGCGGCGACGTAGAGGGCGAACGCCCGCCCGTGCCCGAGGGTGAGGCGCCGGTCGGCCCAGATGACCAACAGCGCGACGCCGACGCACCACAGGGACTCGTACAGGAACGTCGGGTGGTAGTACCCCGGGACACGACCGTCCGCGGAGGACGTGATGTGCAGCGCCCAGGGAAGATCCGTCGCCTTCCCGTACAGCTCCTGGTTGAACCAGTTCCCCCACCGCCCGATCGCCTGCGCGAGCGCGATCCCCGGCGCCACCGCGTCGGCGTACGCGGGCAGCGGAATCCCCCGCCGCCGGCAGGCGATCCAGGCCCCGACCGCACCGAGCGCGATCGCCCCCCAGATGCCGAGCCCGCCCTCCCAGACCTTGAAGGCGTCGACCCAGTCCCGGCCCTCGCTGAAGTACAGCTCGTAGTCGGTGATGACGTGGTACAGCCGCCCGCCGACGAGCCCGAACGGCACCGCCCAGACGGCGATGTCGGCGATGGTCCCGGCCCGGCCGCCCCGCGCAAGCCACCGCTTGTTGCCGAGCCAGACCGCGACGAAGACGCCGATGATGATGCAGAACGCGTAGCCGCGCAGCGGAATGGGTCCGAGGTGGATGACCCCGCGCGACGGGCTGGGAATGTAGGCAATTTCCATGGCAGGGTCGACGCTACCCTGCCGGACCGCGCCGACGACGGGCGGCCCGGCAACGGCTGCATAACGGGCCGGTCAAACGCGGGGAACCTGCTGTCGATCCCCTGTCGGCCCGGCCGCCCTCACCCCTTGTCCGCGTCCTCCACCATCTTCTTCAGCTTCGCCGGCGTCATCGACTGGTCCTGGTAGATGTTCTTCCCGTTGAACAGCACGGTCGGCGTCCCCCCGAACCCGCCGTTGCTGAACGCGGCGGCGGACTTCTTCACCCACGCGTTGTGCGTGCCGTTCTCCACGCAGGTGCGGAACGCCGGGGTGTCGAGCCCCTCGACCTTCCCGGCCAGCTCGATCAGCCTGGCCTCCTTCGCGTACGCGTCGTCGGTCTCCGGCGGCTGGTTCTCGTACAGCACGTCGTGGTACGCGGGGAACTTGCCGACGTCCTGCGCGCAGGCCGCCGCGTTGGCCGCCTTGCGGGAGCCGCTGCCGCGGAGGTTGCCGTCGATGAGGGTCGCGAGGTGGTACTCGACCTTGAGCTTGCCCGCGCCGGTCAGCTCATGGATCACCGAGCGGTACGTCGTCTCGAACGACTTGCAGGCCGGGCAGCGGAAGTCCTCCCAGACCGTCAGCGTCGACTTGGCGCTCTCCTTGCCGACGGGGATCGCGAGCGCGTCCTTCCCGTTCGCCCCGGCGGGCGCGACGACCGGCCCCGCGCCCGCCCCGCTGTCCTTCCCGGCGTTCGCCGCGACGGCGCCGATCCCGGCCGCGACCCCGAGGACGGCGACGACGCTCGCCCCGACGATCAGCACCTTGCGCCGCTTGTCGGCGGCCTTCTGCTTCTGACGATCGGCCGCCAGCCGCTCCCGCGCCGACAGCTTTCCCACTCGATTCTTCTCGCTCACACCCCGCAAACGAACAGGGGAGACGCATTGCGCCTCCCCTGTCCCAGGACCACTCGATCGAGTGAGTGACCGGCCGACCGGCCCAGCAGCCCCTATGCCGTCCGGCGCACGCCCTTCGCGAGGTCGGCGGCCAGTTCCCGCACGGCCTCGACCCCGGCCGCCGCGTCCGGCGCGTCCAGCATCCGCTTCACGAACGCCGACCCGACGATGACCCCGTCCGCGAACACGGCCACCTCGGCGGCCTGTTCGGCGTTGGAGACCCCGAGCCCGACGCAGACGGGCAGGTCGCCCCGGGTCGCCCGGGTCCGCTCGACCAGGTCCTGCGCCTGCGCGCCGACCGATTCCCGGGTTCCGGTGACGCCCATCAGCGAGGCCGCGTACACGAACCCGCTGCCGGCCGCCGTGATCTCCGCGAGCCGCGCGTCCTTGCTGCTGGGCGCGACGACGAAGACCGTCGCGAGCCCGTGCTTGGCCGCGTGCTCCCTCCACAGCCCGGCCTCCTGGACGGGCAGGTCGGGCAGGATGCAGCCCGCACCGCCGGCCTCGGCCAGCTCAGCGGTGAACCGCTCGACGCCGTAGCGGTCGATGGGGTTCCAGTACGTCATCACCAGCACCGGCTTGCCGGTCGCCTCGAACGCCTCACGGACCGTCCGCATGACGTCCGCGATCCTGACGCCGCCGCGCAGGGCGATGTCGTCGGCGGTCTGGATGACCGGGCCGTCGAGGACCGGGTCGCTGTGCGGGAGCCCGACCTCGACGACGTCCGCACCGCCGTCGAAGACGGCCTTGATCGCGTCGATGCCGCCGTCCACGGTCGGGAACCCGGCCGGGAGGTAGGCGATGAGGGCGGACCGGTTCTCGGCCTTCGCGGCAGCGAGGGTGTCCGACAACAGCCGAATGTTCCCGCTCACTTGGAGTCCCCCTCGCTGTCGTACAGGCCGAAGTAACGGGCCGCCGTGTCCATGTCCTTGTCGCCGCGCCCGGACAGGTTGACGATGATCAGCCCGTCCTCGCCCAGCTCCTCGCCGACCTCCAGCGCGCCCGCGAGCGCGTGAGCCGACTCGATGGCCGGGATGATCCCCTCGGTGCGCGACAGGAGGCGCAGGGCCTGCATCGCCGCGTCGTCGGTGACCGCGCGGTACTCGCCGCGTCCGCTGTCCTTGAGGTAGGAGTGCTCCGGGCCGATGCCGGGGTAGTCGAGCCCCGCCGAGATCGAGTACGGCTCGGTGATCTGCCCCTCGTCGTCCTGGAGGACGTACGACCGCGAGCCGTGCAGGATGCCCGGCTCACCGGCCGTCAGCGTCGCCGCGTGCTCACCCGTCTCGACGCCGTGCCCGGCGGGCTCGCAGCCGATGAGGCGTACGTCCGTGTCGGGGATGAAGGCGTGGAACAGGCCGATCGCGTTGGAGCCGCCGCCGACGCAGGCGATCGCCGCGTCGGGGAGGCGGCCCGCGCGCTCCAGGATCTGGCGGCGGGCCTCGACGCCGATGACGCGGTGGAAGTCGCGGACCATCGCCGGGAACGGGTGGGGGCCCGCGACCGTGCCGAACAGGTAGTGCGTGCGGTCGACGTTGGCGACCCAGTCGCGGAACGCCTCGTTGATCGCGTCCTTCAGCGTGCGGCTGCCGGATTTCACGGCGATGACCTCGGCGCCGAGCATGCGCATGCGGGCGACGTTCAGCGCCTGGCGCTGGGTGTCGATCTCGCCCATGTAGATCGTGCAGTCGAGGCCGAACAGGGCGCAGGCGGTGGCCGTCGCGACGCCGTGCTGGCCGGCGCCGGTCTCCGCGATGACCCGGGTCTTGCCCATGCGCTTGGTGAGCAGGGCCTGGCCGAGGACGTTGTTGATCTTGTGCGAGCCGGTGTGGTTGAGGTCTTCCCGCTTCAGGAAGATCCGGGCGCGGCCCGCGTGCTCCGCGAAGCGGGGCACCTCCGTGAGGGAGCTGGGGCGGCCGGTGTAGTTGACCAGGAGGTCGTCCAGCTCACGGGCGAACTCGGGGTCGTGCTTGGCCTTCTCGTACTCGACGGCCACTTCGTCCACTGCGGCCACGAGGGCCTCGGGGATGAACTTGCCGCCGAAGTCGCCGAAATAGCCCTCGGCGGTGGGGATTCGACCCTCGGGGTCGGGAATGAAGAACTCGCTGGGCATGCAGGTACCTCACGGTGAGTGCGTGGGAAAAACACTAATCGCCGTGGGGGCAGGGGTTCGCGAGCGGCCTCAGGTGATCTGTGGTTGCTCGCGCAGTTCCCCGCGCCCCTGAAAAACCTGCCATCGACGGCCGTTCACCTGTCCCGGTTCGTCTCCGATGACGTACCGCACCCTCCGGCCGTGCACCTTGCGCGCGGGGGCGCGGCAGCCCCGCGGGCGGCACCCGCGCGCGAGGCGCGCGTGCCGTTCCTGGGAGGCCGGAGTGGGAGTCATCGCCGTAAGCCTAACGGGTGATCAACCGCGGCTGTTGCGGATCGCCGGGTGCTCCCCCGCCGCGACCAGATCCGCGACCGCCGTCCTCGGGTCCTTTCCGGTGACGAGGGACTCGCCGACGAGTACGGCGTCGGCGCCCGCGTTGGCGTAGGCGATGAGGTCGTGGGGGCCCCGGACGCCGGACTCGGCGATCTTGACGATGTGGTCGGGGATCTCGGGGGCGACCCGCTCGAACGTGCCCCGGTCCACCTCAAGGGTCTTGAGGTTGCGGGCGTTGACGCCGATGATCTTCGCGCCGGCGGCGACCGCGCGCTCGACCTCGTCCTCGTCGTGGACCTCGACGAGCGGGGTGAGGCCGATGGACTCGGCGCGCTCGACGAGGGACTCCAGGGCGGGCTGCTCCAGCGCGGCGACGATCAGCAGGGCGAGGTCGGCGCCGTGCGCGCGGGCCTCCCACAGCTGGTACGACGTGACGATGAAGTCCTTGCGCAGGACGGGGATGTCCACGCGCGCGCGGACCGCGTCGAGGTCGGCGAGCGAGCCGCCGAAGCGGCGCTGTTCGGTGAGGACGGAGATCGCGGCGGCGCCGCCCGCCTCGTAGTCGGCGGCGAGGCCCGCCGGGTCGGCGATCGCGGCCAGCGCGCCCTTGGAGGGGCTGGAGCGCTTGACCTCGCAGATGACCTTGACGCCCTCGCCCCGCAGGGCGGCGACCCCGTCCTTGGCCGCAGGAGCCTTGGCCGCGCGCTCCTTCAGCTCGTCGAGGCTGACGCGCGCCTGCCGCTCCGCGAGGTCGGCACGGACTCCGTCGATGATCTCGTCGAGCACACTCACGCGAGCGGCCCCCTTCCGGGCGGTGACATTTCCTCCGGCGATGGTATCCGCCGGATCGCGCGAGGCCCGCATCAGGCCGACACCGGTCCCACTACCTGGACGTTCCCCCGTTGATCAAGGGCGTAGCCAGCCACCGAACGGCAGGTTCCGGACAACCGTGAAGACCAGCAGAAATGCCCCGATCGTCCATAGATGGGCGTTCCCGAGCGCCATCCGCGCCGGACGCCCGCGCGCCGCGCGGACCACCCAGACAGTCCACACGACGGCGAAGCCGAGATAGGCGAGGACGGCGGCGGCGTTGTCCTGGAGCGCGGTCAGGAGGTCGCCGTGCGCGAAGGCGTGCGCGCTGCGCAGTCCGCCGCAGCCGGGGCAGTACAGGCCGGTGACCTGGAAGAGCGGGCAGACCGGGTAGTGGCCGGGCTGATTGGGGTCGACGGTCGCGACGTACCCGAAGGCGCCCACGACGGCCGCCATGATCCCGGCGGGGACACCGAGGCGGGCGAGCGCGGAGGGCTTCAGCTGCTGGTCGGCGCTGTCGGTCGTCATGCTTCGCATTGTGCACGCACCGACGCGCGGACGACGGCGGCCCGGAACGCTCGCGCGCCGGGCCGCCGTCGGAGAACCGCTCGGGAAGAGTGTGTCAGCTGTCGGCCTTGGCCGGGGTGCCGTAGGTGATGTGGTCGGGGAAGTCCCGGAAGCCCTTCGGCTGGCCGAGGCCCATGCCCTTCATGAGCAGGCCGACGACGCCGCCGAGCACCGAGATCACCATGCCGGCCCAGAAGCCCAGCGGCTCCGCCATCACCATGAACGCGCCCGCGACGCAGAATCCGATGAAACAGATCGCCGCACCGGTCCAGGCGGCCAAAGTGTGACCGTGGCTGCTGCCCGCCATGACTTGCTCCTCATGCTGTCCAGGTGACGCCCAACGCGGACGCTCACACACATTGTCCCGTACGCACCCGCCCGGGGAACGCCGGGGTGCCCCCGGACGGCACCCGATTCACCACAACGGGACCGCGCGCGGGTGCCGGCCGCTCAGGCGGGGTCCGCCCCCGTCGGGTCCTCGCCCCGGTCCAGCGCCTTCCACATGTCCTCGGGCCGGTCCGGGTCGGCCGGCTTCGCGGCGCGCCGGGGGCGCGGGGTGCCGTCGCGCTCGTAGCGGCCCGACATACCGGGCCACAGGCGGCCGTAGCGCAGCGCGAGGAGACCGGCGAGGAGCAGCAGCGCGCCGCCCGCCGCGGCGACGTACGGCCAGGCGGTGTGGGAGAGGGCGGCGACCGTCGCGGAGGTGTCGCCGGACGCCTTCGCGGCCTGTTCGTCGAGCGCGGAGCTGTCGGAGGCACCGGAGAGGGCGGCGAAGAGGATGCCGGCGCCGGAGAGCGTGAGGACGGCGGAGACGGCGAAGCGGCCGGCTCTGCGGACGGCGAAGACGGCGACGAGCGCGGCGAGGCCCACTATCGCGAGCGCGGCGGGCACGCCCGTGACGTCGCTGCCCTTCGCGGTGAGCCGGAAGGCGCCGCCGGCCACCGACGCGGTCCCCTCGGACCAGCGCTGCCGGGTCGCCAGCAGCGCGACGGCCGCGCCGAGCGCCCCGCTGAGCAGGGCGAGGGCGAGGCTACGGCGGCCGGAGCGAGCGGGTCCGGCCTCGATGCGGGGGTGCGGTACGGCAGTCACGTAGTCCACTATCGCCTGAACCCCGGGCGTTCCGTCACCCGGGGTTCATTTCCGGCGCGCTCGCCCTACTGCCCGAGGCGGTTCGCGGTGTGCACCGCGCGCAGGACGGCCGCCGCCTTGTTGCGGCACTCCTGGTCCTCGGCGACGGGGTCGGAGTCGGCGACGATCCCGGCGCCCGCCTGGACGTACGCGGTGCCGTCGCGCAGGAGGGCGGTGCGGATCGCGATGGCCGTGTCGGAGTCGCCCGCGAAGTCCAGGTAGCCGACGCAGCCGCCGTACAGGCCGCGCCGGGAGGGCTCCAGTTCGTCGATGATCTGCATCGCGCGGGGCTTGGGCGCGCCCGAGAGGGTTCCCGCGGGGAAGCAGGCGGTGAGGACGTCGAAGGCGGTACGGCCGGGGGCGACGCGGCCGGTGACGGTCGACACGATGTGCATGACGTGCGAATACCGCTCGACGGACATGAAGTCGACGACCTCGACCGAGCCGGGTTCGCAGACCCGTCCCAGGTCGTTGCGCCCGAGGTCGACCAGCATGAGGTGCTCGGCGCGCTCCTTGGGGTCGGCGAGCAGCTCGTCGGCGAGGGCCTGGTCCTCCTGCGGGGTCGCCCCCCGGTGGCGCGTGCCGGCGATGGGGTGGACCATCGCGTGCCCGTCCTCGACCTTGACGAGGGCCTCCGGGGAGGAGCCGACGACGTCGAACCCGTCGAACCGGAAGAGGTACATGTACGGCGACGGGTTCGTCGCCCGCAGGACCCGGTAGACGTCCAGCGCGCTCGCCGTGCACGGTGTCTCGAACCGCTGGGAGGGGACGACCTGGAACGCCTCGCCCGCGCGGATGCGCTCCTTGATGTCCTCGACGGCCGTCATGAAGTCGGGGCCGCCCCACAGGGCGGTGTACTCGGGGAGTTCGGAGGGGGGCAGGACGGCGGGCGGCTGGGCGACCGGGCGCGAGAGGTCGGCCTGCATGGCGTCGAGGCGCGCGACCGCGTCCGTGTACGCCTCGTCGACGCCCGTGTCGAGGTCGTTGTGGTTGATCGCGTTGGCGATCAGGAGGACCGAGCCCTCCCAGTGGTCCATCACCGCGAGGTCGCTGGTGAGGAGCATCGTCAGCTCGGGGAGCTTCAGGTCGTCGCGCTCGCCGGGGCCGATCTTCTCCAGGCGGCGGACGATGTCGTAGCCCAGGTAGCCGACCATGCCGCCGGTGAAGGGCGGGAGGTCCTCGGCGTGGGGGGTGTGGAGCGTCTCGATCGTCGCCCTCAGGGCCGCGAGCGGGTCGCCGTCGACCGGGACGCCGACGGGCGGGGTGCCCAGCCAGTGCGCCCGGCCGTCGCGCGCGGTGAGGGTGGCGGCGCTGCGGACGCCCACGAACGAGTAGCGCGCCCAGGACCGGCCGTTCTCCGCGGACTCCAGCAGGAACGTGCCGGGGCGCTCGGCGGCGAGCTTGCGGTAGAGGGCGACCGGGGTGTCGCCGTCGGCGAGGAGCTTGCGGGTGACCGGGATGACGCGCCGGTCGGAGGCGAGCTTGCGGAACGTGTCGAGGTCCATGGCGGCCGACCCTACTGACCCGAGGCGATCGGGAGCACATCCTTGTCGAAGCAGGTGCGCGCGCCCGTGTGGCAGGCGGCACCGACCTGGTCGACCTTGACGAGCAGCGTGTCCGCGTCGCAGTCGAGGGCGACCGACTTGACCCACTGGAAGTGGCCCGAGGTGTCGCCCTTGACCCAGTACTCGGCGCGGCTGCGCGACCAGTACGTGCACCTGCCGGTCGTGAGCGTGCGGTGCAGCGCCTCGTCGTCCATCCAGCCGAGCATGAGCACCTCGCCGGTGTCGTACTGCTGGGCGATCGCGGGGACGAGCCCGTCAGGGCTGCGCTTGAGGCGGGCCGCGATCTCGGGGTCGAGGCTGCTGGGCCGGGGGTCGCCGGTCGTGCTGGTCATGCCTGCCATTGTGCCGCCTGCCACTGACAGTGACGGTCCGGTGTCCACTGTGCGGACGTCGGCGGCGGTCGTAGGCTGGCGGCATGTCGACCTTCGCCAAGCGTGAACGGCTCCTCCTCGCCGACCTCTTGGAGACCTGCGGTCCGGACGCCCCGACGCTGTGCGAGGGCTGGCGGACCAGGGATCTCGCGGCCCACGTCGTGGTGCGCGAACGCCGCCCCGACGCGGCGGGCGGCACCCTCATCAAGCAACTGGCGGCCCGGCTGGACAAGGTGACGGCCGAGTACACCGCGAAGCCGTACGAGGAGCTGCTCCAGCTCATCCGCACGGGCCCGCCGCGGTTCTCCCCGTTCGCCCTCAAGCAGCTCGACGAGGCGGCGAACACGGTCGAGTTCTACGTCCACACCGAGGACGTCCGCCGCGCCCAGCCCGACTGGACGCCGCGCGCGCTGGACCCCGTCTTCCAGGACGCGCTCTGGTCCCGCCTCGAACGCACGGCCCGTCTCGTCGCCCGCTCCTCCCCGACCGGCCTCGTCCTGCGCCGCCCCGACGGCCGCACCGCCGTCGCCCACCGCGGCACCCCCGTCGTCACCGCCACCGCCGAGCCCTCCGAGCTCCTCATGTTCGTCTTCGGCCGCCAGAGCACCGCCCAGGTGGACCTGGAGGGCGACAAGGAAGCGATCGAGAGACTCCGGGCGGGCAAGCAGCTGGGGATCTGAGGGGCGCCGCTCGCGACAGGGGGCGGCGAGGGCGGCGACCGGCGGGCCCGAGAGGGCTCCCCGACGGGGGCGAACGGAGCGAGCGCCGCGCGTGGGTGCGTGGGTCCGCTCGACGTGGAGACCATACGGCGGCTCCCCTCCGAGCCAGTGCCGCGCGGGCCGGCCCGAGGGGTCCCAGTGCCCGACCGGCCGGCTGCTCAGGGCCCGCGCCCGGGAGCCGGCCGGGCACCGCAGGGCGACAACAGGACAACAGACGGCCGTCGCCTTCTCAGCCCCGCCGCCCGCACCGGCCGCTCGCCCGCGCCGGGTGTTCGCCCACGTCAAGAGTTCGCCCACGTCAGGGGTTCGCCCACGTCAGGGGTTCGCCCGCACCGGGGCATTCTCCCGCCGGCCCGAACGCATCCTCAGCTCGCTCCTCCGCCCGCTCCCCAGCCCCTTCCACCCCCGGCCGCACGGCCCCCCCTCACCCCGGCAGCTCCGCCCGCCGCAGCCCCCTCACCCCCAGCACCACCACCGCGCTCACCCCGTTCAGCGTCGCGCAGGCCGCGAACACCGGAGCGGTCCCCCACAGGGAGATCGTCCAGCCGACGACGGGGAAGGTCAGCGGGGCGACGCCGTAGCCGATGAGGGTGGACACGGCGGTGACGCGGCCGATGTACGCGGCGCCCGCGCGCGCCTGGACGAGGGTTCCGGCGAGCGCCCCGCCGAGCCCGGCGAGCAGCCCGACGCAGAGGGCGACGGCGACCGCCCCGGCGACGGACGGCACGCGCGCGAGGGCGGCGATCGCGAGGGCGCCCCCGATCGTCGCGAACGCCAGCACGAGCCCTGCGCGCGGGACGCGCCCCCGCCAGGCGAGCACCAGAGACGCCCCGCCGGCCCCCACCCCGAACCCCGCCAGCACGAGCCCCAGCCCCGAGGCCCCCCACCCGCGCTCCCCGGCGAGCAGGGTGAGCCCCAGGTTCATCGGCCCCACGAACCCGAGATCACTGAGCATCACGGACACGACCAGCGCCGACAGCACCCGGTCCCGCCGCACGTACCGCACCCCGTCGACCAGTTCCCCGATCACCTCACGCCCCCAGGCACCCCGCTTCCCGGGACCCGCCGAAGCCCCTTGCCGCCCGGCAGCACCGCTCCCGGCGCGCCCGCGCGCGGAACCCACCTCCCCGGGGCCCCGCTCCCACCCGTCCCGGTCCCGGGCAGCCGCCCAGCTCCTCGGCGTCACCCCCCGAACGCCCCGCCGCCCCGCCCACACGGAAGCCCGGCGCGCGGGCGCCCCGGCATCCGGCTCGTCGGCGTGCCAGAAAGCGTCGGCATCGCGCGCGCCCGCAGCCACCACCCCCGCGTCGGCATCCGCCCCGCGCCCACGCGCGCCGCCCGACCCCACCGCCCCCTTCACCGCCCCGACACCGCCCACCGCCCCTTCCGCATCCCCGGCGTCACCCCCCGCCTCCACCCCCGCCCGCACCCGCACCGCCCCCAGCACCGGCCACGACACCCCGATCAACACCGCGGCCACCCCGAACGCCCCCGCGGTCCCCCCGAAGGCCACCCCCAGCCCGCCCAGGGGCCCGCCCAGGACGTTCGCCAGCCGCGTGGAGAGCCCCCGGAGCCCCTGGACCCTCCCGAACTGCCCCGGCGCGGCTATGAGGGCAGGCAGCGCCCCGGCCGCCGGGAGGAAGGCCGCGTCGACGATCCCGAAGACGACGGCGACGGCGCCGAGGACCCAGAGCCCGGGGCTGGTGAGGACGAGGAGGAGCGCGGCCGACAGGACGAGCGCGGACCGCACGCCGGTGCTGGCGAGGACGACACGCCGGGCGCCGTACCGGTCGGCGAGGACTCCCCCGCCCAGCATCAGCACGGCCCGGGGCAGCGCCCCGGCGACGGTGACGAGCCCCGCCTGGAGGGGCGTCCCGGACTGGACGGCGGCCCAGGAGAGGGCGAGGTAGTACACGTTGTCGCCGACCCCGGACGCGGTGAACCCGGCGAGCCACCGCAGGACGTTGGGGTCCCGGTGCGCGACACGCCCGGCGGAACCCTTCTCGGCCACCCCGGCCGCGCTCTTCATCCCGAGCCCCCTTCAGAACCGGAACGGGAACGCGTACGTATGCACCTGGACGTTCTCCCGCCCCTCCGTCTCCCCCGCGGCCTCGGCGGCCCGCCCCGCCTCGTCGTAGCGCTGCAACAGGGCCAGCACTTCGAGGTTGAGCGCGGTCAGCTCGGCCGGGGTGAGGCGGAGGTTGGACTCGGAGGACTCGACGGCGGCGTTCCACTCGGCGCTCCAGTGCGCGCGTTCGTCGAGGAAGCGCCGGTACAGGTCCGCGCGCTGCTCGAAGAAGAGCCGGCTGGCGGCGGTGTGCGCGGCGGCCTTCTCGGGCGCGTCCCGGAAGTCGGAGTCGTGGATGCGCAGCCCCTCGGAGGTCCGCTGCCACCACCGCTCGCGCCCGTCCGCGCTCTGCGGCTCGGCCTCCTCGATCAGCCCGTGCTCGGCGAGCTTGCGCAGGTGGTAACTGACGAGGGACACGGCCTCGTCGACCTGCTCGGCGAGCTGCGAGGCGGTCGCCACGCGCGCGATCGTCAGCCCCCGGTACAGCCTCGACCGCAGCGGGTGCGCGAGCGCCTTGAGCGTGCCCACGTCGGTGATCCGCCGGTCCCTCTCCTGGTTCGCCATACGGACCAGGCTAGATACGAAAGGGAAATTGCGCAATAAAGCTTTCGCATCTGTGGACAAGTAAGTCCCGCCCACCTGGTGAACGGGACTTACCTCACCTGACGGGGTTCCCCGCCTCCCGCAACGCCTGCTTGACCTCGCCGATCCGCAGATCCCCGAAGTGGAACACGGAGGCCGCCAGCACGGCGTCCGCCCCCGCTCCCACGGCCGGCGCGAAGTCGCCCAGCTTCCCGGCGCCCCCGGACGCGATCAGCGGCACGGACACGTGCCCCCGGACGGCCTCGATCATCTCGATGTCGTAGCCGTCCTTCGTCCCGTCCGCGTCCATCGAGTTGAGCAGGATCTCGCCCGCGCCCAGCTCGGCGGCCCGGTGGGCCCATTCGACGGCGTCGATGCCGGTCCCCCGGCGCCCACCGTGCGTGGTCACCTCGAACGACCCGGAGGCGGTGCGGCGCGCGTCCACGGACAGCACGAGCACCTGGCTCCCGAACCGCTCGGCGATCTCCTTGATCAGCTCGGGACGGGCGATGGCGGCCGTGTTGACGCCCACCTTGTCGGCGCCCGCCCGCAGCAGCTTGTCGACGTCCTCGGGGGCGCGCACCCCGCCGCCGACGGTCAGCGGGATGAACACCTGCTCCGCCGTGCGCCGCACGACGTCGTAGGTGGTCTCCCGGTTGCCCGAGGAGGCGGTGATGTCGAGGAACGTCAGCTCGTCGGCGCCCTCGGCGTCGTACACCTTGGCCATCTCGACGGGGTCGCCCGCGTCGCGGAGGTTCTGGAAGTTGACGCCCTTGACGACCCGGCCGCCCTCGACGTCCAGGCAGGGGATGACACGTACGGCGAGGGTCATGACGAGGCTCCCGAGAACGCTTCCAGCTCGACCTCGACGAGGATGCGCGGGTCCACGAACCCGGTGACGACGACGATCGTGTTGACCGGCCGCACCGCGTCGAAGACCTCCTTGTGGGCGCGGCCCACCTCGTCGACGTCCCGCGCGTGCGTGAGGTACAGGCGCGTACGGATGACCGCCTCCGGCCCGAGGCCGAACTCGGCGACGGCCGCGAGCGCCGTCCCGAACGCCACCTTGGCCTGCTCGTACGGGTCGCCCTCGCCGTACAGGACGCCGCCCTTGAAGGAGGTCGTGCCGCCGACGACGACCCGGTCGCCCGCCTGGACCGCGCGCGCGAAGCCGAAGGGCTCCTCCCAGGGGCTGCCGCTCTGCACCCGCCGTACGGACGTCATGACGACACCGCCGCCAGCGCCTCTTCGAGGGTGAACGCCTTCGCGTAGAGGGCCTTGCCGACGATGGAGCCCTCGACGCCGAGGGGGACCAGTTCCGCGATGGCGCGCAGGTCGTCGAGGGACGACACGCCGCCGGAGGCGACGACCGGGCGGTCCGTCGCGGCGCAGACGTTGCGCAGCAGCTCCAGGTTGGGGCCCTGGAGGGTGCCGTCCTTGGCGATGTCGGTGACGACGTACCGCGCGCAGCCCTCGGCGTTCAGCCGCTCCAGCGTCTCGTACAGGTCGCCGCCGTCGCGGGTCCAGCCGCGCCCGCGCAGGGTCGTGCCCCGGACGTCGAGGCCGACGGCGATCTTGTCGCCGTGCTCGGCGATGACCTTGGCGACCCACTCCGGGGTCTCCAGGGCGGCCGTGCCGAGGTTCACGCGCGTGCAGCCCGTGGCGAGGGCGGCGGCCAGCGTGTCGTCGTCCCGGATGCCGCCGGACAGTTCGACCTTGATGTCCATGGCGCCCGCGACCTCGGCGATGAGCTTCCGGTTGTCGCCGGTGCCGAACGCGGCGTCCAGGTCGACGAGGTGCAGCCACTCGGCGCCCGCGCGCTGCCAGGCGAGGGCGGCCTCCAGGGGGGAGCCGTAGGACGTCTCGGTCCCGGACTCGCCGTGCACGAGGCGGACGGCCTGGCCGTCGCGGACGTCTACGGCGGGGAGGAGTTCGAGCACGTTTTCAGGCGACACAGTCACAGGGTTCCGATCCAGTTGGTGAGGAGCTGGGCTCCGGCGTCGCCGGACTTCTCGGGGTGGAACTGCGTGGCCCACAGGGCGCCGTTCTCGACGGCGGCGACGAACGGCGTGCCGTGGGTCGTCCAGGAGACCTTGGGAGCCTTGATCGACGCGTTGCGGACCTCCAGCGTCCAGTCCTGGACGCCGTAGGAGTGCACGAAGTAGAAGCGGGCGTCCGGTTCGACCCCGGCGAAGAGTTCGGAGCCCTCCGGGGCGTCCACAGTGTTCCAGCCCATGTGCGGGACGACGTCGGCCTTGAGGGGTTCGACCGTGCCGGGCCACTCGTCGAGGCCCTCGGTCTCGACGCCGTGCTCGATGCCGCGCGCGAAGAGGATCTGCATGCCGACGCAGATGCCCATCACGGGGCGCCCGCCGGACAGCCGCCGGCCGACGATCCAGTCGCCGCGCGCGTCCGTGAGGCCCTTCATGCAGGCGGCGAAGGCGCCCACGCCGGGCACCAGGAGGCCGTCCGCGTTCATCGCCGTGTCGAAGTCACGCGTTATCTCGACGTCGGCCCCCACGCGCGCGAGCGCGCGCTCGGCGGACCGGACGTTGCCGAAGCCGTAGTCGAAGACGACGACCTTCTTCGGGGAGCCGCTCAATTCCACACCTCCAGCCTGAGGACGCCCGCGACCAGGCACAACCCGGCGCTGATCGAGAGCAGCACGATCAGGCTCGTCGGCATCTTCTGCTTGGCGAAGGAATAGACACCGCCGAGCAGGAAGAGACCGAGAACGATCAGAATCGTCGACAGGCCGGTCACAGCGCGCCCTTCGTGGAAGGAAGGATGCCCGCCGCGCGCGGGTCGCGCTCGCTGGCGTAGCGCAGCGCCCGCGCGAGGGCCTTGAACTGGCACTCCACGATGTGGTGCGCGTTGCGCCCGTACGGGACGTGGACGTGCAGGGCGATCTGGGCCTGCGCGACGAAGGACTCCAGGATGTGCCGGGTCATCGTCGTGTCGTACTCGCCGATCATCGGCGCCATCTTCTCGGGCTCGGTGTGCACGAGGTAGGGGCGGCCGGACAGGTCGACGGTCACCTGGGCGAGGGACTCGTCCAGCGGGACCGTGCAGTTGCCGAAGCGGTAGATGCCGACCTTGTCGCCGAGGGCCTGCTTGAAGGCGGCGCCCAGCGCGAGGGCGGTGTCCTCGATGGTGTGGTGCGAGTCGATGTGCAGGTCACCCTCGGTCTTCACGGTCAGGTCGAACAGACCGTGCCGGCCGAGCTGGTCGAGCATGTGGTCGTAGAAGCCGACGCCCGTGGAGATCTCGGTTCTGCCGGTGCCGTCGAGGTCGATCTCGACCAGGACGGCCGTCTCCTTGGTGGTGCGCTCTATGCGGCCGACGCGGTTCATGCGCGCTGCTCCTTCTTGAGTTCACGGACCGCGTCGAGGAACGCGTCGTTCTCGGTGGGGGTCCCGGCGGACACCCGGAGGAAGCCGGGTACGCCGTTGTCCCTGATGAGGACCCCGCGGTCCAGGATGAATCGCCACGCGGCGTGCGGGTCGCCGAAACGGCCGAACTGCACGAAGTTGGCGTCGGACTCGGTCACCTCGTAGCCGATCGCCCGCAGCTCGCCGACCAGCCGGTCGCGCTCCGCCTTGAGCTGCTCGACGTACTTCAGGAGCGTCTGCGTGTGCTCCAGGGCGGCCAGGGCGGTCGCCTGGGTGACCGCCGAGAGGTGGTAGGGCAGTCGTACGAGCTGGACGGCGTCGACGACCGCCGGGTGGGCGGCGAGATAGCCCAGGCGCAGCCCGGCGGCGCCGAACGCCTTGGACATCGTCCGGGAGATCACCAGGTTCGGCCGGCCCGCGAGGAGGGGCAGCAGCGAGTCGCCGTGGCTGAACTCGATGTACGCCTCGTCGACGACGACCATGGACGGCTTCGCGGCCTGCGCGGCCTCGTACAGGGCGAGGACGGTCTCGCGCGGGACGGCGTTCCCGGTGGGGTTGTTGGGGGTCGTCACGAAGACGACGTCCGGGCGGTGCTCGGCGATCGCGCGCGCGGCGTCGTCCACGTCGATCGTGAAGTCGTCCTTCCGGGGGCCCGAGATCCACTCGGTGCCCGTCCCGCGCGCGATGAGGCCGTGCATCGAGTACGACGGCTCGAAGCCGATCGCGGTGCGGCCGGGCCCGCCGAAGGTCTGGAGCAGTTGCTGGATGACTTCGTTGGAGCCGTTGGCGGCCCACACGTTGGCGAGGGCGACCTCGTACCCGGTGGTGTCCGTCAGGTACTTCGCGAGCCCGGTGCGCAGTTCGACGGCGTCCCGGTCGGGGTAGCGGTTGAGGTTCCGGGCGGACTCGCGCACGCGCTCGGCGATCCGCTCGACCAGCTCCTCGGGGAGCGGGTAGGGGTTCTCGTTCGTGTTCAGCCGTACCGGGACGTCCAGTTGGGGCGCTCCGTAGGGGGACTTGCCGCGCAGCTCGTCCCGTACGGGGAGATCGTCGATGCCTGTCACTTGTTCTCCGGGACCTTCCAGTCGAACCTCGCCTTGATCGCCGCGCCGTGCGCCGGGAGGTCCTCGGCCTCCGCGAGCGTGACGACGTGGTGGGCGACCTCGGCGAGTGCCTCGCGCGTGTAGTCGACGATGTGGATGCCGCGCAGGAACGACTGCACGGACAGGCCGGAGGAGTGGCAGGCGCAGCCTCCGGTGGGCAGGACGTGGTTGGAGCCGGCCGCGTAGTCGCCGAGGGAGACGGGCGCCCAGGGGCCGACGAAGACCGCGCCCGCGTTGCGCACCCGGTCGGCGACGGCGGCGGCGTCGGCGGTCTGGATCTCCAGGTGCTCCGCGCCGTAGGCGTCGACCACGCGCAGGCCCTCCTCGACGCCGTCGACGAGGACGATCGCGGACTGCCGGCCGGCGAGCGCGGGGGCGATCCGGTCGTCGACGTGCTTGCTGGCGGCGACCTGCGGGATCAGTTCCTTCTCGACGGCGTCCGCGAGGTCGGCGGAGTCGGTGACGAGGACGGCGGCGGCGAGCGGGTCGTGCTCGGCCTGGCTGATCAGGTCGGACGCGATGTGCACGGGGTCGGCGCTCGCGTCCGCGAGGACCGCGATCTCGGTCGGGCCGGCCTCGGCGTCGATGCCGATCTTCCCGGTGAAGTACCGCTTGGCGGCGGCGACCCAGATGTTGCCGGGGCCGGTGACCATGTTCGCGGGCGGGCAGGACTCGGTGCCGTACGCGAACATCGCGACGGCGGTGGCGCCGCCGGCGGCGTAGACCTCGTCGACGCCGAGGAGCGCGCACGCGGCGAGGATCGTCGGGTGCGGCAGTCCGCCGAACTCGGCCTGGGCGGGCGAGGCCAGGGCGATCGAGGGGACGCCCGCCTCCTGCGCCGGCACGACGTTCATGATCACGGACGACGGGTAGACCGACCGGCCGCCCGGCGCGTAGAGCCCGACCCGGTCGACGGGCACCCACTTCTCGGTCACACTGCCGCCCGGCACGACCTGGGTCGTGTGGGTCGTACGGCGCTGCGCGCGGTGCACGAGACGCGCGCGCCGGACGGACTCCTCCAGGGCGGCGCGTACGGCGGGGTCGAGCTCGGCCAGCGCCGTGGTGAGCGCCTCGGCGGGGACGCGTACCGACGTGAGCCGTACGCCGTCGAACTTCTCGGCGAAGTCGATCAGCGCCGCGTCGCCCCGATGATGCACGGCCTCGCAGATGGGCCGCACCTTGTCCAGGGCGGCCGCGACGTCGAAGTCGGCTCGGGGCAGCAGGTCGCGCAGGGCGGGGCCCTCGGGGAGGGCGTCGCCGCGCAGATCGATTCGCGAGATCACGTGGCCAATTCTCGCAGACCCGGTTCCGGGGCCGTTCGCGCGTATCAATGGCTGATACAGAGCGGGTTCGTCACGCGGAGTAGGCGAATTCGGGAACTTTCGCTGATCGATGTCACGTTCAGTGTTCAAAGCGTGACGCAGCGGGCAGAACAGGGGACAGAACAGATGTGCGAGGAAGGAGGGAAAGTGGTGATCGAGGGGGCCGGACCGCATGTCAGGGACCTTCCGGAGGATCTGACGGCGGCCGAGGCGGGTCTGTGGCAGGCGTTCCGGGACGGCGGGGTGTACGACCTGACGTGCGGCAACCCCGAGGTGGACGACCCGCACGGCGGCCACCCCTGGGGCGAGGGGCGGACGGTCCGGGCGAGGGTGGTCGCCTGGCTCCTGCTGGACGGCCCGCCGGCGCTGACGGGCCGGGTGTCCTCGCTGAAGCTCGCCGGGGTCCGGATCAGCGGCGCGCTCGACCTCTCCGGCGGCCGGGTCCTGCCCTACGTCGAGCTGCGCGGCTGCCGGTTCGACCAGGAGGTGCTGCTCCCGGAGGCCCGGTTCACGACGCTGCGGCTGGTGGACTGCGCGGTCCCCCGCCTGGAGGCCGCCCGGGTGCACACGGAAGGGGATCTGCATCTCCCGCGCAGCCGCTTCCCCGAGGGCATCCGGCTGACCGACGCCCACATAGGGACGGACCTGCTGCTCAGCCAGGCGGTGGTGCACCGCGACCGCAGCGGGCGCTCCCTCGTCGCCGACGGCATGACGGTCGGCCAGGACGTCCAGGCGGAGCTGCTGGAGTCGTACGGCGAGCTGAGCCTGCGCGGCGCGAAGGTCGGGGTCTCCCTGAGCCTGCGCGGGGCCCGCCTCGCCGACCCGCGGGGCCGGTTCGCGCTCAACGCCCCGCAGCTCACCGTCGAGCGCTCGCTGTACCTGACGCCGGCCGCGGCCGGCGACCGGCAGCCGACCGGGGTGACGCCCGCGCGGGGCATGCGGGTCCAGCGGTTCGAGTGCCGGGGCGGCCTGCGGCTGGACGACGGGCGGTTCGGGGACGCCGTCGACCTCCAGTCCGCCCGGTTCGTCCTCGCGGACGACCAGGAGGTGTCGCTGCGCCGGGTGCACGCCTCGGAGCTGCGCTTCCTCGGGGAGCGTCCCGCGCGCGGGACGGTCGTCCTGTCGGGGGCCCGGGTGGTCAACCTGATCGACCGCGCCACGGCCTGGCCGGGCCCCGGCCGGCTGCACATGGCGGGGTTCACGTACGACAACCTCGTGCCCGTCGGCCCGTTCCCGCTGGCCGCGCGGCTCGCGTGGGTCGCGGCGGCGACCGCGGAGTACGCCCCGGAGCCGTACGAACGGCTGGCGTCGGTGCTGCGCGCCGGCGGGGAGGACGAGGACGCGCGGGAGGTCCTGCTCGCCAAGCAGCGCCGCCGCCGCGAGACGCTCCCGCCGGGCGCCCGGCTCTGGGGGTACGCGCAGGACTGGACGGTCGCCTACGGGTACCGGCCGGGGCGGGCGGCGGTGTGGATGGGCGTGCTGTGGGCGGCGGGCTCGGTCGCCTTCGACCACGCCCCGCACCACCCCACGGGCGGGGGAGGCCCCTCCTGGGACCCGGTCCTGTTCGCCCTGGATCTGCTGCTGCCGGTGATCGACCTCGGCCAGGCCGGCCAGTGGCGGCTGGACGGCGGCTGGCAGTGGGCGGCGGCGGCGATGATCCTGCTCGGCTGGATTCTCGCGACGACGGTCGCCGCGGGCGCGACCCGCATGCTCCGGAGGGACTGAAACATGCGCGCCGGGACCCGCACCGAACCCACACTCCGGGCGCTCCGGCGCCCACGAAACGCACACGCTGTGCCCGTCGCGTGGCGACTGAACGGTAACCTTTTACCTTCCCTTGACCTGGGCACGTACAACTTTCCATGGGTTGCGCTTTACCTCTGGCGCGTCGTCGACCAGCGTTTTTCAATGGTCGGCACCATGGCTCTGCTGCCCCCGTTCATCCGCCCGGCTCGCGCGCCGAAAGCGTCGAAAGCGCAGAAGGCGCCGAGAGCGCAGAAGGACGCGCCGCCGCTCGCCGTCACCGGACTGCCGGCCGACGACGAGATGCTGCTCGACGTCCCCGACGACCTGCTCGGCCCCGCGCTCGTCGCGGCCGGGCGCGGGGAGTACAGACCGGCGGCCGGACTCCTCGCGCGCACCCGCGTGCGGCGCGACTGGGAGGCCCGCGACCGGTACGTCAAGCGCCTCGCGGCGTTCGCGCAGGCGCGGCCGGAGTGGTTCGAGGAGTGGCGGGCGGGCGCGCCCCGCGATCCGGACGTCCTGCTGGTCGCCGCGCAGCTCGCGGTGGGCCGCGCCTGGTGCTCCCCGGCCCGCGAGGAGCTGCTGCGCGAGGTCAGCCCGCTGATCACGGCGGCGGCGCAGAGCTGGGACCGCGACCCGGTGCCGTGGCGCATCGCCCTGGACCACGCGCGGGGGGCGCATGCCGGGCACAAGTACTTCGGGGAGTTGTGGGAGGCGGCCGTCCGCCGCTCGCCGCACCACTTCGGCTGCCATCTGGCCGCCCTGCGCTACCTGGCCTCCTCCTGGCACGGCTCGCACCGCGAGTGCTTCGACTTCGCCGACCGCGCCGCGCAGGACGCCCCGGCGGACTCCCTCGTCCAGTCGCTGCCCGCGCTCGCCGCGATGATCTATCTGACGGACGGCTGCGGCCCCGAGGTGCCGCGCGCCCGCCTCGACTCGGCGGCGGACCGGGCGATCGTCCTGTCGGCCCGGCTCGGCGCCGACGACTCGCGCGCGGCCGAGGTCCGCAACGGCCTGGTGTACGTCCTGGCCCGGCTCGGCCGCCGGGAGGACGCCCTCGTCCAGCTCCGCCTGCTCGGCCCGTACGTCACCTCGTTCCCCTGGAACCGCTTCTCCGACGACCCCCTCGGCCACTTCCTCGCCGTCCGCGAGGACATCGTCAGCGGCCGTCCGGCCCGCCCGTGGAACGGTCATGACGGACACGCGACCGGCGCGGACCATTAGGCTTCCGCCCCGTGACCATCGTCCGTCTCCCGCTCTTCCCCCTGAGCTCGGTGCTGTTCCCGGGTCTCGTGCTGCCGCTGAACGTGTTCGAGGAGCGTTACCGCGCGATGATGCGCGAACTGCTCAAGACCCCGGAGGACGCGCCGCGCCGGTTCGCCGTCGTGGCCATCCGGGACGGGCACGAGGTGGCGCCCGCCGCCCAGGGCATGCCCGGCTCGGCCACGCAGCCGCGGCGCGGGCCCCTCGCGGGCTTCGGCGCCGACCCCCTCAAGGCGTTCCACTCCGTGGGCTGCATCGCGGACGCGGCGACCGTCCGCGAGCGTCCCGACGGCACGTTCGAGGTCCTCGCGACCGGGACGACCCGGGTCAGGGTGCGGTCCGTCGACGCGTCGGGGCCCTTCCTCACAGCCGAGGTGGAGGAGCTCCCCGAGGAGCGCGGCGAGGAGGCCGACGCGCTCGCGGAGGTCGTGCTGCGGGCCTTCCAGCAGTACCAGAAGCGGCTCGCCGGGGCCCGTGAGCTGTCCGTCCTCTCCGGCGAGCTGCCGAACGAGCCCGGTGTCGTGTCCTACCTCGTCGCCGCGACGATGATGCTCGACACGCCGTCCAAGCAGCGGCTTCTCCAGGCGCCCGACTTCGCGTCCCGGCTGCGGGACGAGCTGAGGCTGCTGCGCGTCGAGACCGCGATCCTCCGTAGTCTGCCGTCCCTGCCCGCGTCGGACCTGACGCGCGGTCCGACGAGCCTGAACTGAGGGGTTCCGGTGGCGAAGAAGCCGAAGAAACAGGCCGGTGGCACCCCGGCGACCGTCGCGCTGACGGCGGCGGGGGTGCCGTACACCGTGCACGCGTACGAGCACGATCCCGCGCACCCCTCCTACGGCGAGGAGGCCGCCGAGGCGATGGGGGTGTCGCCGGAGCGGGTGTTCAAGACGCTCGTCGCCGACGTCGACGGGGCGCTGACCGTCGCGGTCGTCCCCGTCGCCGGGTCCCTCGACCTCAAGGCGTTGGCCACGGCTGTGGGCGGCAAGAAGGCGGCGATGGCCGACCCGGCGCTCGCGGAACGCACCACCGGTTACGTCCGGGGCGGGATCTCGCCCCTGGGCCAGCGCAAACGCCTCCCGACCGTCCTCGACGCCTCCGCCGGCGGCCACTCCACGATCTGCGTCTCCGCCGGCCGCCGCGGCCTTGAGGTCGAGCTCTCCCCCGCCGACCTCACGAGCCTCACCGGGGCGGTGCTGGCCCCCATCGGACGTGCGTGAGGGGTCGACGGGCCGCCTTCTCTCCGTTAAGCAGAGAAGGCATGTCGAAACGTACGCGCAAGCGGAAGTGGCGGATCAAGAAACGACGCGCCAACCACGGGAGGCGCCCGGCGTAGGGGGCGGGACGGGGCAGGGACCAGGGCTGGGTGCGGCGATCCGCCCCGTCACACCGGTGGGGTCATGTACGGGTGTTCGTACGGCTCCGGGTCCCGTGGGCCGAACAGTGCCGTGAGGCACAGGTGGACGATCAGCGCGGCGACGGGCCAGGCCAGCAAGGCGCTCTTGGCGTCGAGTTTCAGGGGGGCGGAGAAGGTCACGCCCTTGCCCGCGCTCTTGGCGTGTGCGATGACGTCGGAGGAGGGGCCGAGCCAGACGCCGAGCTTCCAGGCCACGACGGACGCGAGGACACCGCCGATCGTGAGCCCGGCGACCAGCGGGATGCCGCCGCGCCGGCGCCACAGGAACACGCCCACCGCGGTGACCGCGCCGCACGCCAGCGCCAGCAGGGTGAACGTTCCCTCCACCCCGATCGCCTGCTCCCCCTCGGAGTCCTTGAGATAGACGACCCAGCTCCCGTCGGACTGGTCACCGACGAGCGGCACGCGCGGCGCCAGCCACAGCCACAACGCCCCGAGCAGCAGCCCGAGCACGGTCACCCCGACCGCGACGACAGCCCCGTCCCGCACATCCCCCCACAGCTCCGCGCGCCCCTCCGGCACACCCACCACCTGCCCGTACCCCTCCGGGGGCGGCGGAGGCCAGTCCCCCCGCGGAGACGGGTCGTGCGGCGGCGTAGGCGGAGTCAACGGAGCGGTCACCCTGCCATCGTGCCAGGCCCCCCGAACCCCCGCCCCACCGGACGCCACTCCGGGGGACCGTTCACAGAGCAACAGAGGACCAACCCAGACAAACCCACAGCCGACCCCCGAGCAGCACCCACGTCCTTCAGGGGCGCGGGGAACTGCGCGACAAGCCACGACGGGCCCGCACTCGACCACCAACCGCCCGCCGCCCCAAACCCCTCACCGAACCGCAGCCCTCCGATAGGCCCAAGTGGCCACGGCCAGCGAGACGACCCCCACGCCCGCGCACACCGCCAGATCGCCCAGCACGTACGCCCAGTCGGGCTCCGCCGCGAACGTCCGGGCCATGGCCTCGACCCCGTACGTCGACGGCAGCAGATCCCGCGCGAACCGCACCGCGTCCGGCATCCGGTCGGGCGGCAGGACGCCCAGAAGCAGCGCAGCGGACATCCCCAGCTGCCCCATGACGGTCGCCAGCTCGGGCCGGGGCGCGAGGAGCCCCAGGGCCGCGCCGAGCCCGGAGAGGGCGGCCCCCGCAAGGGGGATCACGGCGATCAGCACCCACAGATGCGTCAGCGGCAACCCGAACAGCACGCACCCGAAGACGGCCGTCACGACGGTCCCCGGCACGGTGAACGACGCGTACGCCCCGGCGGCCCCCAGCACGACGGCGGCGGGCGGCACGGGCAGCGTGGCGTAGTGGTCCAGCCCCCCGCTCGCCCGCAACTGCCCGAAGTACTGGGCGAGGAGGTTCAGCGCGACGAAGGCGACGACGAGCACCGCGGACCCGGCGACGACGGCCTCCGCCTCACTCCCCCCGTCCACCACCCCCCGCATCATGATCAGAATCCCGACCGACTGGAACGTCGCCACGAAGAGCAGCGGAATCCGCGCCACCCGCGCACGCGAGAGCTGCGCCCGGTACACCGCGACCAGCGACGGCCACAGCCGGGCGCGCGGCCCCAGCTCGGCGGCCTCCCGCTCCCCTTGCTCCGCGGCCCGGACACTGCCCGGCAGAACCCCGGCGGGTACGACACTCACGTGGCGCTGCTCCTCTTCTCCAGGACCCCGAGAATCCGCACGGCCCCGACCCCGTCACGTACGGATACGGCGCCCGAAAAACTCATCCCGTCACACAGGACGCCAAAAGCACCCTTCATGCCTTCACCAGCCCCTGCCGGGCATCCCCGCCGAGCGCGAGGTAGACGTCCTCAAGACTCGGCGTGGCCAGCGTGAAATCGTCGAGCGCGGCGAACGCGGCCCCACCGGTGACCGTCGACACCACCGCCCGCGCCTCCTCCGGCGCGAGCCGCAGCGTCCAGCGCCGCCCGGACTCGACCGCCCGCTCCCGCAGCGCGGCCACCTCGGGGACGTCCAGCGGAGCCCGCTCCCGCCAGACGAGATCGACCCGCACCTCCCCCGCGACCTGCTCCTTCAGCCCGGCGGGCGTGTCGCAGGCGATGACGCGCCCCTTGTCGAGGACGGCGACCCGGTCGAGGACCGTCTCCGCCTCGATGACGTTGTGGGTGACGAGCAGCACGGTCGTGCCCCGCTCCGCGCGCCGCCGGTCGACCGCGGACCAGACCGCGCGCCGGGCGACGGGGTCCATCCCGGTGGTGGGCTCGTCGAGGACCAGCAGCCGCCGCTCCCCCACCAGCGCCGTCGCGAAGCAGGCGAGCCGCCGCTGTCCCCCGGACAGCTTGCGCAGCGGCCGTCCGGCGAGCGGCGTGAGCCCCAGTTCGTCGAGGACGGCGTCCCGCTCCGCGCGCGCCTCGCGCACCTCCAGCCCGCGCAGCCGCGCGGTGGTCTCGGCGGCGAGGGAGACGGTGAGTTCGTCGAGGGCGGTGGACTCCTGCCCGAGGTAGGCGAGGAGGCGGGCGGCGCGCTCGGGGTGGCGGACGATGTCGTGGCCGAGGATCTCGACACTGCCGGAGTCGGGCCGCATCAGTCCGGTGAGCTGGCGGACGAGCGTGGACTTGCCGGCGCCGTTCGGGCCGAGCAGTCCGAAGATCTCACCGCGCCGGATGTCGAGGGAGACGTCGTCGGTGGCCCGCACCTCGGGGGTGCCGGGCGTACCGCGCCGGCCGCGCACCGCCCGGTAGGTCTTGGTCAGCCCGCGCACGGCACACACGACGCTCTCCGGGTGCCGGACTGCCGATGTCGCGCGCGTACTCACAAGGGGAGAGCGTACGGGGTCGGAAAGCCCCACTCGTCCCTGGGGCGGCGCTCAGTCGGCGGCCGGAGCGTGTTCCGCGCCGGTCCGAGCGTCGATCTCGCGCCAGAATCCGGCCCGGATCGCGTACCGGTCGTGCTCGTCGATCTGGTCGTCCTTGTGCGCGAGGAGGCCGAACCGGGCGGCGTAGCGCAGCAGCTCGCCGTCGATGCGGTGCGGGACGCGGGGATACATTCCGGACAGTTTCGGCAGGTGACTCTGGTCACCGAGGCGGGCGATCCAGCGGCGGGCGAAGACCTGGCCGACCTCGTAGGGGTCGCCGCCGACGGTCGTGATGTCCTCCTCGCGGTCCGCCCAGCGCTGTTCGGCGGTGGTGAGCTGCGCGAGGGTCGGCATCGCGGCGGCCTCGGGGGGTTCGGCGGCGGGGCGGTCGACCCAGCCCTTGTCGGAGGACCAGCGCAGGGTCGCGTTCGGGGCGGGCACCGGCTTCTCGCCGGAGGCGCGCAGGGCGGCGAGGTCCTTCGGGGTGGGGATGCCCTTGGGGGCGGGGACGCGGTCCGCGGAGCCGTTGGCGTCGGCGGACGGGTGCTCGTGGGGCTCGGGGACGGGCGGGCGCGGCGCGTCCGGCAGGGGCGCCCCGAGGATCGCCGCGATCTCCGGGCGCGGTACGGGCGGCGGCGCGCACACCCCGCCGGACTCCTTCGCGCGGACGGCCTTGGTGATCCAGGTGCGGTCCAGCACCCGCCGCTCGTCCGCCTCGGCGACGAGGTCCTCGGACTGGTTGTAGTCCCCGTCGGCGGCCTGGACGGCCCACAGGTGGACGGCGACGCCGTGCTCCTTGGCGGCCATCATCCCCGGCAGCAGATCGCCGTCTCCGGTCACCAGCACGATGTCCGAGCAGGCGCGGTTGCGGGCCAGTTCGGTCAGCTCGGCGTGCATCGCGGCGTCGACGCCCTTCTGCGCCCAGCGTCCGTCGCTGCGGGTCAGGGCGCCGAGGCGGACGGTGACCCGGGGCATCACGCGCAGCCTGCGGTGCTCGGGCTGGGGGACGCGGTCGGGGGCGCCGTCGAACCAGTAGATCCGCAGCAGCGGCCGTTCGGTGTCGGACTCCGCCTGTTCCCGCAGGCCCTGGACGAGGGCGCTGTGGTCGACGGTGATACGGGAGCGCGAGGGCTCGCCGGCGAGGAGACTGGCGGCGGCCCCGAGCAGATACCCGGCGTCCACCAGGACGATGCAGCGGTCCACGCGACTCACCCTCTTCCCGGGAGTTTGGTTCGGGCTTCCTTCGAGTCTGCCCGACCTCGCGAGGGTTAACGGCCGGAACTCGATCTTCGGCGTGGCGTTTGGGGAGATCGCACCCTCTGCCCCCTTGGTCACACAGGGCAATGATCCGAAATGCGTCTTGTCTACGGGCGTGTGAGTCTGAGGTTCGGCCTGGTCCCTCAACCCCTTCTGGAGGTAGATCCCCGTGGCCAAGAACAAGAAACAGAACCGCGCGCAGGCGTCCCAGGCGGAACGGGGCCAGCAGCAGGCCCAGCAGACCGCGATGGAGGCGGAGGCCAAGCGGGCCACGACGGCGAGCCCGATGGACATGGCCCGCAAGCACCGCGAACGCCGCTTCGGGCACAACTGAGGGCAATAGCAGCCCGAGCACAAAGAGGGGCGCACCCGCAAAGGGATGCGCCCCTCTTGCACGCCAACAAGCTGCGCATCTAAGCGCCGGGCTGGGCGAAGTCTTTTAGGGGCGCGGGGAACTGCGCGACCAGCCACCGACTACCCGCACCCGGCACACCACAGCTCCACCCTCCCCCTACCCCGCGAGGCAAGCCGGCCCGAGCAGCACCTTCAGATCCCCGAACAGCGCGGGATCGGGCTTCACCCGGTGCCGGTCCAGCCGCAGCACCGTCGTCTTCGTCGGCCCCTGAAGCCTGATCCGCACCTCGCTGTCCCCCCGGTGATGCGTGAGGATCTCGTTGAGCCGGCTCACCATCGGCGGCGTGACCCGCGTCGCCGGAATCGTGAGGATCACCGGCGCGTTGGTCCCCGCGTTGGAGAGGTCGGGCACCGCCAGCTCCATCGCGACCAGCCGCGGCACGTCCTCCCGCTTGTCGAGCCGCCCCTTGACGAACACGACCGCGTCCTCGACGAGCTGCGTGGAGATCAGCTGATAGGTCGCCGGGAAGAACATGCACTCGATGGACCCGGCGAGATCCTCGACGGTGGCGATGGCCCAGGCGTTGCCCTGCTTGGTCATCTTCCGCTGGAGCCCGGAGATGATCCCACCGATCGTGACGACCGCGCCGTCCGCGTGCTCACCCCCCGTGAGCTGCGCGATCCCCGCGTCGGCCTTGTCGGAGAGAACGTGTTCGAGCCCGAACAGCGGGTGGTCGGAGACGTACAGCCCGAGCATCTCCCGCTCCTGCGCGAGCAGATACGTCTTCTCCCACTCGTCGGTCGTGAACTCGACGTCCAGCCCGAAGCCCGGCTCGTTCGTCTCCTCCTCGCCCATCCCGCCGAAGAGGTCGAACTGCCCCTCCGCCTCCTTGCGCTTCACCGCGACCACGTTGTCGATCATGGTGTCGAAGTGCGCGGTGAGCCCCTTGCGGGTGTGCCCGAGCGCGTCGAACGCGCCCGCCTTGATCAGCGACTCCGTCGTCCGCTTGTTGCAGGCGACCGCCTCGACCTTGTCGAGGTAGTCGGGGAACGAGGCGTACTTCCCCTTGGCCTTGCGGCTGCGGATGATCGACTCGACGACGTTCGTACCGACGTTGCGGACGGCCTCCAGGCCGAACAGGATCACGTCGTCGCCCTGGGCGGCGAAGTTGTGCACCGACTCGTTGACGTTCGGCGGGAGCACCTTGATGCCCATGCGCCGGCATTCGTTGAGGTAGATCGCGGACTTGTCCTTGTCGTCCTTGACGGACGTCAGGAGCCCGGCCATGTACTCGGCGGGGAAGTTGGCCTTGAGGTAGGCGGTCCAGTAGGAGACGAGGCCGTACGCGGCGGAGTGCGCCTTGTTGAAGGCGTACCCGGCGAACGGGACCAGCACGTCCCACAGGCCCTGGATCGCCTCGTCGCTGTAGCCGTTCTTCTGGGCGCCGGCCTGGAAGATGGTGAAGTTCTTGGCCAGTTCCTCGGGCTTCTTCTTGCCCATCACGCGGCGCAGGATGTCGGCCTCGCCGAGCGAGTACCCGGCGATGATCTGCGCGGCCTTCTGCACCTGCTCCTGGTAGACGATCAGGCCGTAGGTGACCGCGAGGACCTCTTCGAGGGGCTCCTCCAGCTCCTTGTGGATCGGGGTGATCTCCTGGAGCTTGTTCTTGCGCAGCGCGTAGTTGGTGTGCGAGTCCATGCCCATCGGGCCGGGACGGTAGAGCGCGGAGACGGCGGAGATGTCTTCGAAGTTGTCCGGCTTCATCAGGCGCAGCAGCGAGCGCATGGGGCCGCCGTCGAACTGGAAGACGCCGAGGGTGTCGCCGCGCTGGAGGAGTTCGAAGGTCTTCGGGTCGTCCAGCGGGAGCCCGAGGAGGTCGAGGTCGATCCCCTTGTTGGACTTCACCATCTTGACGGCGTCGTCCATGATCGTCAGGTTGCGCAGGCCGAGGAAGTCCATCTTCAGCAGGCCGAGCGACTCGCACTGCGGGTAGTCCCACTGCGTGATGGTGACGCCGTCGGTGTGCCGGACCCAGATCGGGGCGTGGTCGACGATGGGCTCGCTGGACATGATCACACCGGCGGCGTGCACGCCCATCTGCCGGACCAGGCCCTCGACGCCCTTGGCGGTGTCGATGACCTTCTTGACGTCCGGTTCGTTCTCGTACATCGAGCGGATCTCGCCCGCCTCGTTGTACCGGGGGTGCGAGGGGTTGGTGATGCCGTCGAGGTCGATGCCCTTGCCGAGGACGTCGGCGGGCATGGCCTTGGTGAGGCGGTCGCCCATCGCGTACGGGTAGCCGAGGACGCGCGCGGAGTCCTTGATGGCGTTCTTGGCCTTGATCTTGCCGTAGGTGCCGATCATGGCGACCTTGTCGGAGCCGTACTTCTCCGTCACGTACCGGATCACCTCGACGCGCCGGCGCTCGTCGAAGTCGATGTCGACATCCGGCATGGAGATGCGTTCGGGGTTGAGGAACCGCTCGAAGATCAGGCCGTGCGGGATGGGGTCGAGGTCGGTGATGCCCATGGCGTACGCGACGATCGAACCGGCCGCCGAGCCTCGGCCGGGGCCGACCGCGATGCCCTGCTTCTTGGCCCACATGATGAAGTCGGCGACGACGAGGAAGTACCCCGGGAAGCCCATCGAGATGATGGTGTCCATCTCGTACTCGACCTGCTTCATGCGGTCGTCCGGGATGCCGCCGGGGAAGCGGCGGTCCATGCCGCGCATGGTCTCCTCGCGGAACCAGGAGACCTCCGTGTACCCCTCGGGGATGTCGAACTTCGGCATGAGGTTCTTCTCCTCGAACATGCCGGTGGTGTCGACCATCTCGGCGACGAGGAGCGTGTTGGCGCACCCCTCCTGCCAGGCGTCGGAGGAGTCGACGGCGTACATCTCGTCCGTGGACTTGAGGTAGTAGCCGGTGCCGTCGAACTTGAAGCGGTCGGGGTCGGAGAGGTTCTTGCCGGTCTGGATGCACAGCAGCGCGTCGTGCGCCGTCGCCTCGTGGGCGTACGTGTAGTGCGAGTCGTTCGTCACGAGCGGCGGGATGCCGAGCTTCTTGCCGATCTCCAGGAGGCCGTCGCGGACCCGGTGCTCGATCTCGATGCCGTGGTCCATCAGCTCCAGGAAGTACTTGTCCTTACCGAAGATGTCCTGGTACTCGGAGGCCGCCTTGAGGGCCTCGTCGAAGTGGCCGAGGCGCAGCCGGGTCTGGACCTCTCCGGAGGGGCAGCCGGTGGAGGCGACGATGCCCTCGGACCACTGGGAGATGGTCTCCTTGTCCATCCGGGGCCACTTCTGGAGCCAGCCCTCGGCGTAGGCGTCGGAGGAGAGGCGGAAGAGGTTGTGCAGACCGGTCTTGTTCACGGCCCACATCGTTTTGTGCGTGTAACCGCCGGAGCCGGAGATGTCGTCGCGCTTCTGGTGCGGCTGGCCCCAGAGGATCTTGCGCTTGTTGCGCCGGGACTCGGGGGCGACGTACGCCTCGATGCCGATGATCGGGGTGACGCCCATCTTCTTCGCGGTGTGGAAGAAGTCGTAGGCGCCGTGGAGGTTGCCGTGGTCGGACATCGCGATGTGGGTCATGCCCATCTCGTTGCACGCGTTGAACATGTCCTTGAGCCGCGCGGCACCGTCCAGCAGGGAGTACTGGGTGTGGACGTGCAGGTGCGTGAACGGCGGCTTTGACACGGCTTGGCCTCCTAGAGGGAAACGGACGACGACGCGGCGGCTGAGTGATCTGGGGGTCGGCGTGAAGTCTATGCCTCGGCACTGACACTCACGGGGCTCCCCCGCGTACCTTCACTGGCGGGCACTAATCGGGGGACTCGCCCGTTGGAGTCGGCAGAAACGCTGTCGAACACGTACGCACCAGGAGGCACCCGGCGATGTCGGTCAACCCGCTCAACGACGAGCAGCGCGGCGAGGAGATCCTCGCCGTCTTCGACACCGCGTTCGGCGAGCTCCTGGCCGCCGACCCGGCCGCGTTCCGCGTGAAGTTCCGCAAGATGGCGGCTTCCGCGTTCGCGTTCTACCGGGGTACGGCCGCTCTCTTCTACCACGACCTTGATGCGGAGAAGCACGGCGGCCCCTACCTGGACGACCGCACCGCGCGCGTGTGGACCCACGGCGACCTGCACGCCGAGAACTTCGGCACGTACATGGACGCGAACGGCCGCCTGATCTTCAACGTCAACGACTTCGACGAGGCGTACGTCGGCCCCTTCACCTGGGACCTCAAGCGCTTCGCCGCCTCCGTCGCCCTCATCGGCTACGCGAAGGCCCTCAGCGACGAGCAGATCGGCGAGCTGGTCGGCGTCTACGCGGGCGCGTACCGCGAGCGCATCCACGCGCTGGCGACCGGCGCGAAGAGCGACGAGGTCCCGCCGTTCACGCTGGACACCGCCGAGGGCCCCCTGCTGGACGCGCTGCGGGACGCCCGCTCGCTGACCCGCTTCGGCCTGCTGGAGTCGATGACGGAGATCCGGGACTTCGAGCGCCGGTTCGCGCCGGGCGGCGGCTCCATCGAGCTGGACGCGGCGACGCGCTACAAGGTGCTGGCCGCGTTCGACGGCTACCTGGAGACGCTGCCGGACTCCTCGCTGGCCCGCCCCGACTCTTACCGCGTCAAGGACGTCGTCGGGCGCCGGGGGATCGGCATCGGGTCGGCCGGGCTGCCGTCGTACAACATCCTGCTGGAGGGGCACAGCGACGCCCTGGAGAACGACGTCGTGATCTACATCAAGCAGGCCCAGACCCCGGCCGTCTCCCGGCACATCACGGACCGCGAGATCCGGGAGTACTTCCAGCACGAGGGGCACCGCACGGGCATCTCGCAGCGCGCCCTCCAGGCGCACGCGGACCCGTGGCTCGGCTGGACCGAGCTGGACGGCGCGGGCCAGCTGGTCGCCGAGGTGTCGCCGTACGCGGTGGACCTGGACTGGGGGGACATCGACGACCCGGAGGAGATCGCGGCGGTCGTCGCGGACCTCGGCAGGGCGACGGCGACGATGCACGCGGCGGCGGACGACACCTCGGGCGAATCGCTGGTGCCGTTCTCGACGGAACGGGCGATCGACGCGGCGATCGCGGCCGACGAGGAGGGCTTCGCGCCGCTCCTGGTGGACTTCGCGCACGCGTACGGCGCCCGCGCGCGCCAGGACCACCAGATCTTCGTCGACCTGTTCCGCAACGGCCGGATACCGGGGCTGTGACAAGAAAGGTGACGGGGAGGTCACGCCTGCGCGTTCCCGGGCCTCTCACAGGCACCTTTTAGGAGCCTCTTACGACGGCACATGTCACACTGCCGGTGTTATGGACATATCCGGGACCCGCCTCAGAGCCGTACGCGCGGCGCTGTTCACGGCACTCGTCGTGACGCTCAGCACCGCGTCGCACGTCCTGCTGTCGCGGGCCCCCCTGCCGCTGAACACGGTCGCGCTGGTCGCGGCGGCCGTGTTCGTGCTCGCCTACGCCCTCGCGGGCCGGGAGCGCGGCTTCGCCCGGATCGCCGCGCTGCTGGTCCCGCTGGAGCTGGCGGCCGACACGGTCTTCACGACCGGCCAGCACGTCTGCTACGGCCCGGCGGGCGGCCCGGTCACCGGCCCGCTGCGCTCGGTCGGCTGGAACGTCCTGTGCGGCGACGGCACCGAGTTCGGCACCCCGCTCGCCCGAATGGCCCATTCCGGCCAGGTTCCCGCGCTCCTCGCGCACGCCGACCCGGCGACGGCGTGGGGTCTGCTCGCGGCGCACGTCAGCGTCGGCCTCCTCGCGGCCGTCTGGCTGCGCCGGGGCGAGCGGGCCCTGTTCCAGGTGGCGGCGGCCACCGTCGTGACGACGTTCCGGCCGCTGCTGCTCGCGGTGGCCGCCGTGACGGTCCGCCCGCGCCCCGAGGCCGGGCTCCTCGGCCGCCTGCCGCGCGCGACGCGCCGTCCGGCCCTCTCCCGCGACCTGCTCCTCGTCCACTCCCTGGGACGCAGGGGTCCGCCGTACGCGGCCTGTGCCTGATCGGGCGCACGACACGACGGCAACGCACCACCCCACACGCACGTTTCCCAGGGAGAACACCGACATGAGCAAGCGCAACAGCCAGGCGGCGAAGACGGCGGCCCGTGAGCGGCTGCGCGAGGAGCGCGAGCGGCAGGCCAAGAAGGACAAGGTCAAGCGGCAGATCATCGTGGGCGCCTCGGCACTCGCGGTGCTCGCGGCGGCCGGCGGGATCAGCTACGCGGTCATCCAGGCGAACAAGCCGAGCCACTGGGAGGCCGTGAAGGACGACACCGTCGTCGCCCCGGCCAACACCACCGGCACGAACGGCACGACCGTCGTCATCGGCAAGGACACCGCGAAGAAGACCCTCAAGATCTACGAGGACCCGCGCTGCCCGGTCTGCGCCCAGTTCGAGCAGACCGTCGGGACGACCCTCAAGAAGGACATCGACGACGGCAAGTTCAAGTTCCAGTACAGCGGCGCCACCTTCATCGACAACAAGGACAACGGCGAGGGCTCCAAGAACGCCCTCAGCGCCCTCGGCGCCGCGCTGAACGTCAGCCCCGAGGCGTTCCTGGAGTACAAGACCGCCATGTACTCGACGAAGTGGCACCCGGACGAGACGAACGACAAGTTCAAGAACGACAGCTACCTCATCGAGATAGCCGACACGGTCCCCGCGCTCAAGGGCAACGCGAAGTTCCAGGACGCCGTGAAGAAGGGCACGTACGACGCCTGGGCGATGGCCATGTCCAAGACGTTCGACGACAACAAGGAAGGCGTCCAGGGGACGCCCGCCTTCGTCATGGACGGCAAGCAGCTGAACGGCGGGACGCCGATGCTGACGGTGGCCGACTTCGACAAGGTCATCGACGCGGCGCTCAAGGGCTGAACCCCCACCGGGTGAACAACTGGCGGGCGGACTTCACCAGTTCGCCCGCCTCCGTTCATACCCATCAGTAACCTGATGGTTCGTGACCACACCGCAGAGACGCACCCACGAGTCCCTCACCCCGCGCCGCCGTACGGTCGTCAAGGCCGCGGCGGCGACCGCCGTCCTGGCGGGTCCGCTGGCCGCCGCCCTGCCCGCGCGCGCCGCCTCCGCCGCCCCCGCCTTCCTGCACGGCCTCGCCTCCGGCGACCCCCTCGCCGACGGCGTCCTCCTGTGGACCCGCGTGACCCCGGCCCCCGAGGCGCTCCCCGGCTCGGGACTCGGCCCGGACACCGAGGTCGCGTGGGTGATAGCCCGCGACAGGAACCTGACGGACGTCGCCGCGCGCGGCACCGTCACCGCGACCGCCGCGAGCGACCACACCGTCAAGGCGGACGTCCGCGGCCTCGCCCCGGCCACCGACTACTGGTTCCGCTTCTCGGCGGGCGGCACCGACTCCCCCGTCGCGCACACCCGCACGGCCCCCGCGGCCGACGCGACCGTGGCGAACCTCCGCTTCGGCGTGGCCTCCTGCGCGAACTGGGAGGCGGGCTACTTCGCCTCGTACCGCCACCTGGCGGCCCGCAGCGACCTGGACGCATGGCTGCACCTCGGCGACTACATCTACGAGTACGGCACCGGCACGTACGGCACCCGCGGCAAGGTGGTCCGCCCGCACGTCCCCACCCACGAGATCGTGACCCTCGCCGACTACCGCGCCCGGCACGGCAACTACAAGACGGACGCCGACCTCCAGGCCCTGCACGCCAAGGCGCCGGTCATCGCGATCTGGGACGACCACGAGTTCGCCAACGACTCCTGGTCCGGCGGCGCCGAGAACCACACCGAGGGCGCCGAGGGCACCTGGACGAACCGTCAGGCGGCGGCCAAGCAGGCGTACTTCGAGTGGATGCCGGTCCGCCCCGCCCTCGCCGGGACGACCTACCGGCGGCTGCGCTTCGGCAAGCTCGCCGACCTCTCCCTGCTCGACCTGCGCTCCTTCCGCTCCCAGCAGGTCAAGGTGGGCAACGGCTCGGTGGACGACCCGGAGCGCACGATCACCGGACGCGCCCAACTGGACTGGCTGAAGGCCGGGCTGAAGTCCTCGGACACGACCTGGAAGCTCGTCGGGAACTCGGTGATGATCTCGCCGTTCGCGATCGGGTCCCTGGCCGCCGACATCTTCAAACCGCTGGCCAAGCTGCTCGGCCTGCCCGAGGAGGGCCTCGCCCTCAACACCGACCAGTGGGACGGCTACACCGACGACCGGCGCGAACTCCTCGCCCACCTCAGGTCGAACGCCATCTCCAACACGGTGTTCCTCACCGGCGACATCCACATGGCGTGGGCGAACGACGTCCCCGTGGACGCCGGGACCTACCCGCTCTCCCCGTCGGCGGCCACCGAGTTCGTCGTCACGTCGGTGACCTCCGACAACCTCGACGACCTCACGAACGCCCCCGAGGGCATCATCTCCGCGCTGGCCTCGCCGGTCATCCGCGCCGCCAACCGGCACGTCCAGTGGGTCGACACCGACCGGCACGGGTACGGCGTCCTCGACATCACGCCCACCCGCGCGCAGATGGACTACTACACGCTCTCCGACAAGACGAAGCAGAACGCGACGTCCGCCTGGTCCCGTTCGTACCGCACGCTGACGGGCAGCCAGAAGGTCGAGCGGACCTACGATCCCGTGTAGTACTTGACTGATCGTTTAACCGGCGTTGACCGACTCGAACACCCGGGCGGACTACGGTCGTTGGCGACTGATCACCGACTATCCATACGGGGGATAGACATGACCACGTTGCGTGGCGTGCTGACCAAATCCGCTGTGTTCGGCTCCGCGTTGGCGCTGGCCGGCCTCTCCGCGACCACCGCCCACGCGGCCCCGGCCTTCGTCAACCTGACGACGGCCGAGGCTTCGCCCATCTACTCGCAGCCGTCCTCGTCGTCGACGCGGTACCGCACCGAGCCGCGCGGGACGACCCTGCGCATCCAGTGCTCGACCCGCCAGACGCCGTCCGGCAACCTCTGGTACCGCATCTACGACTCGCAGCCCACCGCGTGGGTCTGGTCCGGGCACTTCCCGTCCCTGGTCCACCCGCCGAAGGAGTGCTTCTAGTCAACTGAGGGAGTCGAGGAAGCCGAGCGCCACCCGCCAGGTGGACTCGGCCGCCTCCTCGTCGTAGTCGGCGAGACCGGGGTCGGTGTAGAGATGACCGGCCCCGGTGTACCGGTGGACCTCGACGTCGGCGCCGACCTTGCGCATCTGCAAGTACCAGGAGTTCAGCCAGTCGTCCGTCTCGAACTGGTCCGGCGAGGCCACGTGCAGCTGGCCGGGCAGCTCGTCGACGGACGCGTTGGGCGCGATGTCCGAGGTGCCGTGCAGCAGGAGCAGGCCCCGGGCCCGCTCGTCGCCCAGCGCGAGGGTCTGCGCGACGGACGCGCCCAGCGAGAAACCGGCGTACACGAGACCGCGCTCGGAGTAGGGGGCGGCGGCCAGGACCGCCCGCTTGAGGAGCTCCTCCTTGCCGACGGTCTCCTTGAACTCCATGCCCTCCTCGGCCGACTCGAACGTCCGGCCCTCGAACAGGTCGGGCGTCCACACCACGTGTCCGGCCGCCTCCAGCCGCTTCGCCGCGTCCAGGACGGCGGGCCGCAGCCCGTAGGTCGAGTGAAAAAGCATGATGTTCATGCCCTCATGGTGCCAGTCCGGACCCGAACCGATGTTCACGGCCAGGTCCGACCGGATACGTTCGCTTCCATGGAGAACCTGCTCCGCCCCGTGATCGTCGTGGGCGGCTCGATCGTCCTCACCCTGCTCGTCGGCTGGGCGACCGACCGGCTGCTGCGCAAGGCCGACGCCCGCCACTCGGAGACCCCCCTGTGGGGCCTGCTCCGCACCGGCCGCGTCCCCTACCAGCTCCTGATCTGCGCCGTGCTGCTCAGAGGCTCCTACGACCGGGCCGAGCTGCTCCAGGAACACCGCGTCGGCATCGGGCGCGGCCTCACGCTCGTCCTCATCGGCTCCGCCGCCTGGCTGATCGTCCGGATCGCCGCGGCGGTCGTGGAGACGACGTTCACCCGCTACGCCAGCTCCCGCGCCCAGCGCGACCCCGCGCGCGTGCGCCGGGTGCGGACCCAGGTCTCGCTGATCATGCGGGTCGTCGCGGCGGTCGTCGGGGTCGTCGCCGTCGCCGCGATGCTGCTGACGTTCCCGGCGATGCGGGCCGCCGGCGCCTCCCTGCTGGCCTCCGCCGGGATCATCGGCATCGTCGCCGGTGTCGCCGCGCAGTCCACCCTCAGCAACATGTTCGCCGGGTTCCAGATCGCCTTCGGGGACATGGTCCGGCTCGGGGACACGGTCGTCGTCGACGGGGAGTGGGGGACCGTCGAGGACATCACCCTGACCTACCTCACCGTCCGGACCTGGGACGAGCGCCGGATCACGATGCCGGTGTCGTACTTCACCTCCAAGCCGTTCGAGAACTGGTCGCGCGGGGGCGCGCAGCTCACCGGCACGGTGTACTGGCAGTTGGACCACTCCGCCCCTCTCGACGAGATGCGCGTCCACCTCCGTGACGTCCTGCGGGCCTGCGAGCACTGGGACGGGCGGGCCTACGACCTCTCCGTCACGGACAGCACCCCCAACACGATCGAGGTCCGCGCCCTCCTCACCGCCAAGGACGCCGACGACATCTGGAAGGTCCGGGTCGCCGTCCGCGAGCAGATGATCCGCTGGCTCTGCGAACACCACGCGTACGCGCTGCCGCGCGTGAACACGGCCGAGGCCGAGCTTCCGCCGCACGCGCCCGGCACGGACGGGGGGTCGCCGTCCCCTCGGAGGGCACATGAGCCGCCTCGGGGGGCGGGGTCGAGGTAACGGGAGGGTTGTGCAGGGCGCGTCGAAGCGACAACGGTGTCCTCGGCCGCCCTAATGTCCCCTCTCCGCGCCCCCGTTCACCTGCACCACCTGTGACGTCACGTGCCCCGCGCCCTCCGATGCCAGCCAGTGCAGCGTCTGAGCCACGTCCCCCGGTGTCCCCACCCGGCCGTTCGACGTCTCTCCGATCAACCGCTCACGCCGCTCCTCGGCGAGCGGGCCCCCGAAGAACTCCGTGTCCTCGATGTATCCGGGTGCCACGACGTTGACGGTGATCCCCCGGGGCCCGAGCTGCCGGGCGAGGTCATGGGCGTACGGGTGGAGCGCGGCCTTGGACGCCGCGTACGCGCCACTCCCCGACCCGCGATAGGCGGCGATGGAACTGACGAACAGGACCCGCCCCGGCGAGGAGAGCTGGTCCTTGAGGGCCTCGGTGAGCAGCACGGCGGTAAGAGTGTTGGCCCGGAAATTCACCCCCCACTCATGAGCGACGACCTCAAGCGGATCAGCACTCCCACTCCCCGCCTCCAACCCCCCGTTCCCCCCAGCCGCATGCACCAACACATCCACACCCCCCAGTTCCTCCCCCACCACCCGCCGCACTTCCCGAACCCCCTCCACCCCACCCACATCAGCCACACACACCACCGCCCCCTCAACCCCAGCCCCCTCCAACACCCCTCTCCGCCGCCCCACCAACAAAACCCGATCCCCACCCCCCGCAAACACCCGAGCCACAGCAAGCCCGATCCCCGTCCCACCACCACTGATCACCACGTTGCGCACCATGCACCGAACCTACAGCCGCCCATCCTCACCCCCGCCCCCGTTAACAAACCCGCCACGAACAAGCCACAACGCACCGGCACCCAGTCTCTTAGGGGCGCGGGGCTGTATCAACATGCGGCTACCGCCGCGCGAGCGCGACCAACCACAGCGCACCGGTACCCGACCAACTCAGCGACACCCTGTCTTTCAGGGGCGCGGGGAACTGCGCGAACAACCACGACGCACCCGCACCCAACAACCCACACCCCCTACCTCAAACTCCGCACATCCAACTGCCGCAACACCCGATCCACAATCTCCGGATCAGCCCCCGCCTCCCCCCGCGCAGCCAACACCTCATGCCGAGCCGCGCTCAACATCTCCCCCTGAATCCTCCGCACCCGCTTCAACCTCCGCACCCGCTGCTCATGAGCCTCCCGCCGCTCGTCCTCCGCGAGATCGGGCGAAATCCGCACCCCGATCTCGAAGGCCCGCCGCAACAACTGCTCGGACACCTCATCCGGCAACTCCTCCACCTCCTCGATCTCCCGCAACCTCCGCTTGGCGGCCTTCGCGGCCCGCACCGCCAACTCCCGCTCGTACTCCTTCTCCCGCTCGGTATCGGCCCGCACCCCGAGCCGCCGCACGAGCCACGGCAACGTCAGCCCCTGAAGCACGAGCGTCGTCATGATCACCCCGAACGCGATGAAGACGATCTCGTCCCGCGCGGGAAACCCGGACCCGTCGTCCACGTGCAACGGAATCGCGAGGGCGAGCGCGACGGACGCCACCCCCCGCATCCCGGACCACCACATGACGACGGTCTCCCGCCAGGTCATCGGGATCTCCTCGTCGACATCCCGCCGCGCGTGCATCCGCTGAGCCAGCCACCCCGCCGGCAGCAGCCACAGCAACCGCACCCCGATGACGACCCCGGCGACGACGGCGGCCCACCCGAGCATCTCCCCCCACCGCCCGGACGCCGTCCGGATCGCGTTGTGCAGCTCAAGCCCGATCAGCCCGAACGCCACCCCGGTGACGAGCGTGTCGACGATGTCCCAGAACGCGTGCCCGGCCAGCCGGTTGACGACGTCGTCGGGATCGGCGGCGTACTCCGCGAGGAACAACGCGCAGGTGAGCACGGCCAGCACCCCCGACCCGTGCAACTCCTCCGCCAGCACGTACGCCGCGAACGGCACGAGCAGCGTCAGGCTGATCTGGAGCGTCGCGTCCCCGAGCAGATCGAGCAGCCTGTTGGTCCCCCACCCGAGCGCGACCCCCACCACGACGGCGACGACGGCGGACAGCACGAACTGGAGAACGGCCTCCCCGGCGTGGAACTCCCCGCTGACGACGGCGGCGATCGCCACGTGGTACAGCACGATCGCGGTGACGTCGTTGAAGAGCCCCTCCCCCTCCAGGATGGAGACGAGCCGCCGGGGCAGCCCGAGCTGCCCGGCGACGGCGGTCGCGGCGACGGGATCGGGCGGCGCGACGAGGGCGCCGAGGGCGACCGCGGCGGCCACGGACAGCCCGGGAACGATGCTGTGGGCGACGGCCGCGACGGAGAACGTCGTCACGAAGACGAGGGCGACGGCCAGCAGGAAGATGGGCCGTTTGTTGGCGGCGAACTGCCGCCAGGAGGTCCGCCGCACGGCCGCGTACAGCAGCGGCGGCAACAGCACGGGCAGGATCAGCCCGGGCGGGATGTCGACGTTGGGCACGAAGTCCGCGACGGCGAGCAGAATCCCGAGGAGGGTCATCAGCACCGGCGACGGCAGCCCGAACCGGTCGCCGACGGGGACGCTGATCACGGCCCCGAGCAGCAGGACGAACAAGAGGGCCAGTTGATCCACGGCAGGCGCTCCGGCGGACTAGACGCAAGCGATCAAGAACAAGCCTCGCATGCCCCGCAACGGGCTAAAGCGAACGCCGCATGGCACGATGCGGAATCCCCGCCTCCGGGAACTCCGGCCCGTACGCCGTGTACCCGAGCCGCTCGTAGAAGCCGAGGGCGTGCGTCTGCGCGTGCAGTTCGACGGCCGTGAACCCGCGCTCGCGGGCCGCCTCCTCGATCGCCCGTACGAGCGCCGCGCCCACCCCGAGCCCCCGCGCCTCCCGCGTCACCGCGAGCCGCCCCAGGTGCCCCGCCTCGCCGTCACCGACGAGCCGCCCGGTCCCGAGCGGTACGCCGTCGTCCCGCACCGCGAGCACGTGCAGCGCGCCGGCGTCGTCCGCGTCGTACTCCAGCTCCTCCGGGACGCCCTGCTCGACGACGAAGACCTCTTTGCGGACGGCGAGACAGGCCGCCGGGTCGTCGGTGACGCGGACGGTGAAGGTCACCCGTAGGTCTCCTCGCGGACCAGGTCCAGGGCGAGCTGGAGGTCCTCGGGGTAGTCGCTGGAGAACTCGACCCACTCGCCGTCGGCGGGGTGCTCGAAGCCGAGGCGGACGGCGTGCAGCCACTGCCGGGTCAGCTTCAGGCGCTTGGAGAGGGTGGGGTCGGCGCCGTAGGTGAGGTCGCCGACGCAGGGGTGGCGGTGGGCGGACATGTGGACGCGGATCTGGTGCGTGCGGCCCGTCTCCAGCTTGATGTCCAGCAGGGAGGCCGCGCGGAACGCCTCGATCAGGTCGTAGTGGGTGACGGACGCCTTGCCCTCGGCGGTGACGGCCCACTTGTAGTCGTGCTGGGGGTGGCGGCCGATGGGCGCGTCGATCGTGCCGCTCGTCGGGTCCGGGTGGCCCTGGACCAGCGTGTGGTACCGCTTGTCGACGACGCGCTCCTTGAACTGGCGCTTCAGGGAGGTGTACGCCCGCTCCGACTTCGCGACGACCATCAGGCCGGACGTCCCGACGTCGAGGCGGTGGACGATGCCCTGGCGTTCGGCGGCGCCGGAGGTGGAGATGCGGTACCCGGCGGCGGCCAGGCCCCCGATGACGGTCGTCCCGGTCCAGCCGGGGGACGGGTGCGCGGCGACACCGACCGGCTTCACGATCACGACGATGTCGTCGTCGTCGTACACGATCTCCATGCCGTCGACCGGCTCGGCGACGATCTGCACCGGCGCGGGGGCCTGGGGCATCTCGACCTCCAGCCAGGCGCCGCCGTGCACGCGCTCCGACTTGCCGACCACCGAGCCGTCCACCGAGACCTTGCCCGCCGCCGCCAGTTCGGCGGCCTTGGTGCGGGAGAAGCCGAACATGCGGGAGAGGGCGGCGTCGACGCGCTCGCCCTCCAGGCCGTCCGGCACGGGCAGGGTACGGATCTCGGGAATCGTGCTCACCCGTCGAGTATGTCAGTCCTTGTGGACAGTGCCGTCCGGGTCCAGTCCCTTGAACGACAGCAGGACGATCAGAATGCCGCCGCAGACGATCGCGGAGTCGGCGAGATTGAACACCGCGAAGTGCTTCGGCGCGATGAAGTCGACGACCGCTCCCTCGAAGATCCCCGGCGAGCGGAAGATCCGGTCCGTGAGGTTCCCGAGCGCCCCGCCGAGCAGCAGCCCCAGCGCGATCGCCCACGGCAGGCTGTACAGCTTCCGCGCCAGCCGCACGATCACCACGATCACGGCAGCCGCGATCACCGTGAAAATGACGGTGAACGCCTCCCCGAAACTGAACGCGGCCCCCGAGTTCCGGATGGCCTCCAGCTTCAGCCAGTCCCCGATCAGCTCGATCGACTCATGGTGCTCCAGCTTGGCCACCACAATGATCTTGCTGACAAGATCGAGCGCATAAGCGACAGCGGCCACCGCGAACAACACGGCAACCCGCCGCTTCCCCCGAGCCGGCTGCTCACCCTCCGGGGCCTCAGTCGTACCGATGACGCGCTCCACCTCTGCCACGTAAGTCCCTCACGTAGGTACCAGTGAGGACGAGAGTACGACACCCCTGGAACGGACAGGCGCGCAGCGCCGTCCTTCCAGGGGCGCGGGGAACTGCGCGACCAGCCACAACGGCGCCGCACCCGCCGACGTATCCCCCGCCACCCCCTTCAGTACCGGCGTTCCTCCTTCTGCTTGCAGGCAACACACAACGTCGCCCGAGGAAACGCCTGCATCCGAGCCTTCCCGATCGCCTCCCCACACCTCTCGCACACCCCGTACGTCCCCGCGTCGAGCCGCTCCAGCGCCCGCTCGCTCTGCACCAGCATCTCCCGCGCGTTAGCGGTGAGCGCCATCTCATGCTCCCGCGTCGCGTTCTTCGTCCCGGTGTCCGCCTCGTCGTCCCCCGCCCCGCCCCCGGAATCCCGCATCAGCCCGGCCAGCGCGCTCTCGGACGACTGGATCTCCCCCCGCAGCCGCAGCACCTCGGACATCAGCTCGGCCCGCGCCTCGTCCACCTCCCCCTCGGTCCAGGGCTCCTCCCCTGTCCGGACGGCCAGCATCTCCGCCGTACCCGCACTCTTCTTGTTCTTCGCCACCATGGCCGCGGCCCCTTCACATACCGTGATCTTGCACGCGAATCGTGCTGGGACGATAAATCGACTTCGACCCGTCGGCAACAGGTCGATCCCTCTCCCGCCCCCGGAGAATCCCGTTCGGCCCCGGCCCCCCCGAGCCCCGTACACTGAGCGGAGCGAGAAAGCGTGGATGGGGACGAGTAGCGCCGAGAGCGGCCGAGAGCGACCCGGGGACGGTGGGAGCCCGGGGGTGCGCGCGACGCGAAGATCACCCCGGAGCCGCCGGAAGAAAGCCCGCGGGCGAGTAGACCCGGTTTCGTGAACCCAATGAGGGGGTCCGGCCCAGAGCCGGGCCAAGGAGGGTGGTACCGCGGGAACCCGGCGAGGCCGGAGAGGTTCTCGTCCCTCCGACGGAAGGCAGCAAGTCCGTTGGAGGAAGCTCGCAGATGACAGAGCCGACGTACCGCCAGGTCCCCGCCCAGGTCGACCTGCCCGCGCTGGAGCACGCAGTGCTCGACTTCTGGCGTGAGCGGAAGATCTTCGCCAAGACGCTGGAGCAGTCCGAGGGCCGCCCGGAGTGGGTGTTCTACGAGGGCCCGCCCACCGCCAACGGCATGCCCGGCGCCCACCACATCGAGGCCCGCGTCTTCAAGGACGTCTTCCCCCGGTTCCGTACGATGCGCGGCTACCACGTCGGCCGCAAGGCGGGCTGGGACTGCCACGGCCTCCCGGTCGAGCTGGCCGTCGAGAAGGAGCTCGGCTTCTCCGGCAAGCAGGACATCGAGGCGTACGGCATCGCGGAGTTCAACGCGAAGTGCCGCGAGTCGGTGCTGCGCCACACGGACGCCTTCTCCGAGCTGACGACCCGCATGGGCTACTGGGTCGACCTCGACGACGCGTACGTCACGATGGACCCGGAGTACATCGAGTCCGTCTGGTGGTCGCTGAAGGAGATCTTCGGCAAGGGCCTGCTGGTCCAGGACCACCGCGTCGCCCCCTGGTGCCCCCGCTGCGGCACCGGCCTCTCGGACCACGAGCTGGCCCAGGGCTACGAGACGGTCGTGGACCCGTCCGTGTACGTCCGTTTCCCCCTCACCTCCGGTCCGCTGGCCGGCGAGGCCGCCCTCCTGGTGTGGACGACGACCCCCTGGACGCTGGTCTCCAACACGGCCGTGGCCGCGCACCCCGAGGTGACCTACGCGGTCGTGACGGACGGCACGGAGAAGGTCGTCGTCGCCGAACCGCTCGTCACCAAGGCGCTCGGCGAGGGCTGGGAGACCACGGGCCAGACCTTCACCGGCGCCGAAATGGAGCGCTGGAACTACCAACGTCCGTTCGATCTCGTAGAGTTCCCGGAACCGGCACATTTCGTCGTCAACGCGGAGTACGTCACCACCGAGGACGGCACCGGCCTCGTCCACCAGTCCCCCGCGTTCGGCGAGGACGACCTCAAGGTCTGCCGCGCCTACGGCCTGCCGGTCGTGAACCCGGTCCGCCCCGACGGCACGTTCGAACAGGACGTGCCCCTGGTCGGCGGGGTCTTCTTCAAGAAGGCGGACGAACGCCTCACCGAGGACCTGAAGCAGCGCGGCCTCCTCTTCAAGCACATCCCGTACGAGCACAGCTACCCGCACTGCTGGCGTTGTCACACCGCGCTCCTCTACTACGCGCAGCCCTCCTGGTACATCCGCACGACGGCCGTCAAGGACCGGCTCCTCCAGGAGAACGAGAAGACGAACTGGTTCCCGGACACGGTCAAGCACGGCCGCTACGGCGACTGGCTCACCAACAACATCGACTGGGCCCTGTCCCGCAACCGCTACTGGGGCACCCCGCTGCCGATCTGGCGCTGCGAGGACGACCACCTCACGGTCGTCGGCTCCCGCGCCGAGCTGACCGAGCTGACGGGCACCGACCAGTCGTCCCTGGACCCGCACCGCCCGTTCATCGACGCGGTCACCTTCCCCTGCCCCCAGTGCCAGAACACGGCGACGCGCGTCCCGGAGGTCATCGACGCCTGGTACGACTCGGGTTCGATGCCGTTCGCGCAGTGGGGCTACCCGTACAAGAACAAGGAACTCTTCGAGTCCCGCTACCCGGCCCAGTTCATCTCCGAGGCGATCGACCAGACGCGCGGCTGGTTCTACACGCTGATGGCGATCGGCACGCTGGTCTTCGACAAGTCGTCGTACGAAAACGTCGTCTGCCTGGGGCACATCCTGGCCGAGGACGGCCGCAAGATGTCCAAGCACCTGGGGAACATCCTCCAGCCGATCCCGCTGATGGACCAGCACGGCGCCGACGCGGTCCGCTGGTTCATGGCCGCCGGCGGCTCCCCGTGGGCCGCGCGCCGGGTGGGCCACGGCACGATCCAGGAGGTCGTCCGCAAGACCCTCCTGACGTACTGGAACACGGTCGCCTTCCAAGCCCTGTACGCCCGCACGTCGAACTGGTCCCCCTCCGAGGCCGACCCGGCCCCGGCCGACCGCCCGGTCCTCGACCGCTGGCTCCTGTCCGAACTCCACGCCCTCACCGCCCAGATGACCGAGGCCCTGGACGCCTACGACACCCAGCGCGCCGGCAAACTCCTCTCGGCGTTCGTCGACGACCTGTCGAACTGGTACGTACGCCGCTCCCGGCGCCGTTTCTGGCAGGGCGACAAGGCGGCGCTGCGCACGCTGCACGAGGTCGTCGAGACGGTCACGAAGCTGATGGCCCCGCTGACCCCGTTCATCACCGAGCGGGTCTGGCAGGACCTGATCGTCCCGGTCACCCCGGGCGCCCCGGAGTCGGTGCACCTGGCGTCCTGGCCCGAGGCGGACGAGAAGGCGGTCGACCCGGAGCTGTCGAAGCAGATGGCCCTGGTCCGCCGGCTCGTCGAGCTGGGCCGCGCGACCCGCGCCGAGTCCGGTGTGAAGACCCGTCAGCCGCTGTCCCGCGCGCTGATCGCGGCGTCCGGCTTCGACGCCCTCGACCGTGAACTGCACGCGCAGATCACGGAGGAGCTGAACGTCGAGTCCCTGGCGTCCCTCTCCGAGGTCGGTGGCTCGCTGGTCGACACGACCGCCAAGGCCAACTTCCGGGCGCTCGGCAAGCGGTTCGGCAAGCGTGTCCAGGACGTCGCCAAGGCGGTCGCGAACACGGACGCGGCGGCGCTGTCCCTGGCCCTGCGCGAGGGCACGGCGTCCGTGGAGGTCGACGGCGAGACGATCACCCTCTCCCCCGAGGAGGTCATCGTCACCGAGACGCCCCGCGAGGGCTGGTCGGTGGCCTCCGACTCGGGGGCGACGGTCGCCCTGGACCTGGAGATCACCGAGGAGCTGCGCCGCGCGGGCCTGGCCCGGGACGCGATCCGCCTGATCCAGGAGGCCCGCAAGAACAGCGGCCTCGACGTCGCCGACCGGATCGCCCTGCGCTGGGAGTCCACCGACAAGGCGGTCGTCGACGCGCTGACCGGCCACAGCCTCCTGATCGCGGACGAGGTCCTCGCGACCGACTTCGCCCAGGACGAGGCGGACGACACGTACGGCGAGCCCTTCACGGACGAGGGCCTGAGCCTGACGTTCCGGCTGCGCAAGGCGTAACACCGTACGGCCGAGGCCCGGTTCCCCTCTGCTGAAGCAGGGGAAGCCGGGCCTTTGTCGCCAACCCCCTCGCAACTCGCGTAAAAAGGGCGCGGCCCCGGACGAATCCGGGGCCGCGCCCTGAACGCTGCCTGTGTCTACGGCGTACTACGTGCCGTAGGGGCCTCTAGGGGCCGTCAGTTGTCGTCCTCGTCGATGAGGAAACCGCGCATCGGCGAGGGAGCCTGGCCCATCGGGGAGGGACCCTGCGGACGGACGGGAGCCATCGGCTGGGTCATCGCCGGGGACATCTGCTGCTGGCCGCCGTAGGACGGAGCGGCGGGGCTGGGGGCGCCCATGCCGGGACCGCCCATCGGGCCGCCGCCCATGCCGGAGGGACCACCCATGCCCATGCTGGAGCCACCCGCGCCGTAGGACGGGGCGCCCGCGCCGGCCGGGGCCATGGAGGGCGAGGGGGACGGCGGCAGGGAGGCCGTCGCGGGGGCCCGCGGCGGGGCGAGGGAGTCGTCCGCCTGGGTCTCCAGCTGGCGCAGCTGCGACTCCAGGTAGGACTTCAGACGGGTGCGGTACTCGCGCTCGAAGCCGCGCAGGTCCTCGACCTTGCGCTCCAGCGTGGCGCGGGCGGACTCCAGGGAGCCCATGGCGACGCGGTGCTTCTCCTGCGCGTCCCGCTCAAGGGCGTCGGCCTTGGCGCGGGCGTCGCGCTCCAGGCCCTCGGCGCGCGAACGGGCCTCGCCGACGATCTTGTTGGCTTCGGAGCGGGCCTCGGCGATCGCCTGGTCGGCGGTCTGCTGGGCCAGCGAGAGGACGCGGGCGGCGCTGTCGCCACCGGGGCCCTGACCGGGGCCGCCCATCGGACCGCCCATGGGGCCACCCATCGGGCCGCCCATCTGCTGCTGCATGGGCGGCTGGCCGCCCATCGGACCCTGACCCATCGGGCCCTGTCCCATGGGACCTTGACCCATCGGACCCTGGCCCATCGGACCGGGACCCATCGGCCCCTGACCCATCGGACCCGGGCCCTGGGGACCCTGGCCGCTGGGACCGGCCGGAAGCTGCGGGGCACCGCTCGGCAGCTGGGGCGGGCCGCCCATGGGGCCGCCCATCTGCTGCTGCGGCGGGCCCGATATCCCTGCGGGGACCGGGGCGCCGGGGCCTCGCATGCCCTGCTGCGGCATCCCCTGCGGGGGCATGCCCTGCTGGGGCATCCCGGGCTGCATGCCCTGCTGCTGCGGCATGCCCTGCGGAGGCATCCCCTGCTGCTGGGGCGGCATTCCCTGCTGCGGGGGCATGCCCTGCTGCTGGTCCTGCTCCGGGGGCTTGCGCATGTTCTGCTGGTTCTGCGCGGCGGCGCGCGTGGCCGCGGCGAGTTTGGCGCGCAGGTCCTCGTTCTCGCGCAGGAGGCGCGTCAGTTCGGCTTCGACCTCGTCGAGGAAGGCATCGACCTCGTCCTCGTCATAGCCTTCTCGGAGGCGGACGGTCGTGAACTGCTTGTTCCGCACGTCCTCGGGGGTCAACGGCATCTCTTCACCTCAACGTTGTCTTCGGCATCGGCAAGACGGTAGGTCACATCGCTCACAGCCGGATCACGATCGAGATCAGGACGTAGACGATGATCATCAGTACGAAGAAGGACAGGTCGAGCGCCACGCCCCCGAGACGCAACGGCGGGATGAACCGCCGAAGAAGCTTGAGCGGTGGATCGGTGACAGTGTAGGTGGCCTCCAGAACGACCACCATCGCCTTGCCGGGTTGCCACGAGCGGGCGAACTGGAAGACGTAGTCCATGACCAACCGGAAGATGAGCACGATGAGGAAGACCATCAGCGCGATGTAGATGATGTTCAGGACCACGCCCATGTTCGGTGCTTCCCTCTCCCCTGCTTACGCGTGCTCTGTCTTGTCTTGCCGTGTAGTTCCGGTTTTGCGTCTCAGCTCTGGTTGAAGAACCCGCCCTCTGCGATACGGGCCTTGTCCTCCGCCGTGACATCGACGTTAGCAGGAGACAACAGGAACACTTTCTGCGTCACCCGCTCGATGCTGCCATGAAGACCGAACACCAGACCGGCGGCAAAGTCGACAAGTCGCTTCGCATCTGTGTCGTCCATCTCAGTGAGGTTCATGATCACGGGGGTCCCCTCACGGAAGTGTTCCCCGATGGTACGGGCCTCGTTGTAGGTCCGCGGGTGGAGCGTGGTGATCCGGTAAGGCTCTCGTTCGGACACGACCTTGGGCATGATCACCGGTGCGTTCTTCTCCAGGGACTGGCGTTCTTGTGTGATGGACGCCACGGGCGCGATGCGCGCGGGGCGCCCGGATTCCGCGGTCGGCGCCGCCGCACGGACCACCGGCTCACGAGGGGCGGGGGGTTGGACGATTCGCACCTCTTCGTCCCTTTGGGACTGGTGTGCGTTGTGTGACTGGTGCGACTGGTGCGACGCGTCGTGCCGCCGGTGGTCGCGCTCGGGTTCGTCCAGCTCGGGTTCGAAGTCGTCATCGGGGTCGAAGCCCCGGCCGTCGTACCCATCGTCCTCCACGAGGCCGAGGTAGACCGCCATCTTGCGCATCGCGCCGGCCATGCTCTGAGTCCTCCGCTCTGTGGTGGATCGGTTGACGACTGCCAAGTCCCGCGATCCACGTGGCCCTTGTGTCCGCCTCCTGGCGGGTAATGACCATATTTTCTACTGTGGTCCGACTTCCTGGCGACGTTACCCGAGCCGAGGACGGACTCCGAGTACCGCACTGCCGACGCGCACATGTGTCGCCCCGGCCGCCACGGCCTGCTCAAGGTCCGCACTCATCCCCGCTGACACCATGGTGGCAGCCGGATGACTTCGGCGCAGGTCGGTCGACAAATCCATCAACCGCTCAAACGCTGCCCGTTCACGACCGGCGTACTCACCGGTCAGCGGAGCGACGGTCATCAGCCCGTCCAGCCGCACCCCCGGCGAGTCCGCGACAAGTCCGGCCAACTCTTCGATTCCCCCCGGCCCGACGCCCCCGCGCTCCCCGCGCCCGCTCACCCCGGCGTCCAGCGCGACCTGGATCAGGCACCCGACCTCACGCCCGGCCTTCTCGGCCTCCCGGGACAGCGAGACGACCAGCCGGTCCCGGTCCACGGACTGCACGAAGTCCGCGTAACCCACCACGGAACGCGCCTTGTTGGTCTGCAACTGTCCGACGAAGTGCCAGGTCAGCGGGAGATCCGCACATTCGGCGGCCTTGGGCGCGGCGTCCTGGTCCTTGTTCTCGGCGACATGGCGCACACCGAGTTCCGACAGCATCCGCACATCGCTCGCCGGATAGGTCTTGGTGACGACGACCAGCGTCACCTCCGACCGGGCCCGCCCGGCGTCGGCGCACGCGCGCGCGATGCGCTCCTCCACCTTCGCCAGGTTCCCGGCGAGTTCGTCCTTACGGTCCGTCATGCCCCATCAGTCCAACCAGACATATCCCGCGAGTCGCCCTGTGGTGCGATCGCGGCGGTACGAGAAGTGGTCGTGCGACTCCAGCGTGCACACCGGGGACTGCGCCCGGTCGCACACCCCGAGCCGCTCCAGTTGCGCGTGCACTCCGGCGGCGACGTCGACGGCGGGAGTGCCCCAGCTCGTCTCGGCGTACGCCGCCGGTTCCAGCGCGGCGACCTCGGCGCGCATCGGTGACGGCACCTCATAGCACCGGCCGCAGACGGCGGGTCCGGTGCGGGCGGTGATCCGGGCGGGTTCGGCGCCGAGTTCCGCCATCGCGCGGACGGCGGCGGGGACGACCCCGGCGATCATGCCGGGCCGGCCCGCGTGGGCCGCGGCGACGACACCGGCGACCGGGTCGGCGAGCAGCACGGGCACGCAGTCGGCGGTGAGGACGGCGAGGGCGAGACCGCGCCGGGCGGTGACGATCGCGTCGGTCTCGGGGACCGGGCGCTCACCCCAGGGAGCGGTGACGATCTCGACGTCCGCGCCGTGCACCTGGTTCATCCAGACCACCTCGGCCGGGTCGAACCCGAGCGACTTGGCGGCCAGTTCGCGGTTGGCGAGGACGGCGGCGGGGTCGTCGCCGACCGCGCCGCCGAGGTTGAGCTCCTCATACGGAGCGGCGCTCACCCCGCCCCACCGGTCGGTGAAGGCGAAGTGCGCGCCGCGCACGCTCTCGCGCTGTCCTATCACTTCAGGAAGTCCGGTACGTCCAGTTCCTCGGCGGCGCTGTCCGAGTAGGTCCGGGACGGCGGGACCGGCGGGTTCAGCGGCGGCAGGTCGGCGACCGGCTCCGGGACGGGTACCGGGTCCTCCTTGGGCGTCACGCTGCCCAGGGAGCCGAAGGACGGGCGGGACTCGGGGCGGCTGACCGGGGCGGGCTCCTCGCGGCGGGTGGAGGCCGAGCCGATCACGTTGTCCCGGCGGGCGGGCGGCTGGCCGCCGTCGAAGCCGGCCGCGATGACGGTGACGCGGACCTCGTCGCCGAGGGCGTCGTCGATGACGGCGCCGAAGATGATGTTCGCCTCGGGGTGGGCGGCCTCGGAGACCAGCTGGGCGGCCTCGTTGATCTCGAACAGGCCGAGGTCGGAGCCGCCGGAGATGGAGAGCAGGACCCCGCGGGCGCCGTCGATGGAGGCTTCGAGGAGCGGCGAGGAGATGGCCATCTCGGCAGCGGCCACCGCGCGGTCGTCGCCGCGGGCGGAGCCGATGCCCATGAGCGCCGAACCGGCCTCGGACATCACGGACTTGACGTCGGCGAAGTCGAGGTTGATCAGACCCGGGGTGGTGATGAGGTCGGTGATGCCCTGGACACCGGAGAGCAGGACCTGGTCGGCCGACTTGAAGGCGTCGAGGACGGAGACCTGGCGGTCCGAGATGGACAGCAGCCGGTCGTTGGGGATGACGATGAGGGTGTCGACCTCTTCGCGCAGCTCCGCGATGCCGTCCTCGGCCTGGTTGGCGCGGCGCCGGCCCTCGAAGGTGAACGGGCGGGTGACGACGCCGATGGTGAGGGCGCCGAGGTTGCGCGCGATGTTGGCGACGACGGGGGCGCCGCCGGTGCCGGTGCCGCCGCCCTCGCCGGCCGTCACGAAGACCATGTCGGCCCCCTTGAGGACCTCCTCGATCTCCTCGCGGTGGTCCTCGGCGGCCTTGCGGCCGACGGCCGGGTTGGCGCCGGCGCCGAGTCCGCGGGTGAGTTCGCGGCCGACGTCGAGCTTGACGTCTGCGTCGCTCATCAACAGCGCCTGAGCGTCGGTGTTGATGGCGATGAACTCGACGCCCTTGAGTCCGACTTCGATCATCCGGTTGATGGCATTGACACCACCGCCGCCGACACCGATGACCTTGATGACTGCGAGGTAGTTCTGCGGTGCTGCCACGTCGAAGGCCTCTCGCCTCGAATTACGTTGCCGTCGTGGCCCAGTTGCCTGTGCCCCCGACGGCGGATGCCGAATGGGACGGTCCGTAGCGCCGACCCGAACCCTAACGCTGAAGTTTAGGGTTACCAGTGTGCCTGTTCCTTGGAGTCTTCCGAACAGGACACTAAGTCGACAAGTGGCGCCCGTTCAACGAACACGCCGAACCTCCCGTTTTTCTTTTCACCCTATGTGATCAGCCATGTCGCTGCCCAACCAGGGTGCTGGCCTGCGCATATGTGCGTCAACTCCCGGATGACGCGGGGGCGGTGGGGACGCTGACGTCGAAGTGCCGGGCGTCCGGCGCGGCTTTCATGAGAGCGCTGAGTGTGCGAGCCTTCGCCGCACCCTTCTCGGCACTCCCCCACGCGACGGTCCGGCCGTCCGTCAGCTCCAGTGAAATATCGTCGTACGAACGCACTTTGATGGTTTTTGTGGTTTTCAGTACGGCGGCCGGAAGGCTGCCGGCCGTGCGGACGGCCTCGCGGACGAGGCGGTCCTCGCCGAAGCGGCGCAGGCTCGCGGCGGTGGAACCGGTGCTCGTGAGCGAGAGTTCCAACAGCGGGGCGCCTTTCGGGGGTTGGGGAACGGTCGCGAACCGGACGCCCTCGTCGTCGACTTCGGTGTATCCGCTGCCCCAGCGGATCAGCAGGACCGGGGTCCGCTCGGTCACCTTGAGGACGACGCCGTGCGGCCAGGACCGCGACACGTCGACCTCGTCCACGCGCGGCAGCGCCCGCTCCAGACGTGACCGGATCTCGTCGGTGTCGATGGACACCAGCGGGGTGTCCAGGGGCACTTGAGCCGCGGCCCGGACCTGCTGCGGGGTCAGCACGTCGGTGCCCGAGACGGAGACGTGGTCGACGCGCAGCCACGGCGAGCCGTACAACACCCAGGCGCCGCCCGCTCCGAGGAGCACGACGGCGACGGCCAGGGCGATGATCGTACGGAGCCTGCGCGGGCCCAGGCGGCGGACGAGAGGCGGGCCGGGCGGTCCCTGCCGACGTGCCGTACCGCGCTCGGCGGTGGTGGGTCCTCCGGCCACGCTTGCCTGCCCTTCGTCGAACGCCTAGCGGCGCGAGGCGATCGCCTCGTACACCATGCGGACGAGGAGTTCGTCCGCGTCCCGGCGGCCGAACTCACCGGCGGCGCGGGACATCTCGTACAGCCGGTGCGGGTCGGCGAGGACGGGCAGGACGTTCTCCCGGACCCAGTCCGGCGTCAGTTCCGCGTCGTCGACCAGCAGTCCGCCACCGGCCTTGACCACCGGCTGGGCGTTCAGCCGCTGTTCGCCGTTGCCGATGGGCAACGGGACGTAGGCGGCCGGGAGTCCGACGGCGGAGAGCTCGGCGACGGTCATCGCGCCCGCGCGGCAGAGCATCATGTCGGCCGCGGCGTACGCGAGGTCCATCCGGTCCAGGTAACTTACCGGGACGTAGGGCGGCATTCCCGGCATCTGCTGCACGTGCGGCAGTTCGTTCTTCGGGCCGACCGCGTGCAGGATCTGGATACCGGCCTGCTGGAGCCAGGGCGCGACCTGCTGGACGACCTCGTTGAGCCGCCGGGCGCCCTGCGAGCCGCCGGTCACGAGCAGCGTCGGCAGGTTCGGGTCGAGGCCGAACATGTGCCGGGCCTCGGGGCGGGCCGCCGCGCGGTCCAGGGTGGCGATGGAGCGGCGCAGCGGGATGCCGATGTAGCGGGCGTCACGCAGCTTGCTGTCGGGCGTGGAGACGGCGACCTGGGCGGCGTAGCGGGAGCCGATCTTGTTGGCCAGGCCGGGGCGGGCGTTGGCCTCGTGGATGACGATCGGCACACCGAGGCGCTTGGCGGCGAGGTAGCCGGGCAGGGCGACGTAGCCGCCGAAGCCGACGACGCAGTCCGCCTTGGTGCGCTCCAGGATCTGCTCGGTGGCCTTGATCGTGCCGCGCAGCCGGCCCGGGACGGTGATCAGCTCGGGGGTGGGCTTGCGGGGCAGCGGTACGGCCGGGATCAGCGCCAGCTCGTAGCCGCGCTGCGGGACCAGCGTGGTCTCCAGGCCCCGTTCCGTGCCCAGGGCCGTGATGCCCACGGTCGGGTCCTGCCTGCGCAGGGCGTCCGCGAGGGCGAGCGCGGGCTCGATGTGGCCGGCGGTCCCTCCGCCTGCGAGTACGACATGCACCGAAATTCACCGCTCTCCGGACGTGCGTGCCGGGGCACGCCGTCGCATCGTGTTCCATCTCCGGGGTTCCCGAGGGTTCCCGCCCCGCTTTCTAGCAGAGCGGGTCTGCCGCATCGCAAGCGCCGCCCGCGCGGCGGGGTCCTCACGCGCGAACGCGATCAGCAGCCCGACGGCGAACATGGTCGGCAGCAGGGCCGAACCCCCGTAGGAGAACAGCGGGAGCGGGACACCGGCGATCGGCAGCAGACCGAGCACCGCACCGATGTTGATCACGGCCTGCGCCATGATCCAGGTGGTCACGCCTCCCGCGGCATACCTGACGAAGGGGTCCTCCGTGCGTCCGGCCACGCGGATACCCGCATAGCCTAGAGCCGCGAAGAGGGCGAGGACCGACAGCGTCCCCGCGAGGCCCAGTTCCTCACCGGTGACGGCGAAGATGAAGTCGGTGTGCGCTTCGGGCAGTTGGCCCCATTTCTCCACGCTCGCCCCGAGCCCCGAGCCGAAGATCCCGCCGGACGCGAGGGCGTAGATGCCGTGCACCGCCTGCCAGCAGTCGACCGGTCCCGCCTTGGGGTCGGTCGCGCCGATGCACTGGAGCCGGGCCATGCGGTTGGGGCTCGTCTTGATCAGGACGAACCCGATCAGGGTGGCCACCGACAGCACCCCCACGAAGAGCCGGGTGGGCGCCCCCGCGAGCCACAACAGGCCGAACAGGACGGCCGTGAGGATGATCGCGGTGCCCATGTCCCCGCCGATCATGATGAGTCCGAGGAGCATGAACGTCACCGGGACGAGCGGGACGAGCATGTGCTTCCACTGCGTCAGCAGCTTGCGGTCCTGTTTGCGGGCGAGCAGATCGGCCCCCCACAGCACGAGCGCCAGCTTCCCGAACTCGCTCGGCTGGATCTGGAACGACCCCCCGACCGCGATCCAGTTCTGGTTGCCGTTGACGGTCTTCCCTATCCCCGGCACCTGCACGAGCGCCATCAGGAACACGGCCCCCGCGAGGATCGGGTAGGCCAGCGCCCGGTGCAGTTTGACCGGCATCCGGGAGGCGGCGATCAGCAGGACGGCGCCGATGCACGCGGCGAGGAACTGTTTGCGGAAGAAGAAGCTCCCGGGCAGCGACTTCTGGAGCGCGGTGATCTGGGACGCGGAGTACACCATCACGAGCCCGAGCACGATGATGAGGAGACTCCCGCCCAGGATCAGGTAGTAGGCGGTGAGAGGCCGGTCCCAGGCTCTGCGGGCCCGGGCATGGAGGCGTACGAACGGATTGTCGCGCTTGTCGCGGGGGCTCTGCACGACGGGCTGGCGTACGACCCGCTGGGTGGGAGGACGCCCGGTACGGCTACTGGACACGTGACGGCAACCCCCTGATTTCCTGGAGAACCCGCCATCAGCCGATCTCGCGAACGGCCTCCGCGAACGCGTCCCCACGCTGGTTGTAATTGGTGAACATGTCCATCGAGGCGCACGCCGGGGCGAGAAGTACGGTGTCGCCCTCGGTCGCGAGGCGCTGGGCCTCCCGCACCGCCTGGAGCATCGCCCCAGTGTCGGTCCGGTCGAGGTCCACGACGGGTACCTCGGGCGCGTGTCGCGCCAGGGCCTCCCGGATGAGCGCACGGTCCGCGCCCAACAGGACGACCCCCCGCAGCCGTTCGGCGGACGAGGCCACCAACTCGTCGAAGGCGGCCCCCTTCGCGAGGCCCCCGGCGATCCACACGATCGACTCGTACGCGGCCAACGACGCCTGCGCGGCGTGGGTGTTGGTCGCCTTGGAGTCGTCGACGTACGCGACGCCCGCCACGTCCGCCACGTGGGCGATGCGGTGGGCGTCCGGGGTGAAGGCGCGCAGACCGTCCCGGACGGCCTTGGCGGGCACCCCGAACGCGCGCGCGAGGGCGGCGGCGGCGAGGGCGTTGGCGATGTTGTGCGGGGCCGGCGGGTTGACGTCCGCGACCTCGGCCAGCTCCTGCGCGTTCTGGTGCCGGTTCTCGACGAACGCGCGGTCGACGAGGATGCCCTCGACGACGCCGAGCTGGGAAGGTCCGGGCGTGCCGAGGGTGAAGCCGATCGCCCGGCACCCCTCCTCGACGTCCGCCTCGCGCACCAGGTCCTCGGTGGCCTTGTCGGCGACGTTGTAGACGCAGGCGACCCGGTTGCCCTCGTACACGCGGCCCTTGTCGGCGGCGTACGCCTCCATGGAGCCGTGCCAGTCGAGGTGGTCCGGGGCGAGGTTCAGGACGGCGGCGGAGTGGGCGCGCAGGGAGGGCGCCCAGTGGAGCTGGTAGCTGGAGAGCTCGACGGCGAGGACGTCGTAGTCGCCGTTCACCGCGTCCAGCAGGGAGACGCCGATGTTGCCGACGGCGGCCGTGCGCAGGCCGGCGGCCGTCAGGATCGACGCCAGCATCTGGGTGGTCGTCGTCTTGCCGTTGGTGCCGGTGACGCACAGCCAGGACGGGGCGTCGGGGCCGCGCAGGCGCCAGGCGAGTTCGACGTCGCCCCAGATCTCGACGCCGGCCGCGCGGGCCGCCGTGAAGAGGGGCTTGTCGGGCCGCCAGCCCGGCGCCGTGACGACGAGGTCCGTGCCCTCGGGCAGGGTGCTGCCGTCGCCGAGGCGGACGGTGACGCCGAGCGCCCGCAGTTCGTCGGCCTGCGCACGCGAGCGGTCGTCGTCGCCGTCGTTGACGACGGTGACCTCCGCGCCCAGTTCGCGCAGCACCTTGGCCGCCGGAACGCCCGAGACGCCGAGTCCGGCGACGACGACACGCTTTCCCTGCCAGTCGGTCACTTGTCCGCTGCCCATCCCGCGTAGAAGAGGCCGAGTCCGACGATGACGCAGATGCCCTGGATGATCCAGAAGCGGACCACGATCAGGACCTCGGACCAGCCCTTGAGTTCGAAGTGGTGCTGGAGTGGCGCCATCCGGAAGACGCGCTTGCCGGTGAGGCGGAACGAGCCGACCTGGATGACGACCGACATGGTGATGAGGACGAACAGGCCGCCCATGAGGGCGACGAGCAGCTCCGTGCGGGAGCAGATCGCGAGGCCGGTCAGCACGCCGCCGAGGGCCAGCGAGCCGGTGTCGCCCATGAAGATCTTGGCCGGCGAGGTGTTCCACCACAGGAAGCCGAGGCAGGCGCCCATCAGCGCCGCCGACACGACCGCGAGGTCGAGCGGGTCGCGCACCTCGAAGCAGGCGTTCGGGTTGGTGAGCGTCTCGCCGTTGGCGCAGGACTCCTGGTACTGCCAGACGCCGATGAACGTGTAGGCGCCGAAGACCAGCACCGACGCGCCGGTGGCGAGGCCGTCCAGACCGTCCGTCAGGTTCACGCCGTTGGACATGGCCAGGATCATGAACAGCGCCCAGACGACGAACAGCACCGGGCCGATGGACCAGCCGAAGTCCGTGATGAACGACAGTTTCGTGGACGCGGGCGTATTGCCCCTGTTGTCCGCGAACTGGAGTGCCAGCACGGCGAAGCCGATGCCGACGATCAGCTGACCGGCCATCTTCGCCTTGGCCCGCAGACCGAGCGAGCGCCGCTTGACGATCTTGATGTAGTCGTCCAGGAAGCCGACCAGGCCCATGCCCACCATCAGGCCGAGCACCAGCAGACCCGAGTAGGTCGGCGGCTTCCCGGCGATGATCTTCGCGCCGAAGTAGGCGGCGACCGTCGCGAGGATGAACGCGATACCGCCCATGGTCGGCGTACCGCGCTTGCTGGCGTGCCCGCGCGGGCCGTCGTCGCGGATGTACTGGCCGTAGCCCTTGCGGGCCAGCAGCTTGATCAGCAGCGGGGTGCCGACCAGCGACAGGAACAGACCAATGACTCCCGCGAACAGGATCTGCTTCATCATCGGGCGGAGACCTCGCCCTCAGCGGCGAGCAGCGCCTCGGCGACACTCTCCAGACCGACCGACCGGGACGCCTTCACGAGCACGACGTCCCCCGGGCGCAACTCGCTGCGCAACAGGTCGACAGCCGCCTGTGCGTCGGACACGTGCACCGACTCCTCACCCCACGAACCCTCGTTGTATGCGCCCAGTTGCAGCCAGGCGGCTTCCCTGCCGCCGACCGCCACGAGCTTGCCGACATTGAGCCGGACGGCGAGCCGTCCGACCGCGTCGTGCTCGGCGAGCGCCTCGTCCCCGAGCTCGGCCATCTTGCCGAGCACCGCCCAGGTCCGCCGCCCCTTGCCCATGGCCACGAGCGCGCGCAGGGCCGCTCGCATGGACTCGGGGTTCGCGTTGTAGGCGTCGTTGACGATCGTCACGCCGTCCGGGCGCTCGGTGACCTCCATCCGCCAGCGGGAGAGGGTGCCCGCTCCGGAGAGCGCCGTGGCGATCTCGTGTGCGGACATGCCCAGCTCATGGGCGACGGCGGCGGCGGCGAGCGCGTTCGACACGTGGTGCTCACCGTACAGGCGCATGGTCACGTCACTCGCACCGGAGGGTGTGCGAAGCCTGAAGGAGGGCTGTCCGCTGTCCGTGAGTCGCACGTTCTCGGCGCGAACGTCCGCTTCGTCGCTCTCGCCGAAAAGGACCACCTTCGCCGCCGTACGGGAGGCCATGGCCCGGACCAGCGGGTCGTCGGCGTTCAGGACGGCCGCGCCGCCCTCCGCCGCCGGGGGCAGGCTCTCGACGAGTTCACCCTTGGCCTGCGCGATCTGCTCCCGGCCGCCGAACTCGCCGATGTGGGCGGTGCCGACGTTGAGGACGAGGCCGATCTTCGGGGGCGTCAGCTGTGTGAGGTAGGCGATGTCGCCGATATAGCGCGCGCCCATCTCCAGGACGAGGTACTTCGTCTCGTCGGTGGCGCGCAGCGCGGTCAGCGGCAGGCCGATCTCGTTGTTGAGGTTGCCTTCGGGCCAGATCGTCGGCGCGTTGCTGTTCAGCACCTGGGCGATGAGGTCCTTGGTGCTGGTCTTGCCGGCCGACCCGGTGAGCGCGACAGGCGTCGCGCCCAGGCGTCGTACGACGTGACGGGCGAGGGCGCCCAACGCTTTGGTGACGTCGTCCACGACGATCGCGGGCGCGTCCACCGGGCGGGACGCCAGGACGGCGACCGCGCCCGCGTCGACGACCTGCCGCGCGTAGTCGTGGCCGTCGACGCGCTCGCCGACGAAGGCGACGAAGAGGCTGCCGGGTCCGGCCTCGCGGGAGTCGCGGACGACGGGGCCCGTGACGCGCGCGGACGTATCCGGTATGGCGTGAATCTGCCCGCCGACGACTTCAGCGATCTCGGCGAGGGAGAGGGCGATCACAAGTTCATCCCTGGGTCTTCTGGATGGCTTCTCGAAGCACCTGGCGGTCGTCGAAGGGACGCACCACCCCGGCGATGTCCTGGCCCTGTTCGTGGCCCTTGCCCGCGACCAGCACGGTGTCCCCGGCCTGCGCGCGGCCCACGGCCGCCGCGATCGCCGCGGCCCGGTCCTCGAACAGCAGCACCTCGCCGCGCTCGTGGGCCGGCACCGAGGCGGCGCCGTCGAGCATCGCGGTGAGGATCGCGAGGGGGTCCTCGGAGCGGGGGTTGTCGGAGGTCAGCACGGCCGTGTCGGCGAGCCGGGCCGCCGCGGCGCCCATCGGGGCCCGCTTCGTGACGTCCCGGTCGCCGCCGCAGCCGAGGACGACGTGCAGCCGCCCCTTGGTGACCTTGCGCAGCGCCTTGAGCACCGACTCGACGGCGTCCGTCTTGTGCGCGTAGTCGACGACCGCGAGGTACGGCTGCCCGGCGTCCACCCGCTCCAGGCGCCCCGGCACCCCGGGCACCCCGGCGACGCCCTCGGCGGCGGCGTGCGGATCGACCCCGGCGGTTGCGAGTGCGACGATCGCGGCGAGGCTGTTGGCCACGTTGAACGGGCCGGGGATCGGGGACTTGGCGACGATCCGCGTCCCGTCCGGGGCGACGACCGTGAAGTCCGAGTCCATCGCGCCGATGTGCACGTCCACCGCGCGCCAGTCGGCGTCCGGGTGGCCCTCGGCGGAGAAGGTGACGACCGGGACCTCGGACTCGGCGACGAGCCGACGGCCGTACTCGTCGTCGTAGTTGACGACGCCGCGTTTGCTGCGCTTGCGGGTGAACAGCTGCGCCTTGGCCCGGAAGTAGTCCTCCATGTCGGAGTGGAACTCCATGTGCTCCGGGCTGAGGTTGTTGAAGACGGCGACGTCGAAGACGCAGCCGTCGACCCGGCCGAGGGCCAGCGCGTGGCTGGAGACCTCCATGGCGACCGCCTCGACGCCGCGTTCGCGCATGACGGCGAAGAGGGCCTGGAGGTCGGTGGCCTCGGGGGTGGTGCGCTCGGACTTGATCCGCTCCTCGCCGATGCGGGTCTCGACGGTGCCGATGAGCCCGGCGGGCTGCGGCAGGCCGCCCTCGACGAGGTAGGCGGTGGTGGTCTTGCCGGAGGTGCCGGTGATGCCGATCTGGAGCAGGCCCTCGCCCGGACGGCCGTAGATCGCCGCCGCCAGTTCGCCCATCCGTCCGCGCGGGTCGTCGACGACGAGCACCGGCAGGCCGGTCGCGGCGGCGCGCTCCTCGCCCGCCGGGTCGGTCAGGACGGCCGCTCCCCCCTGGCTCGCGGCCTGGGCGACGAAGTCGGCGCCGTGCGCGCGGGCGCCCGCGAGGGCGACGTACAGGTCGCCGGGGCGGACGGCGCGCGAGTCGTGGGTGATGCCCGTGACCTCGGCGGCGCTCTGCGGTCCCGGCACTCCCAGCCGGTCGGCGAGGTCCGCGAGAGGGGTCGCGACGACCTGTGCGGGCCGGGGTGTCCGGTGGGTTCGGGACTGATCAGCTTGTGGCACGGCGGTGAGCGTACCGGGCCGACCCGCTCCGGAGCGAAGCGAGGACGGGGGCCGGGGGTGGTTCCCCGGATCGGGAGTGATCATGGTCACGGGCTGGTTCCTGGCTGTTCGGCGCTGAACGGGAGGGACAGGGCACTCACGCGTCTCACGGCGTGAAGGTCACGGGGAGGCTGGCGGACTTCGTCCCGGTGGGCGGGACCTGGAGGGTCTTCAGGGCGAACTCCATGACCTGCTTGAAGATCGGCCCGCAGATCTGGCCGCCGAAGTAGCTGCCTTTCGTCGCGTTCTGGATGGCGCAGTAGACGGTGACGCGCGGGTTGTCGGCGGGCGCGAAGCCCGCGAAGGAGGACGTGTACCCCTTGTACGTGCCGGTGGCGGGATCGACTCGGTTGGCGGTGCCCGTCTTGCCGGCCACCCGGTAGCCCGGGATTCGGGCCTTGGTGCCGGTGCCCTCCTGGTCGTCGACCACGGACTCCAGCATCTGGCTCAGGGTCTTGGCGGTCTTCTCGCTGACGACCCGTGAGGTCTGCGGCGCGGGGGCCGGCGTGAACCGGCCGTCGGGGCCTTCCGTGCCGCGCACCAGCGTCGGTTCGACGCGGACGCCGCCGTTGGCGATCGTCGAGTACACGGAGGCCGCCTGGAGGGCGCTCACGGACATGCCCTGGCCGAACGGGATCGTGAACTGCTGGGAGGTCGACCAGTCGGCGGCCGGGGCGAGGATGCCCCGGGTCTCGCCGGGGAAGCCGAGGCCGGTGGGCTGTCCGACGCCGAACCTGCGCAGGTAGGAGTAGAGGACCTGGTTGGCCTCGGGCTGCGTCTTGCCGAGCTGCCCGGTGGCGAGGATCGTGCCGATGTTGGACGACTTCGCGAGGACGCCGTTCAGGGTGAGGTACCAGGTCGGGTGGTCGATGTCGTCCTGGAAGAGCCGGTCGCCGCGGTGCAGCCGGTTCGGCACGGTCACCTTGGTCAGCGGGGTCGCCGCGTTCTCCTCCAGGACGGCCGCCATGGAGACGACCTTGGCGGTGGAACCGGGCTCGTAGGCGTCCTGGACGGCCGGGTTGCCCATGTTCGCCGAGGTCGCCGAGGAGAGGTCGTTCGGGTCGAAGCCCGGGGAGTTCGCCATGGCGAGGATCTCGCCGGTGCGGGTGTCCTGGACGATGACGTACCCGCGGTCGGCCTTCGACTTCTGGACCTGTTCCGTGATCGCGTTCTGCGCGGCCCACTGGATGTCCCGGTCGATGGTCAGCTCGATGTCCGAACCGGGGACGGCGGGCGTCTCCGTCGACCCGGCCGTCGGCACCTGCCGGCCGCCCGACTGGGCGTACCGGATCTTGCCGTCCTTCCCGGCCAGCGTCTTGTTCAGCTGCTGCTCGACGCCACCGCCGCCGACGCCCTCTGCGTTCACCCAGCCCAGTATCCCGGCGGCGAGGTCGCCGTTGGGGTACACGCGCTTGCTGCTGGGGACCGCGAAGACGCCGCCGAGGACGTTCACCGCGGTCTTGTCGGTGCTCGCCTTGGTCGCGAGGGTCGCCCTGAGGTCGCGGATCTGCTTCCAGACCTGCGGGGTCTGACGGGAGGCCAGTTTCGCGTACCGGGAGGCGGAGTTCTTCGGGCGGAGCTTCGCGACCAGGGCGGACTGGTCCTGGCCGAGGATCGGCGCGAGCAGCGCGGCGGCCTGTTCGGGGCCGTCGTCGATCTTCAGCTCCTTCGCCGCGAACATCGTCGGGTCCGCGGTGATGTCGTACGCGTCCTCGCTGGTCGCGAGGGCTACGCCGCTGCGGTCCGTGATCTCGCCGCGCTCGGCCGCGAGCACCTGCCCGACGTACCGGTTCTGCTCGGCCTTCGCGGTGTACGTGCTCGCGTCGACCGCCTGGACCTGGAGGAGGCGGACGACGAACGCGGTGAGGACGAGGGCGAGGGCCACGCCGACCATGCGCAGGCGGGGCCGGGGGCTGCCGAGGCGGAGCGTCTTGGCGGCCGGGGGGCGCGGGGGCGCGGGGCGCCGTACGGGAGGCCGCGCCCCCGGTCCGGGCCGGCGCTGGGCTCCCTGCGCGGGGCGCGGGGGGCGGGCGGGGCCGGGTACGCGCCGGCGGGGCGGTTCCCTGTCGGACACTTCCGTCACCTGCCGGAGGTTGTGGGGGCGGGGGATACGGGGGGCTGGGCGGGGGTCTGGGGGAGGGTGGGGGGCTGCTGGTTCGGCGCCTGCCCCGGCTGGGACTGCTGATTCACCTGGCTCTGGTTCGCGGGGGTGTTCGCGGCGGTGTTCGCGGTGTTCTGGCCGGCTGCGGTCTGGCCCGCCGTCGTCCCGCCTGTCGTGTTCCGGCCCGCCGTGCTCTGGTTCGTCTGCGACAGCGTGATCGCCTCGGGGGGCCGTACGGATTCGCGCGCGTGGGTGCCGGAGGGCTGTGCGGCGGGGGACGGGACGCCCTTGACGGCGCCGTCCGGCTGGAGGAAGGCGGGGTCGCCGCCGGGGACCATGCCGAGTTCGCGGGCGCGCTTCTGGAGGGCGTCCGGCGCGGAGTAGGAGTCGATGTCCCGCTGGAGCGCCTGCTGTTCGTCGGTGAGGCTCTTGGTCTCCCGCTGGAGGTCGTCCATCTTGAACGACCCTTCGCTGAGCGCGGAGTTGAGCACCAGCAGCCCGATCAGCCCACCGCCGAGCAGGACGACGACCAGCAGCACGAACGGTGTCCGCCCGGCCTGCGCACCGCCCCCGACCGGCAGCAACCCGGCCAGCCGTCCCTTGAGTTCAGATCTCATCGCGCCTCCACCCGGTAGGACGTCCGAAGCCCCCGCGAAGATGCACGGACCGACCCGAATCGCTCAGATGTGTGAATCAGCTCGCTTCGGGAACTCCGCGGTCGGCTCCCTGACCGGCTCACTCGACGTCCTCCCTGATGCGCTCGGCGCCCCGCAGCCGCGCGGGGGCGGCCCGGCGGTTCTCGGCGATCTCTTCCTCGGTGGGAAGTTCGGCACCGCGCGTGAGCAGCTTGAGCCGGGGCTGGTAGCGCTCGGGCACGATCGGCAGGCCGGGCGGCGCCGTGTTGGCGGCGCCGGCCGCGAACACCTGCTTGACCAGGCGGTCTTCGAGGGACTGGTACGCCAGGACGGCGATCCGCCCGCCCACGCCCAGCGACTTGACGGCCGCCGGGATCGCCCGCTCCAGCACCGACAGTTCGCCGTTGACCTCGATGCGCAGCGCCTGGAAGGTCCGCTTGGCGGGGTTCCCGCCGGTCCGCATCGCGGCCTGCGGCAGCGCCCCCCGGATCACCTCGACGAGCCGCGCGCTGTTGGCGAACGGCTCCTTCTCCCGCTCCCGGACGACCGCCGAGACGATCCGCTTGGCCTGCTTCTCCTCGCCGTACGCGCGCAGGATGCGCACCAACTCCCCGCCGGGGTACGTGTTGAGGACCTCGGCGGCGCTGATGCCGGTCGTCTGGTCCATGCGCATGTCGAGGGGCGCGTCCTGCGCGTAGGCGAAGCCCCGGTCGGCCTCGTCGAGCTGCATGGAGGAGACGCCGAGGTCGAACAGCACGCCCTGCACGCGCGCGTGGCCGAGCCGTTCGAGGACGTCGGGGAGTTCGTCGTAGACGGCGTGGACGAGGGTGGCGCGCTCGCCGAAGGGCGCGAGGCGCTCGCCCGAGAGCCGCAGCGCCTCCTTGTCCCGGTCGAGGGCGACGAGCCGGGCCTCGGGGAACCGCTCCAGGAGGGCTTCGCTGTGTCCGCCGAGCCCGAGTGTGCAGTCGACGACGACCGCTCCCGGCTCCTGAAGCGCTGGTGCCAGCAGGTCCAGGCACCGGTGGAGCATCACGGGGACGTGTCGGCTGTTGCTCAAGGGGCCCTCTCAGTTACCGGCGGGGCCCGTACGTACGCGCCGCGCACGCGGGGAGACGACGGGCGGCCGGGCCGGGGTCCCACGGGGAAGTTCGCTCAGGTTCGCTCAGCAGGGAGAGCCACCGTTGCCGCGCCTCCCGCTTCGCGTCACTTTAGTCCACGCTGTCTCTCGGTCAATCAACCGGCCTGCGCGTCGCGGGCCCCGCGCGCGGGACATCTGGTGGCGGTCGCACGGCACGAGAAATCACCCTTTGGGCCCCCACCTGGCCACTCTTGTGGCTTACCTCACACCGAGGGTGCGATGACCCTCATTTTCCCTTCTCACAACGGGACCGGAACGCCGGTGACCAGTACCGTCATGGTTATGACGACTTCCGCATCCGTATCGACCGACCCCGAAGGCGCCATACCTCGCGACAGCACGGTCACCGACCGGCTGGTGCACGCGAACGAGCGCTACGCCTCCGCGTTCGCCGACCCCGGCATGGACGCCCGGCCCGTCCTGCGTGTCGCGGTCGTGGCCTGCATGGACGCCCGTCTCGACCTGCACGCCGCGCTCGGCCTGGAGCTGGGCGACTGCCACACCATCCGCAACGCGGGCGGCGTGGTCACCGACGACGTGATCCGCTCGCTCACCATCAGCCAGCGCAAGCTGGGGACCCGCTCGATCGTCCTCATCCACCACACCGGCTGCGGCCTGGAGGCGATCACCGAGGACTTCCGCACGGAGCTGGAGATGGAGGTCGGCCAGCGTCCCGCGTGGGCGGTGGAGGCGTTCCGGGACGTCGACCAGGACGTCCGGCAGTCCATGCAGCGGGTGCGCACGTCACCGTTCCTGCTGCACGCCGACGATGTGCGAGGCTTCGTCTTCGACGTGAAGACGGGTCTGCTCCGCGAGATCGACCCGGCCTGAGCGGGCGATACGGGGTCCGCGCCCTGTCAACTTCCTGTCACCATTACCGGCAAAAGCCGCAGCCCAGGACATATCTCCGACAGTTATCCACAGGCGAGTGACACGAATCGGTAACGGCGGCAAGAATGCGGTGAGGGCGCCGAGCCGAACATTCCGGGGGCGGCGTCCGTGATTCGGGGTGGGCCGGTTCGCACGACAGCGGCGGCCCGGAACAGTACGGGCCGAGGAGGGCCGGGTGACGACCTATGACGAACGAGCGAGCCTCACTGATCTGACCACCACCGTGGACAGGGTCCGCGGGTCGGTGGAGGGGGTGATCGAGGGCAAGCCCGAGGTCGTACGACTCGCGCTGACCGTGCTGCTCGCCGAGGGGCACCTGCTGATCGAGGACGTCCCCGGTGTGGGCAAGACCATGCTGGCCAAGACGCTGGCGAAGTCCATCGACTGCTCGGTCCGGCGTATCCAGTTCACGCCGGACCTGCTGCCGTCGGACATCACCGGTGTCTCCATCTGGGACCAGCAGCAGCGTGACTTCGAGTTCAAGCCCGGTGCGATCTTCGCGCAGATCGTGATCGGCGACGAGATCAACCGCGCCTCGCCGAAGACGCAGTCCGCGCTCCTGGAGTCCATGGAGGAGCGCCAGGTCACCATCGACGGGCAGTCGTACGAGCTGCCGAGCCCCTTCATGGTCGTCGCGACGCAGAACCCGGTCGAGATGGAGGGCACCTACCCGCTCCCCGAGGCGCAGCGCGACCGCTTCATGGCCCGGGTCTCCATCGGCTACCCGAGCCCGGAGGCCGAGCTGGAGATGCTCGACGTCCACGGCGCGGTGAGCCCCCTGGAAGACCTCCAGCCGGTCGCCCACGCGCACGAGATCGTCAAGCTCGTCGAGGCGGTCCGCGGCGTGCACGTCGCCGAGGCGGTCAAGCGGTACGCGGTCGACGTGGTCGCCGCGACCCGTGTCCACCCCGACCTCAGACTGGGCGCCTCCCCGCGCGCCACGCTCCACCTCCTGCGCGCGGCCAAGGCCACCGCCGCCCTCTCCGGCCGCGACTACGCCCTCCCGGACGACATCCAGAACCTCGCGGTCGCCGTCCTCGCCCACCGCCTCCTCCCGACGGCCCAGGCCCAGCTGAACCGCCGCACCTCGGAACAGGTCGTCGAGGAGATCCTCCAGCGCACCCCCGTCCCCGCCACCCCCCAGCAGCCCCGCGACTACGGCCGGCCGTACGGCTCGCGGAGCCTGTGATGACCTCCGGGGGTGCCCCCCAGGGCGACCCCAGAGAGACCCCTGGCACCGGCCACCCGAACCCGGCACGAGCCGAACGGCCCACCGGGACCGCTCCTGGCGGGCGGCCGGCGGGTGCGGCGCCGAGCGGGCGTGTCGGAGGGGCCGGTCCGGGGGTCTATCCCGCGCGGCCCGCCGCACCTCCGGTGAACGGGCCGCGCGCTTCGGGGGCGCCGTCGGGCGGAGCCTCCGGCGGGGGCGGCGCCGGTGGCCGTGGTGACGGCGGGCGGGGGGAGAAGGGCGGGATGCGGACCGCGCTCGCCGGGCTGACCACGCGGGGGCGGTCGTTCCTGGCGGCCGGGATAGCCGCGGCCGTCTGCGCGTACGTGCTCGGCCAGCCGGATCTGCTGCGGGTCGGGCTGCTGCTCGCGGTGCTGCCGCTGATCTGCGCGGGTGTGCTGTACCGGACGCGGTACCGGGTGGCGGGGAGCCGCCGGCTGTCTCCCGCGCGCGTGCCGGCCGGCAGCGAGGCCCGGGTGCACCTGCGGATGGACAACGTCTCCCGGATGCCCACCGGCCTGCTGATGCTCCAGGACCGGGTCCCGTACGTCCTCGGCCCGCGCCCCCGCTTCGTCCTGGACCGCGTCGAGGCCGGCGGTCGCCGCGAGGTCTCCTACCGGGTCCGCTCCGACCTGCGGGGCCGCTACCCCCTGGGCCCCCTCCAGCTCCGCCTGTCCGACCCCTTCGGCATGTGCGAACTGACCCGGTCCTTCTCCTCGTACGACACCCTGACGGTGATCCCCCGGGTCGACCCCCTCCCCCCGGTCCGCTTCAGCGGCGAGGCGAAGGGGTACGGCGACGGCCGCCAGCGCTCCCTCGCCCTGGCCGGCGAGGACGACGTGATCCCGCGCGGCTACCGCTACGGCGACGACCTGCGCCGCGTCCACTGGCGCTCGACCGCCCGCTACGGCGAGCTGATGGTCCGCCGCGAGGAACAGCCCCAGCGCTCCCGGTGCACGGTCCTCCTGGACACCCGGGGCATCGCGTACGACGGCGTCGGCCCCGACGCCCCGTTCGAGTGGGCCGTCTCGGGCGCCGCGTCGGTCCTGACGCACATGCTGGAACGCGGCTTCACGGTCCGCCTCCTCACCGACACCGGCAGCTCCGTCCCCGGCGAGGGCACCGAGGGCTTCGTCGGCGGCGGCGAGTCCGCCGAGGCGGCCGGCCTGATGATGGACACCCTCGCGGTCGTCGACCACTCCGACGGCGCGGGCCTCTCCCGCTCGTACGACGTCCTGCGCGGCGGCAACGAGGGCCTCCTCGTCGCGTTCCTCGGCGACCTGGACGAGGAGCAGGCGGCCGTGGCCGCGAAGATGCGCCAGCGCAGCAGGGGCGCGATCGCGTTCCTGATCGACAACGACTCGTGGAGCCGTGAACCGAGCCGTGAACCGAACGGCGGGTCCGATCCGATGAAGGGGCAGACGGCACAGGATGAACGGCTGAGGATGCTGAGGGACGCGGGCTGGACGGCCGTGAGCGTGCCCCGGGGCGCCTCGATGGAAGACCTGTGGCGCCAGGCGGACCGGGAGCGGTCCGGCGTGGTGGGCCTGAGCGGAAGGACGGGATCATGAGCGGGCGGGCGAGGCTGACGCTGTGCTCCGCGGCGGCGACGCTGATGGCGGCGACCGCCCTGCTGCCGCTGGTCGAGCGCAGCTCCTGGTTCCTCCAGGCGGTGCTGCTCCTGCTGGTCCAGTCGGGCGTGGGGGCGGCGGCCCGCCGCGTCCCGCTGGCCCGGCCGCTGACGGTCGCGGCGCAGTCGCTGGCCATGGTCCTGCTGCTGACCGTGGTCTTCGCCCGCGAGCAGGCCCTCGCGGGCATCGTCCCCGGCCCCGAGGCGATCACGCGTTTCGCGGACCTCTTCCAGGCCGGCGGGGACGACGTGGGGCGGTACGCCATCCCAGCCCCTCTGTCCGACGGCATCCGCCTGATGCTGATCAGCGGCGTCCTGGTGATCGGCCTGCTGGTCGACACCCTCGCGGTGACCTTCCGCAACGCCGCCCCGGCCGGGCTGCCGCTGCTCGCCCTGTACTCGGTGGCGGCGGGGCTGTCCGACGGCGGCTCCGACTGGCTGTGGTTCCTGGTCGCGGCGGCCGGCTATCTGATGCTGCTGCTCGCCGAGGGCCGCGAGCGGCTCTCCCAGTGGGGCCGCGTCTTCGGCGGCGCCCCGCGCTCTCCCGGCGGTCCGGGCGCGTCGGAGGGCCCGGTGGCCCCGGTGCGGACGGGCCGGCGGATCGGCATGGCCGCTCTCGGCGTCGCCCTGGTCGTCCCGCTCCTTCCGCTGCCCGCGATCCAGGGCGGCCTCCTGGACGGCACGGGCGCGGGCGTCGGCGCGGGCAACGGCGGCGGGGGCACGATCTCCGCGGTCAACCCCCTGGTCTCCCTGCGCGACAGCCTCAACATCGACCAGGACCGCACGGTCCTGACGGTCCGTACGAACTCCAACAACCTGTCGGACATGTACCTGCGGATCGTCTCCCTGGACGACTTCGACGGCACCACCTGGCGCCCGTCCCGCAAACGCATCCAGGAGGTCCCCCAGGACTTCCCGACCCCGACGGGCCTGCGCTCCTCCGTGAAGCGCACGGAGATCACCACCCAGATCACGGCCGCCGACTGGTACGCCCAGGACTGGCTGCCGATGCCGTACCCGCCGAGCGGGGTCCAGATCAAGGGGAACTGGCGGTTCGAGCCGGAGGGCATGACCCTCGTCGGCGACCACGGCCAGAACACCCGGGGGCTGACGTACCAGGTCAACAGCCTGGAGGTGCAGCCGACGGCCGAGCAGCTGGCGGCGGCGCCCGAGGCCCGCTCGTCGATCCTCGGCGACTACACCGAGGTGCCGTCCTCGCTGCCGCAGGTGGTGTGGCAGCAGGCCCGCCAGATCACCCGCGGCGCCGAGACGGACTACGCGAAGGCGGTCGCCCTCCAGGACTACTTCGCGGTGACGGGCGGCTTCCAGTACGACACCCAGGTCGACGTGGGTACGGGCCCGGACGCGATCGCCCGTTTCCTGCGGGACAAGCAGGGCTTCTGCATCCACTACTCGTTCGCGATGGCCGCCATGGCCCGCACGCTGGGCATCCCGGCCCGGGTCGCGGTCGGCTTCGCGCCGGGCACCCCGCAGGGGAACGGCACGGTCGAGGTGAGCCTGAAGGACGCGCACGCCTGGCCCGAGCTGTACTTCGAGGGCATCGGCTGGACCCGCTTCGAGCCGACGCCGACCCGGGGCTCGACCCCGGAGTACACGCTGCCGGACACCTCGGACACGACGGTTCCGGCGGTCCCGGAGAACTCTGCCTCGGCGAGCGCGGCCCCCTCCACGGCGCCCTCCGCGAGCGCGAGCTGCTCGGCGGTGGAGCGCAAGGAGAACGGCTGCGCGAGCACGCTCCCGCTGGACCAGTCGGCGAACGGCGACGGCGGCACCCCCTGGTACCGGGTCGCCTGGTGGTCGCTGCTGGCCGTCCTGGTCGTCGCGGTGCCGCTGTTCCCGATGCTGTGGCGCCTGCGCCGCAGGTCGGTCCGGCTGGCGTCGGCGCGGCACACGGGCGCGGGCGACGGCCCGCCGGGTGACCGCAAGGGCCCGCAGGGCGCGGTGGGCGACCCGCTGGCGCCGGGTGAGGACCCCTCGGTCCGGGCGGGCCAGGCGGCCGTCGCCCATGTCCTGGCGGTCTGGCAGGAGCTGACGGACACGGCCTGGGACTTCGGCATCCCCCCGGACGACGCCCTCACCCCCCGCCGCACCGCCGAGCGGATCGTCCGGCTCGGTGAACTGGAGGCCCCGGCGGCGGAGTCCGTCCACCGGGTGGCCGGCGCGGTGGAGCAGGTCCTCTTCGCCCCCCACCCGCGGGCGGAGCCGGGTCTGGCCGACGAGGTGAGCACGCTCCGTACGGCCCTCCGCGCCCGCGCCCCCTGGCCGACCCGCCTGCGCGCGCTCGTCGCCCCCCGCTCCTCCGTCCGGGCGGTCTGGGACCTCATGGACCGCTGGACCGTCACCCGAACGTCCTGGGCGGCCCGCTGGAGCGCACTGCTCCAGCGCGTCCCCTGGGCACCGCAGGGCCGGCGACAAGAGGGCTGAACCCCGGAGGGGGCCGTCTCCGCACCCCGGCGACGGCCCCTTCCGCATGCCCCGGCTCCCGCACCGGCCGGGCCGGGTCTCAGGGGGCGGCCGAGTCCGGGAAGGCCAGTTCCAGGGCGAGTTCCATGCAGCGCAGGCGGGCCGGGGAGAAGTCGTAGGGCATCTTCCCGATGGCTTGGCCCACGCTCATGACGCGGGGCTCGGGCTCGTCCTCGCCGTCCTGGTCGTCGAAGAGGGCGTCGTCCTCCTCGTCCAGGCCGGACTCCTCGATGGCGGCGTTCAGAGCCTGCTCGAAGGCGTGCCGCTGGGCGGCGACCCGGGCGACGCGGGGATCGTCGACGGCGACGCTGTCGTCGAGTGCCTCCTCGGCGCGGTCGACGCGGTCGGATTCCTCCCGCAGGGCGGGATGCGCGGCCAGGACGGCGAAGCGGGTGCTCTGGACGGCCGCGCCGAGGGGGCCGAAGATCCGCTCGGTGACGAGCAGGGTGTCCAGGTCGTTCTGGCGCAGGGAGCCCTCGGGGAGGTGCCTGAGGCGTGCGGTGACGAGATCGGAGAGCAGGCCCATACGGCTGCCCTCGGTGCGCATCCGCCGGACGGCGGCCCGCTGCCGCCGCAGCTCCGCCTCTCGTCCGGCGAGGGTCTCCTCCAGCCGCTCCAGGACGCCCGCGATGTCGTCCCCACCGTCCGCACCGGGCCCGGAGGCGTCCGGGCCGGTGGTGAAGGCGTCGCGGATGTCGTCCAGGGCGATCCCGGCGTCGGCCGCCCGCCGAATCCACAGCAGACGGATCATGTCCTCGTACCCGTAGCGGCGGCGGTCGTCGGCGCCCCGCTCGGGCTCGGGGAGCAGGCCGATCGCGTGGTAGTGGCGGATCGCCCGTGGCGTGCTGCCGACGAAGGCCGCCGCGTCACCGATCTTGACCTGACGGGGCGGCACGAAAGACGCGGGCATGAGCGGGGACCTTCCTCAAGGGGCCGGGGCACAGGGCCACCGGACCACATGCCGCTACGGAAGGTGCAACCCGAGCAGCGATCGTGGTGTGACACGAAATGGGGAGGGCGCTGTGGGGCATATGGCTGAGGGGGCCGCCCGGACGGGGGTCCCCTCAGTGATGTCGCGGAATTCGCGGAGCGCTACGGGAGCAAGGTCACTGACCCTGCTGCTCGTCACGACGGCGCTGCCAGCGCTGCTCGATGCGGTCCATGACGGAACGCCTCGACCGGGGCTGCTGACGCCCTTGGGCACCACCGCTCGCGGGCTGCTCCCCCGGCTTGGGCGCCTTGCGCCAACCGGTCACGGCGAGCACGGCGCATCCCAGCATGACGAGGAACCCGACCACGCTGAGCCAGACCTGCTGGGCGACCATACCGGCCATGAGGAGCGCGATACCTACGAGGAAGCCGGCGATCGCCTGGTAGACCCGTCGTCGGGTGTACGTACGCAGCCCGCTTCCCTCAAGCGCTGTCGCGAACTTGGGGTCTTCGGCGTACAGCGCTCGCTCCATCTGCTCAAGCATTCGCTGCTCGTGCTCCGAGAGCGGCACGGCGTCCTCCTCATCGTGCAGTCGCCGGGGCGACCCGGGGGTCCCTTCAGGATAGGCAGGGAATCGCCCCCGTGAAACCCGCCCCTCTACGCCAATTGGCCAACCGGAACCCGTCAAGAGCGTCCCGACTCGCTGAGGCTTCCATTCCCCAACGGCCGACCCGTCATGCCGGACGGTCTCCCTCGATCATACGGCTCACAACGCGGTAACGGAGGGCCTGTGGCGTACTCCATCGTGGCCGAGACCATGATCAAGCCAAGGTAAAGCCCGCCGCTCGGGGCGGGTCAGCTCGCCCGGGTCTCGCCGAGGACGTGGAGCTGGGTGGCCACCGCGTGGAAGGAGGGCAGTTCGGCCGCCGCCTCCTCCAGCTTCAGGAGGGCCTCCAGGGCGCCGGGCTCGGTGTCGACGAGGACGCCGGGGACGAGGTCGGCGAAGATCCGTACGCCGTGTACGGCGCCGACGGTCAGGCCCGCGCCCTCGGCCAGTTCGGTGAGCTGTTCGGCGGTGAAGCGCCGGGGGACGGGGTCTCCGGCGCCCCAGCGGCCGTCGGGGTCGGTGAGGGCCTGCCGGGCCTCCTTGAAGTGGCCGGCCAGCGCCCGCGCGAGGACGGCTCCGCCGAGGCCGGCCGCGAGGAGGCTGAGGACGCCCTCGGGGCGCAGTGCGGCGACGGCGTTGCGGATGCCGTCGGCCGGGTCGTCGACGTACTCCAGGACGCCGTGGCACAGGACGGCGTCGTAGCCGGAGCGCTCCACCACGTCGAAGAGGCCGCCCGCGTCACCCTGTACGCCGCGCACCCGCTCGGCGACGCCGGCCTCCGCCGCGCGGCGCTCCAGGGCGAACAGGGCGTTGGGGCTGGGGTCGACGACGGTCACGCGGTGTCCGAGGCGGGCGAGGGGGACGGCGAAGTTCCCGCTGCCGCCCCCGGCGTCCAGGACGTCGAGGCTCTCCCGGCCGCTGCCCTTGACCCGGCGCTCCAGCGCCTCCTGGAGCACCTCCCACACCACCGCCGTCCGCAGGGACGAGCGCGGCCTCGCCGGATCGGTCCCCAGCGCCCCGGTCTGCGGACGTTCCTTCGAGACGGGCGAGAGCAACGGTTCCGACACGACAACTCACTCCTCGACGCGGCCCCGCCACTTTCCCGACGGAACGAACGGACACCCCTCCCACCGGCGTCCCCGGGGCGAAGGCTTTCCTGCGCAACCACCCTATTGCCTCGGTCCCACGAGAAGGACACGACGAGAACGCAGCCGCGCCGGGCCGCCCCGCGGGCGTGACCGGGAGCGCCGGGCACCCGCCCCTCAAACGCCCTCCGCGGGCCCCGCCTCGCGGGGGTCTCGCTCCGCAGACGGCCTCCGCAAGCACCCCGTCTCCCGGGCACCCCGCCCCTCGGGCGCCGCCGGTCTCCCTCAGAGCCGCCGTTCCCTGTCAGCCCGCGTGCGGGAAGCCCCGGGCGGCCTCCTCACCGCCCTCCCTTCCGCTCTGGCGGGGCAGGACCGGCTGGAGGGAGAGGAGGCGTTCGACGAGGCGGAGGAACATGGCGACGTCACGGATCAGGTCGTCGGCGTCGCGTGGGGTGGCGGCGCCCTGGATGCCGGCCTCGGCGCGAGCGCGGCGGGGGGCGCCGGCGGCGAAGTGGGCGCCCCATTCGGTGAGTTCGGGGGCGACCTCGGGGAGGAGTTCCCAGGCGGTGCGGATGCGGGCGCGGCGCCGGGGCGTGAGGTCGGGTCGGGCGCGGGCCGCGAGGACGGCGGCGGCGGTGCGGAGCGCGGCGAGATGCGCCGTCGCGTACCGCTCGTTCGGGGTGTCCAGGGCGGCGGCCTCCTCCAACCCCGCGCGCGCCTGGACGAGCAGGTCGAGGGCGGCGGGCGGGGCCGTGGCCCGGCGCAGGACCGGGTGGACGTCGCTCGCGGGGCCGGGCGGGGCGGGGACGGGGCCGGTGACGCGGTGGCGGTGCGTGGCTGCCGCGCGATGGGTGGCCATGACGAACCTCCTGTCATCTGGGTGACGGCACTGTGGCCGTATGTGCCCATCGTGCGGTATGCCACTGACAATCCGTTCTGACCTGGTCTTTTACCTCGATCAAGGGTTCGAACGGGCGGGCCGTACGGCCCGCCCGCCCCGACTCCGGGGCGATCTTCGAACCGGCCCCCCGGCCGCCTCGCACCTGTGAGAATCGACCGTATGGAAAGCAGCACCACCCCGGGCGGTGGGACCCGTCGCGCGGCCACCCGGCAGAAGCTCTACGAGGCGGCCGTCACGCTCATCGCCGAGCAGGGTTTCTCCGCCACCACCGTGGACGAGATCGCCGAGCGCGCGGGCGTCGCGAAAGGCACCGTCTACTACAACTTCGCCAGCAAGTCCGTCCTCTTCGAGGAGCTGCTGCGACACGGCGTGGGGCTGCTGACCGCCTCGCTCAGAGAGGCCGCGGAACGCTCCGCGCGCGGGGGCGGCACGCGGGTGGACGCGCTCGACGCGATGGTCCGCGCGGGCCTCGTCTTCATCGACCGCTACCCGGCGTTCACCCAGCTGTACGTGGCCGAGCTGTGGCGGACGAACCGTGCCTGGCAGTCGACCCTCATGGTCGTGCGGACGGAGGCGGTGGCCGTCGTCGAGGGGGTGCTCCGCGCGGGGATCGAGGAGGCCGAGTTCGCGGACGACATCGACGTACCGCTGACCGCCGCCGCGCTCGTCGGGATGGTGCTGGTCGCGGCGCTGGACTGGCAGGCGTTCCAGCCGGAGCGGTCGCTGGACGAGGTCCACGCGGCGCTGTCGCGGCTGCTCCAGGGGAGGGTGAGCGGGGGGACGGCGTCGCCCTGAGGGACGTACGGACGAGCCGGCGGGCATACAAACCGACTGGCGCACGAAAGCGCCGGTCCGACCTGGCCGCGTCCCCCGCGGGCCACCGTCGAACCGGCGCTCCCTCTTGCTCCCCCGTTTCCCCCGTCCCCCCTGTTTCCCCCGATCCCCCCCGTTCTTTCTTCCCCCGGCGGTCCCCCGTCCGGTCGTACCCCCCTTGGGGTCCCCCGTGCCTCGCTCCCGCCGACTGGTCGGCGGAAGGAGCGGTCTGGGGCCGGTGCCGGTTCCGCCGCCCCGTGTCGGCGGTACCGGCGCCGGGCCCCTTTCCGTGCCTCCACTCTCCCGTTTACGCAGGTCGGCACCCATCCGCGCGCGTACTCATCTCCGTCACTGAGTACGGATACTCAGGACTGTGTGCTCATCCCCAGGCCGCCTCGACCGGCTCTGGTTACGATCGCGTCCGTGTCCGTACTCCCCCTCGTGTTCACCAGCGGCTGGGCCAGCGGCATCAACGCGTACGCGGTGGTGCTGCTGCTCGGCGTGTTCGGGGCGACCGGGTTCAGCGACGACGTCCCGGAGGCCCTGCAACGCCCTGAAGTACTGGTCGTCGCGGGCGTGCTGTTCCTCTGCGACACGGTCGCCGACAAGATCCCGTACGTGGACTCCGTCTGGGACGCGGTCCACACGCTGATCCGGCCCGTCGCGGGCGCCTGGGTCGGCGCGCTCCTCGCGGGGCACTCCGGTTCCCTCTCCGACATCGCCGCGGGGCTTCTGGGCGGCTCCACGGCCCTCGCCAGCCACGCGGTCAAGGCGGGCACCCGGATGGCCGTCAACACGTCCCCCGAGCCCTTCAGCAACCTCGTCGTGAGCCTCGCGGAGGATCTGGGCGTGGGTGGGCTCGTCACGTTCGCGATGTTCCATCCCGGCGCGGCGGCGGTCATCGCCGGGGCACTCCTCCTGCTCGGCGCCGTCCTCCTCGTCTTCCTCGCCTCCCGAATCCGCCGCTTCCTGCGCCGCAGGGCGCAACGCCGGGAGGAACGGGGGCTGGCGGGGCGGAGGGGTGATCGGGCGGGCTGACGGGGGCTGTGGCGAGGCGGCATCGCGAGCGCCTTCGGCGCGGGGGTGACGGGCCGGGTCGTATGTGCGGGTTCGGTGGATGGTCGGGGGGTGGCGCGGCCGGCTGTGACCGGGGGGCGTGCGGTGGGGCGGGTGCGGGTGAGTGGGGGGTGTTCGCGCAGTTCCCCGCGCCCCTGAGGATGGTGGGGGTGCGGGTGGGTGGAGCGGCGCGGCGGCCGGACGTGGTGGGGCAGGAGGCCGAGGGTCGGCGGGGCTCCGGGGGTGGTGGTTCGGGAGGGTGGGGGCTGCTGGGGCGCTTCCGGGTACGGCCGTGAGGGCATCCGCAGGCAAGGTCTCCGCACGGCTCCGGCCACCACTCGCCATGCCCCCCACCGAACCCTCCCGGCCTCCTCGGGCCACCCCCGTCCTGAACCCTGCTCGATCAAGCCCACACCTCGCCCAGCCCTCCGCCCGATCGTCTCGTTCCGAAACCCACCCGCCCCGCCACGCCCCACCCCAAAACCCGCCTCCCCTCACCCCCACCCCGTCCGCGCCCTGAACCCCGCTCCATCAAGCCCACACCTCGCCCGGCCCCCCGCCCGGTCGCCTCGTTCCGAAACCCACCCGCCTCGCCCCACCCCACCCCAGAACCCGCCGCCTCGTCACCCCCACCCCGGAACCCGCCGCCTCCGCAAGCCCCCCACCCCCACTGTCAGTGGCGGCCGATAAAGTCGCCGGCATGGGACGGATCGTGGTGGTCGGGGCGGGGATGGGTGCGATGGCGGCGGCGGCGCGGCTGGGGGTGGCGGGGCATCGGGTGGTGGTGTACGAGCGGGGGGAGACGTACGGGGGCGGGGTGGGGCAGGTGCGGAGGGAGGGGTTTCGGTTCGATACCGGGCCGGGGGTGCTGACCTTGCCAGCCGTGTGGCGGGATCTGTTCGTCAAGACGGGCAAGGAGCCGCTGGAGAGCTGTGTCGGGCTGAGGCAGGTCGACCCGTCGGCGTGGCATGTGTTCGGGGACGGCAGTGAGGCGGCGTTGCCGAACGCCTCGCGCGCGGGGGTGGTGTCGGCGCTGGACGGGGCGCTGGGGAAGGGTGCCGGGGACAGATGGGGGGACTTCCTCGTGCGGGCCCGGGAGGCGTGGGACCGTTCGCGGCGCCCCCTGCTGGAGGAACCCCTGTGGCCGGACTGGCAGGTGCTGGCCGCGCAGGAGCCGTACCCCTCGGTGCCCCACAAACGCCTCCTGCGTACGCGCAAGGCGGCCACCCTCGCCGAGGTCGGCGCCTGGGAGCTGCGGGACGCCCGGCTGACGGCCCTCCTGGAGAGCCACGCCCTCGCCCACGGCCTCGACCCGCGCACGGCCCCGGCGAGCGCGGCCGTCCTGCCCTACATGGAGCACGCGTTCGGCACCTGGTACGTCGAGGGCGGCCTCCGGGAGCTGGCGCGCGCGGTGTACGAGCGGTGTCTCGCGCGGCGGGTGGAGTTCGTGTTCGGCGCGGAGGTCATCCGGGTCGTGGAGAAGGACGGCAGGGCGGCGGGCGTGGAGCTGGCGGGCGGCGAGGTCGTGGACGCGGACTTCGTGGTCGCCGCCCCGGCCCTCGCGGGCGTCCCCGCGCGCGGGGAGGGCGAGGTGCCGCCGCAGCGGGGCCTGCCCAGCCGCCTGACCCTGCTGCTGGCCCTGCGCGGCGCCCGCCCCCCGGGCACCCCGCACCGGACGGTCGTCCACACCCAGGACCGCGACGCCGAGCTGGCGTTCCTCTTCGGCCCCTTCGGTACGACGCCGGCGCACCCCACGGTCACCGTCCTGCGCCCGGACGACCCCGCCCTCACCCCGGACGCGGAACACGAGGCGATGGTCCTGACGGCCACGGTCCCGGCCGGCGCCGAAGGGGATCAGCAGGGCACCGCCGAGGCGATGCTCACGGCCGCCGAGCGGGCCGTACCCGGGCTGCGGGAGCGGATTCTGTGGCGCGAGACGCTGACCCCGGCGGCCGTCGAGGCGGCGACCGGCGCGGCGGGCGGCTCGGTCCCGGCGCCCTCGCTGGCCGCGGCGTCGGGCCGTCTGCTGCACCCCGCCAACACGACCGCGCTGCCCGGCCTGTTCACCGTCGGCGGCTGGTCGCATCCCGGCGGGGGGCTGCCGCACGCGGGCATGTCGGGGGCGCTGGTGGCGGGGCTGATCGTGGAGGGGCCGGAGTTCAGGGGGTCGCAGTGAGGGGGTGCGCCGAGGGGTGAGAGGGGGCGCCGCCTTCCGGTGAGGAGCCGGGGCAGCGGCTCGCCGGGGAGTCCGGTCCGTCAGAAACGGTACTGCTGCTCGTCGTACCCGTTGTCGTTGTTCGGGCGGGGCTGGCCGTCCTGGTAGTACTGCTGGTCGGCCGGGAGGTCGGTGCCGTAGGACGGGTCGTCGGTGTTGCGCTGCTGGGGGACCCAGACGCCGCCCGCGGGGGTCTCGGTGTAGCCCTGCTGCTGGCCGTACTGGTCCTGGGGGTAGCCCTGCTGGCCGTACTGCTGCTGGTCGTAGCCGGTGGTGTCGTACGTGCCGGTGCCGTAGGACTGGGTGCCGATGTACGGGTCGGAGTAGGCGGCGTACTGCTGCTGCTCGCCGGTGGTGTCGTAGCCGTAGCCCTGCTGCTGGTAACCGGAGTACCCGTCGTAGCCGTAGGACTCGGCGCTCTGGCCGGTGGCCGCCGCGTAGGCGGAGTCGCTGTAGACGCCGTAGGTGCCGGTCTCGTCGGGCATCGGCTGGGGCTCGTAGACCGCGGCGTCGGCCGTCTGGTGCATCGGGCGGGCCGGGGTGAAGACGTCGTCGCGGTCGTAGTCGTCGTCGTAGCCGCTGGTGGCGCGCTCGAAGGCGGCGGTGGCCGCGGCGTCGAGGGAGGGGTCGGCGTCCGGGGCGTAGGCGGCGTCCGGGACCGCGCCCGCGGCCATGCCGGGGAGCGGGGACGCGGGGTCGGCCGGGTCGTCGTCACCCTTCTTGCCCTTGCCGCGCTTGGTGAGGCCCTCGATGGCTCCAGGGCGCTTGAACGCCCAGCCGGACTCGAAGCCCTTACGGAACGACAGCGTGACGTACGTCTGGCCGATCGCGAACGCGACCGCGCCGACGGCGATCACCGGGACCGATGGAATCAGGACACCGAAGACGACGCCCAGGAAGCCGACGAAGGCCAGCAGCCGCCAGCGCAGCCGCGCCTTGTACTGCAACAGCACCTCGCCGAGCAGCCAGAGCGCGACGACGCCGAACGCGATGTAGAGGACCGTCCAGCCCATGTACGCCCCTCTCCCAGTGGCCGCTACGCAGTGTGTCTTATTTTGGTGCGACCGGTCTAGGCCCGCGGGGGATGGTGCAGGCCAAGGTTCTCGTAGATTTCCAGCGACGCCGTGGAGTTGTTGAGCGTGATGAAGTGCAGTCCGGGGACGCCCTCGGCGAGCAGCCGCGCGCAGAACTCCGTGGCGAATTCGATACCGATGGAGCGTACAGCGGCCGGATCGTCTTTCGCTGTGAGGATGCGCTCTTTCAGGGCGGCCGGGATGGCCGCGTTGCTGAGCTGCGGAAGCCGTTCCAGCATGCGGACGCTGGTCACCGGCATGATCTCCGGGATGACCGGGGTGTCGCAACCCGCGGCGGCGACGCTGTCGCGCAGGCGCAGGTAGGACTCCGGCTGGAAGAACATCTGGGTGATCGCGTAGTCGGCGCCGGCGCGGCACTTGTCGACGAAGTGGGCGACGTCCGTGTCCCAGCGGTCGGAGCGCGGGTGCATCTCCGGGAACGCGGCGACGCCGACGCAGAAGTCGCCGGACTCCTTGATCAGGCGGACCAGTTCGGCGGCGTACGTCAGTCCGCTCGGGTGCGCGATCCAGTCGCCCATGGGGTCGCCGGGCGGGTCGCCGCGGACGGCGAGCATGTTGCGGATACCGGCGTCCGCGTACTGGCCGATGATGTTGCGCAGTTCGGCGATGGAGTGGTTGACGGCGGTCAGGTGGGCGACCGGGGTCAGGGTGGTGTCGGCGACGATCTGCTGGGTCTCCTTGACCGTCCCGGCGCGGGTGGAGCCGCCGGCGCCGTACGTCACCGACACGAAGTCCGGTGCCGCCGCCTCGACTCTCCTGAGCGCGCTCCACAGGCTCCGTTCGCCCTTCGGCGTCTTCGGGGCCGAGAACTCGAAGGAGTACGTCGTCTTGCCGGACGCCAGGATGTCACGCACCGTGCGCGCGCGGTCGGTCCTTGTGGATGCGGTTCCGAGGGCCATACCCGCAGGTTAGCCAGCACCGGGCCACTCCCCCAACCGGCCCCGGGGAAATTGCCCTGATCCGCGGGGGTGGTGTCCGCATACCGGACGGAGGTGGGCCGGTTTCCGGGGCGGCGGGCGGGATACGGCGCAGGTGGGGAGGGGTGCGGCGGGGGTCGAGGGGGTCGGTGGCGGTTTTAGGGAGGGGCGAGGGGGAGTCGAGGGGCGGGGCGCTTTTCGGCGGGGGGCGTTGAGGGGGCGCGGATCGGGAAGGGCGCTTTCGGCGGGGGGCGTCGAAGGGGGCGCGGGTCGGAAGGGATATGGGCGAGCGGTTGGACGGGGGTTCCCGTGTCCTACCCGGGCGCCGTCACCGCTCACCTGCCCGTGTGCCGCCCGCCGCGCGCACGCCCCCGACTACACGCCCCGCAGTCGCTTCGTGAACTGTGCCGCCGCCTCGCCCGGGTCGTCCGCCTCGGTGATGGCGCGGACGACGACCACGCGGCGGGCGCCCGCTTCGAGGACCTCGTCGAGGTTGGTGAGGTCGATGCCGCCGATCGCGAACCAGGGGCGGTCGGTGTTCAGGGAGGCGGTGTGGCGGACCAGGTCGAGGCCGGGGGCGTGGCGGCCGGGCTTGGTGGGGGTGGGCCAGCAGGGGCCCGTGCAGAAGTAGTCGACGCCGTCCTGGACGGCGGCGGCCTCCGCCTCCGCCGTGGAGTGGGTCGAGCGGCCGATCAGCGTGTCCCCGGCGAGGATCGCCCTCGCGGCGGGGACCGGGAGGTCGCCCTGGCCGAGGTGCAGTACGTCCGCGCCGGCCGCGTGGGCGACGTCCGCGCGGTCGTTCACGGCGAGCAGCTTGCCGTGCCGCGCGCACGCCTCCGCGAACACGGCGAGGTGCTCCAGCTCCTCCGCCGCCTCCATCCCCTTGTCCCTGAGCTGCACGATGTCCACTCCCCCGGCGAGCACCGCGTCCAGAAACTCCGGGAGATCTCCCTGACGCCTCCGGGCGTCCACACAGAGGTAGAGACGGGCATCGGCGAGCTGAGCTGCGGGGTCGGGCACGGGGGTTCTCCACGGGGTGGGTCGGCGGGCGGCGGGGTTTCGGGGTGGCGGCGGGGGCGGCGCCGTGAGCCGGCGGACCTCGCCGGGTTCGGCATTCCCCGGTGCCCCTTAAAACGAACGTCCGGGAAGCGGTGGCCCGCTGGCCTTCGGAACCTGGAGCCCTTGGAACCCGCCGCGCCGCCGGCTGGGCGGGCGGGGGTTCCGGGTGACGCCGGGGTCGGCTTGCCGCTTCGCCCGGTGTCGTCCTCGTGAGTGGGTACTCCCCGGCGGGCCTGTCACTCCTCAGACCCTCCCAAAGCGCACGCCTACGAGGCGGGGTCGACAAGGGACGCTCCTCGGAAGCGGGGGCTCTCCGGAGCCGGCGCCCCTCGGACGAGGACCCGCGAGGAACCCGCCGCCTGCCGAGCAGGCCCACAGTCACACCGGCCCCCTCCGGCCACGCCCCGCCCCCATGGCCACGCCCCTCAAGCCGTGGCCATGTCTCCTCGGGCGGTGCTCAGACGGCCAGGGCCTGGGCCCGGCGCTTGACCTCGGTGCCTCGGTTCTCCAGGAGTGCCTGGGCCGGGGTGCCGGGGAGGGTGGGGTCGGGGGTGAAGAGCCACTCGATCATCTCCTCGACCGTGAACCCGTCGTCCCGCAGGACCGTCAGGAGCCCGGAGAGCCCCTTGACGACCTTGTCGCCGTCGATGAATGCGGCAGGGACGTGCAGCGCGCGGTTCTCGCCTCGGCGGACGGCGATCAGCTGTCCGTCCTTGACGAGTTGCCGTACGCGCGTCACCTCCTCTTCGAGCTGTTCGGCGATGTCGGGCAGGGTCAGCCAGGCGGGGACGAGCGCGTCGACCCTCGTGTCAATCTCGGTCACGACATCAAGCCTGCCATCTGCCACTGACACTCGGAAGCCGGGACCACCCGGACCGGTCCCCCACCGCCCCCCGAAACCCCCTCGGGGAAACCCCTGACACCCCGGCCCCGCCCCGAAACCACGCCGAACGATCCCCACCCCCTCACACCACCGCCCCCTTCAACGGCACCCCCGCATCCCCCAACACCCCCACATCCATCACAGCCCCCGCCTCGATCAACCGCCGCCCCTGCGCCAGGTCACGCGGCCTGCCGACCGCCAGGAGCGCGATCAGGCGCCCCTCCCGCAGCCAGCACACGGACCAGGCCGGCCCGGCGGGGTCGCCGCGCCAGATCGTCTCGTCGGCGCCGGTGTGGTGCCCGGCGTACTGGACGAACCGCCCGAACTGCTCGGACCAGAAGTACGGGACGGGGTCGTAGGCGACGAGAGGCGCCCCGGTGGCGTTCGCGAGGATGTTCGACGCGACCGTGCGGGGGCCCTGGAGGGCGTTGTCCCAGTGGTGGATCAGGAGGCGCTCGGCGTACCGGGCGGAGGGGAAGGAGGCGCAGTCGCCGACGGCGTAGACGTCAGGGGCGGAGGTGCGGAGGTGCGCGTCGGTGACGACCTCGCCGTGCGCCCCCAGGGCCACCCCGGAGGACCGCAGCCACGCCGTCGCGGGCCGCGCGCCGATACCGACGAGCACCGCGCCCGCGGGGACGCGCGTGCCGTCGTCCAGCAGCACGGCCCCCGGCTCGACGGCCCGCACGCGCGCGTGGGTGCGCAGTTCGACCCCGAGGTCGGCGTACCAGGAGGTCATCGGCGCGGCGACCTCGGCGGGCAGCGCGCCCGCGAGCGGACGGTCCGCGGCCTCGACGACCGTCACCGCGCACCCCGCCTCGCGCGCGGCGGTCGCGAACTCCGCGCCGATCCAGCCGGCGCCGACGACCACGACGTCGTGCTGCCCGGCGAGGACGGGCCGGAGGCGTTCGACGTCGTCGAGGGTGCGCAGGAGGTGGACGCCGGGGACGCCCTCCGTGCCGGGGAGCAGGATCGGTTCGGCGCCGGTGGCGAGGACGAGGACGTCGTAGGGGACCGGACCGGCGTCCGTGTCGACGACGTGCTCCCCGGTCCGCACCGCGAGGGCCTCGCGGCCGAGGAGGAGGTCGATGCCGAGGCCGGGGAAGTCGATGTCGAAGGCGGAGCCGTCGGTCTTGCCGAGCAGGACGGCCTTCGAGAGCGGGGGGCGGTCGTACGGCTGGTGGGGTTCCGCGCCGATGACGGTGACCGTGCCGGTGAAGCCCTGTTCGCGCAGGGCGACCGCCGTCTGCACCCCGGCCATCCCGGCGCCGACGACGACCGCGCGCGGGGCGTCCGTTTCCTGCGTCTGCTCGCTCACGCGATCACCATAGTTGCGTGACGGTGAGTCAGTCAGGGGCCCGGTTCCGTGACCTGCTCCACAACGCTCGTCCCGGCGCCCTCCTGGGACTCCCATTCCCACGTCTCGTCGAGCCTGAGACGGCCGTCCGGGAGGGTCACGACGGTCGAGACGCAGTGCCCGGAGGCGGTCGTCCCGTCGGTGCGCAACTGGACGTACCGGAAGTCGATCCGGTCGCCCGCGCGCGTGCCGACGAGATGGCCGCGGACGACGTCCCCGCCCGCGTAGTCGGCCCAGATCACGCCGTCGGCCTCGCGGTAGGCGAAGCGGGTGCTCGTGCCGACCTGGCCGGGTGCCTGGTCGGCGACAGGGGTGAACACGAGGCCGTCGAGGGTCAACCGAGGCTCCCTTTACGAGGTGCGGGGGGTGCGGGCTAGGGTGAGTGCCAACGTAAAGCACTCGCGGGAGCCCGGACGCACCGGGCTGAGAGGGAGGCTGGCCGGCCTCCGACCGTACGAACCTGATCCGGGTCATGCCGGCGAAGGGAGGGGCTGGACGCCCATGCCGTCTACGCGTCCGTCTGACGTCCTCGTGGTCGGGGGCGGGGTCATCGGCCTGGTCACCGCCTGGCGGGCCGCTCAGCGCGGCCTGAGGGCCGCCGTACTCGATCCGGAGCCGGGCGGCGGGGCCGCCCAGGTGGCCGCCGGGATGCTGGCCGCCGTCACCGAACTCCACCACGGCGAGCAGACCCTCCTCGGTCTGAACCTCGCCTCCGCGCGCCGGTACCCCGATTTCGTGGCCGAGCTGACCGAGGCGACCGGGTACGACGTCGGCTACCGGCGCTGCGGCACGCTCGCGGTCGCCCTCGATGCCGACGACCGGGCCCACCTGCGGGAACTGCACGCGCTCCAGCAGCGGTCCGGGCTGGAGTCGGAGTGGCTGTCCGGGCGGGAGTGCCGGCGCCTGGAGCCGATGCTCGCGCCCGGGGTGCGCGGCGGGCTGCGGGTGGACGGCGACCACCAGGTCGACCCGCGCCGCCTCGCCGCCGCGCTGGTCGTCGCCTGCGAGCGCGCCGGGGTCGCCCTGCACCGGAAGTGGGCCGAGCGCCTGGAGGTCGCCGGGGGCCGTGCGACCGGCGTGCACGCGCGCGGGGGGACGTTCTTCGGCGCCGGGCAGGTCGTCCTCGCCGGGGGCAGCCTCAGCGGGCGGCTCGCGGGCGTCCCGGACGCCGTACGGCCGCCGGTGCGGCCGGTGAAGGGGCAGGTGCTGCGGCTCGCCGTGCCGGCGGCGTACGCGCCGTTCCTGAGCCGTACCGTGCGGGCCGTGGTGCGCGGGAGCCAGGTGTATCTGGTGCCGCGCGCGAACGGGGAGCTGGTCGTGGGGGCGACCAGTGAGGAGCAGGGCTGGGACACGACCGTGACCGCCGGGGGCGTGTACGAGCTGCTGCGCGACGCGCACGAGCTGGTCCCCGGGATCACCGAACTGCCCCTCACGGAGACCCGCGCGGGGCTGCGCCCCGGGTCGCCCGACAACGCCCCCCTCCTCGGCCCGACCGGCCTCCCGGGGCTGCTCCTGGCGACCGGGCACCACCGCAACGGCGTCCTGCTGACGCCGGTCACCGGGGACGCGCTCGCGCACGCGCTGACCTCCGGTGAGCTGCCCGAGGAGGCCCGCCCCTTCACGCCCCGGCGCTTCACCGCCGCCTCGCTCCTGGAGTCCGCCGTATGAACGCCCCGACGAACGTCCCGATGACCACCCCGGCCGGTCGCATGAACATCTCGGTCAACGGGGAGCTGCGGGAGTTCGACGCCGGGACCGTGCTCGAACTCGTCGTCCGGGTGCTCTCTCCGGCGCCGTCCGGTGTCGCCGCCGCTCTGAACGAAACCGTCGTCCCGCGCGCGCGGTGGGCCACCACCGCCCTCGCGGAGGGCGACCGGGTGGAAGTCCTGACCGCCGTGCAGGGAGGCTGACCATGGCTGACGATCCGTTTCTGCTGGGCGGTACGGCGTTCTCGTCGCGGCTGATCATGGGGACCGGCGGGGCGCCGAGCCTGGAGGTCATGGAGCGGGCGCTCGTCGCGTCCGGGACGGAGCTGACGACGGTCGCGATGCGGCGCGTGGACCCGTCCGTGCAGGGATCGGTTCTGTCCGTTCTCGACCGGCTCGGCATCCGGGTGCTGCCCAACACGGCCGGCTGTTTCACCGCCGGGGAGGCCGTCCTGACCGCCCGTCTCGCACGGGAGGCGCTCGGCACGTCCCTGGTGAAGCTCGAAGTGATCGCGGACGAGCGGACCCTGCTGCCGGACCCCGTGGAGCTGCTGGAGGCCGCCGAGACGCTGGTGGACGACGGGTTCACCGTCCTGCCGTACACCAACGACGACCCGGTGCTCGCCCGGAAGCTGGAGGACGTGGGCTGTGCGGCCGTGATGCCGCTCGGGTCGCCGATCGGGTCGGGGCTCGGTATCCGCAACCCGCACAACTTCCAGCTGATCGTCGAGCACGCGCGCGTGCCGGTGATCCTGGACGCGGGCGCCGGTACGGCCTCCGACGTGGCGTTCGCGATGGAGCTGGGGTGCGCGGGCGTGATGCTCGCGTCGGCGGTGACCCGTGCGCAGGACCCCGAGCTGATGGCGTCGGCGATGCGGTCCGCGGTCGACGCGGGACGGCTGGCCCGCCGCGCCGGCCGTATCCCCCGCCGGTACTTCGCGCGGGCGTCCTCGCCGGCGGAGGGACTGGCCGCGTTCGACCCGGAGCGCCCGGCCTTCTGACCCGTGGTCCCCGTGATCCCCGCCACTGCCGGAACCCCTCGTTCCGGGGAACGGCGGGCCTCACACGTCACAACCCCGTCCCATCCCGCTCCGAAGGATCACGCTGTCAGTGGGGGCTCGTAGACTCGGCCGCGTGGATACGACCCTTCAGGACCCTCTCGTCGGGCAGGTGCTCGACGGGCGTTACCGCGTCGACGCGCGGATCGCGGTGGGCGGGATGGCCACGGTCTACCGGGCCGTGGACATGCGTCTCGACCGCGTGCTGGCCGTGAAGGTGATGCATCCCGCGCTGGCCGCCGACGCCGTGTTCGTGGACCGGTTCATCCGGGAGGCCAAGTCGGTCGCCCGGCTGGCGCACCCGAACGTCGTCCAGGTCTTCGACCAGGGGGCCGACGGGCCGTACGTCTACCTGGCGATGGAGTACGTCGCCGGGTGCACCCTGCGGGACGTGCTGCGGGAGCGGGGCGCGCTCCAGCCCAGGGCCGCGCTCGACATCCTCGAACCGGTGCTCGCCGCGCTGGGCGCCGCGCACCGCGCGGGGTTCGTGCACCGGGACATGAAGCCGGAGAACGTCCTGATAGGGGACGACGGCCGGGTCAAGGTCGCGGACTTCGGCCTGGTCCGCTCGGTCGGTACGGTCACGGAGAGCAGTGGGAACGTCCTGGGGACGGTCGCCTACCTCGCCCCGGAGCAGACCGAGCGGGGTACGGCGGACGCGCGCGTGGACGTGTACGCGTGCGGGGTCGTGCTGTACGAGATGCTCACCGGCACCCAGCCGCACGAGGGCGAGACCCCGGCGATCGTCCTCTACAAGCACCTCCACGAGGACGTGCCGCCCCCGTCGGCGGCCGTCCCGGGCCTCGCCTACGAGCTGGACGAGCTGGTCGCCTCGGCGACGGCCCGCACCCCGGGTGTCCGGCCGAACGACGCGGTGGAGCTGCTGGGCCTCGTCCGCGGCGCCCGCGCGGCGCTCAGCGAGGAGCAGCTCGACGCGGTCCCGCCCCAGTCGACGGCCTCGGAGCACGACATCGCGGGCGACCGCACGAGCGTCATCCCGAGGTCGCTCACGGTGCCGCGTCCGCTGCCGGTCAACGAGGACGACGTCCAGCACACGTCCCGCTTCGAGGCGCCCCCGCCACCGCCCCGGCGCAGGCCGGTGCAGCGCAGGCGGGGTGTCCTCGCGCTCGTCGCCGGTGTCCTGCTGGCTCTGGGCATCGGGGCGGGCGTCTGGTACATCAACTCCGGCCAGTTCACGAACGTCCCGGCGGTCCTCACGCAGACGGAGACGGTCGCCAAGGACCGGCTGGACGACGCGGGGCTCGCCGTCGGCTCGGTGAAGCACGCCTTCAGCGACACGGTGAAGCGCGGGACCGTCATCAGCACGGACCCCGCGCCGGGCGCCCGTATCCGCAAGAACGACTCGGTGACGCTGACCGTCTCGGACGGCCCGCAGACCGTCCAGGTCCCGGACGTCACGGGGCTGCCACAGGCGGAGGCGACGAAGCGGCTCACCTCCGCCGGCCTCGAACCGGGGCTGGTCACCAGCGAGTTCGACGACTCCGTCGCCCAGGGTTCGGTGATCCGGACGACCCCGGCCGTCGGCACCTCCCGGCGTGCCGGTTCCGCCGTCGCCCTGGTCGTCAGCAAGGGCGCGGCCGTCGAGATCCCGGACGTCACCGGCCAGGACCTCGACGCGGCGACGACGGCGCTCGAAGGGGCCGGTCTGAAGGTCGCCATCTCCTCCACGCAGGTCAACTCGGACCTGGACAAGGGGAAGGTCGCCGAGCAGTCCCCCGGCGCGGGCGGCCAGGCCGCCTCCGGCGACACGATCACCCTGACCCTCTCCAAGGGCCCCGAGATGGTCGAGGTGCCGAACGTCGTCGGGGCCAGTGTCGACGACGCCAAGTCCCTCCTCGAACAGTCCGGTTTCAAGGTCGAGGAAGACCGCGGCCTCCTCGGTCTCTTCGGCGACACGGTGAAGAAGCAGTCGGTCTCCGCCGGGGACACGGCACCGAAGGGGTCGACGATCACGATCACGATCCGGTGAGGGTGGTGGGGCGGGCCGGCACCGCCCCGGGCCGAGGGCCGACGGCCCACCCCCACCAGCCCCTCTCCCCCGCATGACACCCTTACCCCGTGAACTTCCCCTCCCGTAACCCCGTAGGCGGCCACGTCCCCGTGGCCGGCGGTCTGCAATCCGTCGGCCTCTCGTACGCCGAGGAGCTGAAGGCGGAGACCGTGCAGGTGTTTGTCGCGAACCCGCGGGGGTGGGCGACGCCGGTGGGGAATCCGCGGCAGGACGAGGCATTCCGGGAGGTGTGTGCGGAGCGGGAGCTGCCCGCGTACGTGCACGCGCCGTATCTGATCAACTTCGGGTCCCACACCGAGGCGACGGTCGAGAAGTCCGTGGAGTCGATGCGGCACTCGCTGCGCCGGGGGCGGGAGATCGGGGCGCTCGGGGTCGTCGTCCACACCGGGAGCGCGACCGGTGGGCGGCACCGGGATGTCGCGCTCAAGCAGGTCCGGGAGCATCTGCTGCCGCTGCTGGACGAGCTGACGCACGACGACGACCCGTTCCTGCTGCTGGAGTCGACGGCCGGGCAGGGCTCGTCGCTGTGCTCGCGGACCTGGGACTTCGGCCCGTACTTCGACGCCCTGGACGCGCACCCGAAGCTCGGCGTCTGCCTGGACACCTGCCACATCTTCGCCGCGGGCCACGACCTGACCGGCCCGACCGGTATGCACCAGACCCTGGACCTGCTGGTCGACACGGTCGGCGAGGGCCGCCTCAAGCTGATCCACGCCAACGACTCGAAGGACGTCGTCGGCGCCCACAAGGACCGGCACGAGAACATCGGCTCCGGTCACATCGGCGAGGACCCCTTCCGCGCCCTCATGACCCACCCGGCGACGAAGAACGTCCCCCTGATCATCGAGACCCCCGGCGGCAAGGAGGGTCACGCGGCGGACGTGGAGCGGCTGAAGCGGCTGCGCGACGGCTGAGGAAGCCAGCGACGGCCCACCCCCTTGGGGAATACCCCACTGGGGTATATCGTTCCGCCCCGAGGCAGCCCGCCCCCGACCTCGGGAGTCCCCATGCAGCACGAGGCGCACGCACAGCACGCAGACCACACACACCACCCCGCCCCCGCCGCGAGCTGGGCCATGGCGGTCCAGGCGACCCTGCACTGCCTCACCGGGTGCGCCATCGGCGAGGTCCTCGGGATGGCGATCGGCACGGCGGCGGGGTGGGGGAATCTGGCGACCACGGCCCTCGCGATCGTCCTCGCGTTCCTCTTCGGCTACTCGCTGACCCTGCGGGGCGTCCTCAGGAGCGGGCTCGGGCTGAAGGCGGCCATTCGGGTGGCGCTGGCCGCGGACACCCTGTCGATCGCCGTCATGGAGCTCATCGACAACGGGGTGATCGCGCTGTGGCCGGACGCGATGGACGCGGAGCTGGCGGACTTCCTGTTCTGGGGTTCGCTCGCGATCTCGCTGGTGATCGCCTTCGTCGTCACGGTCCCGGTGAACAAGTGGATGATCGGCCGGGGCAAGGGGCACGCCGTGGTGCACCGGTACCACCACTGACACCCCCTACAGCTCCGGCCCCTCCCCCGGCGTCTCCTGGTACGAGTACCGCTGCTCGCGCCAGGGGTCGCCGACGTTGTGATAACCCCGCTCCTCCCAGAATCCCCGCCGGTCCGCCGTCATGTACTCGATCCCGCGCACCCATTTGGGCCCTTTCCAGGCGTACAGATGGGGGACGACGAGACGCAGCGGAAATCCGTGTTCGGCGGTGAGGAGTTCACCGTCCTTGTGGCTGGCGAAGAGGGTGTGGGGGTCGGTGAAGTCGGCGAGCCGGAGGTTGGCGCTGTAGCCGTATTCCGCCCAGACCATGACGTGCGTGACCCCGGGAGCGGGCGGGGCGGCGCCGAGGACCGCGCTCGCCGGAACTCCGCCCCATTCCGCGCCGAGCATGCTGAATTTGGTGACGCAGTGCAGATCGGCGACGACGGTCGCGTACGGCAGGGCCGCAAACTCCTCGTGGGTCCAGCCGTGTTTCTCGCCGTCGGCGGTGGCGCCGAAGACGCGGAAGTCCCAGCGTTCGGGGCGGAACTTGGGGACGGGGCCGTAGTGCGTGACCGGCCAGCCTCGTTGGAGTCGCTGCCCCGGCGGAAGCTCGGACGGTCCGCTCTCTCCTGATTCCCGCTCCACCGGACGCCCCATGGCTCCATCCTGACAGATGCAAATACGAACCCGAAAATCGGGGCAATTCGAACTAAGCATGCCCTTACTTACTAAGCCAGTACTTACTGGACGATCTTCCGGACCAGTGCCATCATCGGCCGCGACCTCCCCATAGATCCCCCCACAGATCCCGTACGGAAGGAGCCTTGGCGATGCAGGGCGACCCGGAAATCATCGAATTCCTCAACGAGCAGCTCACGGGTGAGCTGACGGCTATCAACCAGTACTTCCTGCACGCGAAGATGCAGGAGAACTTCGGCTGGACGAAGCTCGCGAAGTACACCCGGCACGAGTCGTTCGACGAGATGAAGCACGCCGAGGTGCTGACGGACCGGATTCTCTTCCTCGACGGCCTGCCGAACTACCAGCGGCTGTTCCACGTCCGTATCGGCCAGACCGTCAAGGAGATGTTCGAGGCGGACCGGATGGTCGAGGTCGAGGCGATCGACCGCCTCAAGCGCGGTATCAAGGTGATGCGCGAGAAGGGCGACATCACCTCGGCGAACATCTTCGAGTCGATCCTGGAGGACGAGGAGCACCACATCGACTACCTCGACACCCAGCTCGAACTGGTCGAGAAGCTCGGTGAGGCGCTGTACATCGCGCAGCTGATCGAGCAGCCGGAGAGCTAGGCGGCCTCTTCCAGTCCGGCGCCCTCCAGCGAGTCCACCGACTCCAAGCGGGTCACCGCCGACTTACAGGCCCCCCGGCCGAGGATCGCCTGGATACGGCGGACGCACGAACCGCAGTCCGTGCCGGCCTTGCAGGCGGAGGCGATCTGGCGGGGCGTGAAGGCGCCGTCGTCCGCGTGTTGCAGGACCTGCGCCTCGGTCACGCCGAAGCAGCTGCACACGTACACGCGGATTCACCTCCCGCCAAGAACGATTAGGTGAACCTAACCTTACCCGCCGGACAGGTGCCGCAAAAGTGCGAAGGGGCGCGGATCGCATGTGATCCGCGCCCCAAGGCATGCGCTAGGAACTACTGGTCGCGGTACATCTCCGCGACGAGGAACGCCAGGTCCAGCGACTGGCTGCGGTTGAGGCGCGGGTCGCAGGCCGTCTCGTAGCGCTGGTGGAGGTCGTCGACGAAGATCTCGTCGCCGCCGCCGACGCACTCGGTGACGTCGTCACCGGTCAGCTCGACGTGGATGCCGCCGGGGTGGGTGCCGAGGGCCTTGTGGACCTCGAAGAAGCCCTTGACCTCGTCGAGCACGTCGTCGAAGCGGCGGGTCTTGTGGCCGGAGGCCGCCTCGAAGGTGTTGCCGTGCATCGGGTCGGTCACCCAGGCCACCACCGCGCCGGACGCCGTGACCTTCTCGACCAGCTCGGGGAGCTTGTCGCGGACCTTGTCGGCGCCCATGCGGACGACGAACGTCAGCCGGCCGGGCTCCCGGTCGGGGTCGAGGCGCTCGACGTACTGGAGCGCCTCCTCCGCCGTGGTCGTCGGGCCGAGCTTGATGCCGACCGGGTTGCGGATCTTGGACGCGAACTCGATGTGCGCGTGGTCCAGCTGGCGCGTGCGCTCGCCGATCCACACCATGTGCGCGGAGACGTCGTACAGCTTGCCCGTGCGGGAGTCGACGCGGGTCAGCGCCGACTCGTAGTCCATGAGGAGCGCCTCGTGGGACGAGTAGAACTCGACCGTCTTGAACTCCTCCGGGTCGGTCCCGCAGGCCCGCATGAAGTTCAGGGCGTTGTCGATCTCGCGCGCGAGCTGCTCGTAGCGCTGGCCGGACGGCGAGGACTTCACGAAGTCCTGGTTCCAGGCGTGCACCTGGCGCAGGTCGGCGTAGCCACCGGTGGTGAAGGCGCGCACCAGGTTCAGCGTGGACGCGGAGGCGTGGTACATCCGCTTCAGCCGCTCGGGGTCCGGGATACGGGCCTCTTCGGTGAAGTCGAAGCCGTTCACCGAGTCGCCCCGGTAGGTCGGCAGGGTCACGCCGTCGCGGGTCTCGGTCGGCTTGGAGCGCGGCTTGGAGTACTGGCCGGCGATCCGGCCGACCTTCACGACCGGCACGGAGGCGGCGTACGTCAGCACGGCGCCCATCTGGAGGAGCGTCTTCAGCTTGGCGCGGATCTGCTCGGCGCCGACCGCGTCGAACGCCTCGGCGCAGTCACCGCCCTGGAGAAGGAACGCCTCCCCCTTGGCGACGGCGGCCAGCCGGCTGCGCAGCTGGTCGCACTCGCCCGCGAAGACGAGCGGCGGATACGACTCGAGCTCCGCGATCACCTTGCGCAGCGCCTCGGTGTCGGGGTACTCGGGCTGCTGCGCCGCGGGCAGGTCGCGCCAGGTCGCCAGCGCGGCGACGGCTTGGGAATCAGCGTTCACGGTCACAGGGTCACCCTACGGGGTCGTGTCGATCGAATTTCGCACGGCTCGAAAGGTGAGACGCCGGAGAGGGAGGGTGGGACATCCGGGTGCGGTAGGGTGCGGCACATGTTCGCGCACTCGACCCGTAACTGGTGGTGGACCGCTCCCCCGGCGGCCCGCTGATCTGCGCGTACATCCCACAGGCCGCCCCGAGAGGCGGCCTTCGTGTTTCCCAGGGGTCCGTCTCTCCTCCCGATCCGTGAGTTCCCGAAACCGCGAGTTCCCGATCCGCGAGAGAGAGCACACCCCATGGACCTCCTGCACGACACCCGCCCCTTCGCGCTCCTGCGCCGCCGCACCCCGGGCCACGACGACACCGTCGAGCTGCTGATCGGCCCGACCCGGGTGTACGACCGGCTCGCCGACCTCCCCGACCAGGGCCTCGCCCTCATCCCGTTCCGGCAGATCCGCGAGCGCGGTTTCGACGTCCGTGACGACGGCACCCCGCTGACCGTCCTGCTCCCGGAGGAGACCCGCACCTACACGCCTGCCGAGGCGCTCGCCGCCCTGCCCTCCCACGACGTCCGTGTGACCGGCGGCCGTTTCGACGTCGACGACGAGGAGTACGCGGAGATCGTCGGGCGGGTCCTGCGCGACGAGATCGGCAGCGGGGAGGGGGCGAACTTCGTGATCCGGCGGACGTACGAGGGGGAGATCGAGGGTTTCGGGCGGGCCGACGCGCTCGCCCTCTTCCGGCGGCTCCTCGAAGGGGAGCGGGGCGCGTACTGGACGTTCGTCGTGCACACCGGGGAGCGGACGCTCGTCGGCGCGTCCCCGGAGGTGCATGTCCGGATGTCCGGCGGGACGGTCGTCATGAACCCGATCAGCGGGACGTACCGCTATCCGGCCGAGGGGCCGACGCCGGAGCATCTGCTGGGGTTCCTCGCGGACGGCAAGGAGATCGAGGAGCTGTCGATGGTCGTCGACGAGGAGCTCAAGATGATGTGCACGGTCGGGGACATGGGCGGGGTGGTGATCGGGCCCCGGCTGAAGGAGATGGCCCATCTCGCGCACACGGAGTACGAGTTGCGCGGGAAGTCCTCGCTGGACGTCCGTGAGGTGCTGCGCGAGACCATGTTCGCGGCGACCGTCACGGGGTCGCCGGTGCAGAACGCGTGCCGGGTCATCGAGCGGCACGAGTCCGGGGGGCGGGGGTACTACGCGGGTGCGCTGGCGCTGCTGGGGCGGGACGCCGGGGGTGCGCAGACCCTGGACTCGCCGATCCTGATCCGGACCGCCGACATCTCGGAGGCCGGTCGGCTGCGGGTCTCCGTCGGGGCGACGCTCGTCCGCGGGTCCGATCCGGCGGGCGAGGTGGCGGAGACGCACGCGAAGGCGGCGGGGGTGCTGGCGGCGCTGGGGGTACGGCCGTCCCGGCCGCGGGCCGAGCGGGGGCGTCCGCGGCTGGCCGACGATCCCCGGGTGCGGGCCGCGCTGGACTCGCGGCGGGGGTCGCTGGCGCCGTTCTGGCTGCGGATGCAGGAGCAGGCTCCCGAGCTCACGGGGGATGCGCTGATCGTCGACGGGGAGGACACGTTCACCGCGATGCTCGCGCATGTGCTCCGCACGAACGGGCTCGCCGTGAGCGTCCGGCGCTATGACGAGCCCGGGCTCCGCGAGACCGTGCTCGCGCACCCCGGGCCCGTCGTCCTCGGCCCCGGGCCCGGCGATCCGTCCGACCTCGGGGACCCCAAGATGCGGGTCCTGCGGGGGCTCGCCTCCGATCTGCTGCGCGGGCACCGGCACGGGGTGCTGGGCGTGTGCCTCGGCCACGAACTGATCGCCGCCGAGCTGGGGATGGAGATCGTGCGGAAGGAGGTGCCGTTCCAGGGGGCCCAGGTGGAGATCGATCTGTTCGGGAGGACGGAGACGGTCGGCTTCTACAACAGCTTCGTGGCGCGGTTCCGTGAGGTGGCGGGGGTCGAGGTGAGCCAGGCCGGGAACGGGGAGGTGCACGCGCTGCGCGGGGCCGGGTTCGCGGGGGTGCAGTTCCATCCCGAGTCGGTGCTGACGATCAACGGAGCGGAGATCGTGCGGGAGCTGATGGGGGCGCTGAGGCCGGTCGGCTAGCCGAAGAAGACGCCGACCTCCTCGTACAGCTTCGGGTCCACCGTCTTGAGTTTCTCCGTCGCCGCCGCGAGCGGTACGCGGACGATGTCCGTGCCTCTGAGGGCGACCATCACGCCGTGGTCGCCCTCGTGGACCGCGTCGATCGCGTGGAGGCCGAAGCGGGTGGCGAGCCAGCGGTCGAAGGGGCTGGGGGTGCCGCCGCGCTGGACGTGGCCGAGGACGGTCGTGCGGGCCTCGTTGCCGGTGCGTTTCTCGATCTGTTTGGCCAGCCATTCGCCGACGCCGGAGAGGCGGACATGGCCGAAGGAGTCCAGGGACTCGTCCTTCAGGACCAGGTCGCCGTCCTTCGGCATGGCGCCTTCGGCCACGACCACGATCGGGGCGTACGAGGCGCGGAAGCGGGACGTCACCCAGGCGCAGACCTGGTCGACGTCGAAGCGCTGCTCGGGGATGAGGATCGCGTTGGCGCCGCCGGCGAGGCCGGAGTGCAGGGCGATCCAGCCGGCGTGACGGCCCATGACCTCGACGACGAGGACCCGCATGTGGGACTCGGCGGTGGTGTGGAGGCGGTCGATGGCCTCGGTGGCTATCCCGACGGCCGTGTCGAAGCCGAAGGTGTAGTCCGTGGCGGAGAGGTCGTTGTCGATGGTCTTGGGGACGCCGACACAGGGGATGCCCTCCTCCGCGGAGAGGCGGGCGGCGACGCCGAGGGTGTCCTCGCCGCCGATGACGATCAGCGCGCCGATCCGCTGCCGCTCCAGCGTCGCCCTGATGCGGCCGACACCGTCGTCCTCCCGGTAGGGGTTCGTGCGGGAGGAGCCGAGGATCGTGCCGCCGCGGGGCAGGATGCCGCGGACGGCGGGGATGCCGAGGGGGATCGACCGGCCCTCCATCGGCCCGCGCCAGCCGTCCCGGAAACCGATGAATTCATGGCCGTACTCCTGGACGCCCTTGCGGACGACCGCGCGGATGACGGCGTTGAGGCCGGGGCAGTCGCCGCCCCCGGTCAGTACTCCGACGCGCATGGACGAGTCCCTTCGTCACACGGTTCTGACGGAGTGTCAGTCTCGCGCGCGGTTCACTCGTCGTCGAGACCCCGCTCGATGGCGTAGCGGACGAGCTCGACGCGGTTGTGGAGCTGGAGCTTGCCGAGGGTGTTCTGTACGTGGTTCTGGACCGTGCGGTGGGATATGACGAGGCGTTCGGCTATCTGCTTGTAGCTGAGCCCCTTCGCGACGAGCCGCAGCACCTCGGTCTCCCGGTCGGTCAGCCGGGGCGCGTCGGGCTGGTCGCCGCCCGAGGCGGGCGCCGGGTCGGTGGCGAGGCGGCGGTACTCGCCGAGGACGAGCCCGGCGAGGCCCGGCGTGAAGACCGGGTCCCCGACGGCCGTCCGCCGCACCGCGTCCAGCAGCTCTTCCGTGGACGCCGACTTCAGCAGGTAGCCCGTCGCCCCCGACTTCACCGCCTCCAGCACGTCCGCGTGCTCCCCGCTCGCCGACAGCACCAGCACCCGCAGCGCCGGATTCGCCGCGACGACCTCCTTGCAGACCTGGACGCCGGGCTTCGCCGGCAGGTTGAGGTCGAGGACGATGACGTCGGGCACGGCGGCCTTCGCGCGCCGGACCGCCTGCTCGCCGTCCCCGGCGGTGGCGACGACGTCGAAGCCGTTCTCCGCGAGGTCCCGGGCGACCGCGTCGCGCCACATGGGGTGGTCGTCGACCACCATGACCTTGATGACGCCGCTCATCGGCTCCCCTTCTTCGGCACGGTCAGCTCCACTTCGGTGCCCTGTCCGGGCGTCGAGACCAGCTCGGCGCGCCCGCCGAGGTCGCGCAGCCGGCCCCGGATCGACTGGGCGACCCCGAGCCGCCCCTCCCCTTCGGCCTGCACGAGCCGTCCCTCGGGGATGCCGGGACCGTCGTCCCGGACCGTGACGATCACCTCGTCCGGCTCGTCCTCCACGAGAATCCACGCCTGCGCGCCGTCACCGGCGTGTCTGCGCACATTGTCCAGGGCGGCGCCGACGGCGGCGGCCAGTTCGCGTGCGGCGGCCGGCGGCAGCACGACCGGCGCGCCGGGCTCGGCGAGGCTGACACGGGCGGCGGCGTACCGGGCGAGCAGGGTCCGCAGATCGACGGGGCCGTCGCCGTCGTCTTCTTCGGGTTCCTCCATGAGCCGTACGACGGCCCCCTCGGCGAGGTCCTCCGAGACCCGGGAGACGGGGGTGAGCCCTCCGGAGACGAGTGTCCTGAGCGCCACCTCCTGCTCACCGGCCATCCGCCCCAGCTCGGCGGCCTCCCCGCCGATGACCGCGCCCCGGCGCTGCACCATGGCCAGCACCTGGAGCACGCTGTCGTGGATGTCCCGCGCGAGGCGCTCGCGTTCACGGGTCGCGGCCTCGATCTCCAGGGCGCGGGCGAGGGTGCGCTCGGAGGCGCGGGCGACCTCGACGACGTACCCGATGGCGATGGAGGCGACCCAGACGAGGATCACGTTGTGGACGGTGTCGTGGGCCGGGGTGCCGCGCTCGACGAGGTTGGCGACCGCGACCGGCGTCGAGGCGAAGGCCGCCCAGCGCCAGCCGCCCTTGATGGCGAACGCGAGGACCGAGCCGGCCGTCCAGATCGACGGGAGCGTGGGTCCGCCGGCGTCGATCGTCGCGTCCGTCACGGCGAGCGGGGTGAGGAGGATGCCGCCGACCGCGATGGTCAGGTCGGCGGTGAGGAAGCGTTTCGTGCAGTTCGCGGCGCTCGCGACCCTGGGGAGGGTGGCGAGCGTCCATATGCACAGCAGCGGGTAGTAGGCGAACGCGACCTCGGGCCGGTCGAAGTCGTCGTAGTTGCTGATGAACAGGCCGACGGCGTACAGCATCGTCAGGACGCGATAGCCGCTGAGCGCCCGCCACAGCGGCTGCTCGACCGACATGCGCATGACGCGCGCTCGTTTGGGCATGTCCCCCACTCCCCCCGAAGTCCTACCGCGACCTTATTCGGCCTTCTCCTTCTTGGCCGCCCTCTCGGCCTTGGCGGCGTCGGAGAGCCGGCGCTTGGCGGCGGTGGCGTAGATGTCGACGTACTCCTGGCCGGAGAGCTTCATGATCTCGTACATGACCTCGTCGGTGAGGGCGCGCAGGACGAAGCGGTCCTGGTCCATGCCGTCGTAGCGGGAGAAGTCGAGGGGCTTGCCGATGCGGATGCCGGGGCGCATCAGTTTGGGCACGACCTGGCCGGGCGGCTGGATCTTCTCCGTGTCGATCATCGCCACGGGGATGACGGGCGCGCCGGTCGCGAGGGCGACGCGGGCGAGGCCGCCGGGCTTGCCCCGGTAGAGCCGGCCGTCGGGCGAGCGGGTGCCCTCGGGGTAGATCCCGAACAGCTCGCCGCGCTCCAGGACCTCGATACCGCTCCTGATCGCGGCCTCACCGGCGCCGCGCGCGCCCGAGCGGTCCACGGGGAGCTGGCCGACGCCCTTGAAGAACGCGGCGGTGAGCCGGCCCTTCACACCCGGGGTGGTGAAGTACTCGGCCTTCGCGATGAACGTCACCTTGCGGTCGAGGACCGCGGGCAGGAAGAACGAGTCGGAGAACGAGAGGTGGTTGCTCGCCAGGATCGCGGGCCCCTCGGCGGGGATGTTCTCCAGGCCCTCCACCCAGGGTCTGAAGGTGACCTTCAGCGGTCCCCCGATAGCGACCTTCATCGCGCCGTACAACAACCGAGTGCCTCCTGTTTGTGTCGAACAGACCTTAACCCGGAGGACGCCGGAACCGGCCGACGGGCCTGGTCGGTGTCAGTGCGGTCGCGTACCGTGAACCACACGTCCCGCCCTTTGCCCAGCCCTTGGGCCCGCCCTTTAAAAATCGAGACAAGACAACAAGACAAGAGGAGACCGAAGTGCCGGTCCTTCCCGGAGCAGAGCCGTTCCGCCACGAGGGCGGAGAGGTCGGCGTCCTGCTCTGCCACGGCTTCACCGGTTCCCCCCAGTCGCTGCGCCCCTGGGGACAGCGCCTCGCGGAACACGGCCTGACGGTCTCGCTCCCGCTCCTGCCCGGCCACGGCACCCGCTGGCAGGACATGGCCCTCACCGGCTGGCCCGACTGGTACGCCGAGCTGGACCGCGAGCTGCGCACCCTGCGCGAGCGGTGTACGACGGTGTTCGTCGCCGGTCTCTCCATGGGCGGCGCCCTCGCCCTGCGCCTCGCCGCGAAGCACGGCGCCGACATCGCGGGCGTGGTCGTCGTCAACCCGGCGAACAAGGTGCACGGCCTCGCCGCGCACGCCCTCCCGGTGGCCCGTCACCTGATCCGTACGACCCCGGGCATCGCCAGCGACATCGCGAAGGAGGGCGCCGAGGAGGTCGGGTACGACCGGGTCCCGCTGCACAGCGCGCACTCCCTGCGGAACGCGCTGCGCAAGCTGGACGGCGAGCTGCCCCGGGTGACCCAGCCGGTGCTGCTCCTGCGGTCCGCGCAGGACCATGTGGTCCCGTCGGCGGACTCCGCCCGGATCTTGAGCCGGATCTCGTCGTTGGACGTGCGCGAGGTCGTGTTGGAACAGAGCTACCACGTCGCGACGTTGGACCACGACGCGGACCGTGTCGTCGAGGAGAGCATCGCGTTCATCGACCGGCTCGCAGCTGACAGGGGTGTCGCCGAGGAAGGGACGACGGCAGGTGGCTGAGCACGACTCCGATCGCGAGGACAACGCGGAGCCGGAGGAGCAACACGTCCCGTTCGACGAGGAGGCGGCCTGGGCCGCTATCGTCGCCGGGTACGGGGACGAGCCCAAGGACCCGCCGGGCGCGAGGCCGTTCAAGTCCGTGGAGGACCTCGCGCTGCTCGAAGCGCGGACCAACGACGACGAGAAGCCCTCGCCTCCGGAGACGGCGTCCGACGGGACGCCGACCGCGGAGACTCCCGCTTCGGACTCTCCCGGCGACAAGCCGCTCGGCGGTTCCGTGACGTTCGCGCCCGGGGTCGCCGCCGGGCCGGGGCCGCGCGACTACTCGCCGGCCGAGCCCGGCGAGGACGACCTCGGGGAGGACGACGAAGGGCACTTCGTGCCGCCCGAGCCGCCACCGCTGCCCGAGGCCGACGCGACCGCGAAGTTCGCGTGGCTCGCGGTCGTCGGGGGGCCGGTGCTGCTGCTGCTCGCCGTGCTCCTCGGCTGGGACATGACGTGGTGGCTCGCGACGATCGGAATCGGCGGGTTCCTCGGGGGGTTCGCGACGCTGGTGATGCGGATGCGGACGGACGAGGAGGGGGACGACGACCCCGGGCGGGGTGCGGTCGTCTAGTTGCCGGGGACGTCGTCTAGTTGCCGGGGATTCTGAGGGTGGCCAGGACCGGGAGGTGGTCCGTGGCCGCCCTCAGGTCGTTCCCGGTGATGCCGGGGAAGTCCTTCGGGACGCCCGCGGTGAGGACCTCGATGCCCTTCGTGGCGAAGATGGCGTCGATCCTGCTGTCCGGGGCGGTCGAGGGGAAGGTGTGTTCCGTGCCCCAGGGGGCCGTGACCCAGGTGTCCTGGAGGGTCTCCGCGAGGCGGCCGAAGGAGCGGCCCGTGGGGGGTTCGTTGATGTCGCCGCCCGCGATCGCGTGGTCCACGCCGAGGCCGGCGAGCCTGTCCAGGAGGGTGGCCGTCTGGTCGTAGCGCTCCTCCTCGACCAGGGAGAGGTGGGTGCTGAGGACGCCGAGGCGGGCGCCGCCGATGCGGACGACCGCCGTCGCGAAGCCGCGTCGGTGGTTGCCGGTGGTGAGGGGGAGGAGGACGTCCTCGGTGCGCTCCACCGTCGTGCGGAGGGAGCAGAGGATCGCCGGGCCCGCCGCTGTGCCGCCGCCGGTGAGGACGACCAGGTCCGCGGCCCTTGCCAGGCGGGCGAGTTTCTTGCGCCAGCGGAAGAAGCGGGGGGCTTCCTGGAGGAGGACCAGGTCGGGGGTGGCGGCCTTGATGATGCGGGCGAGTGCGGGGGTGTCGTCCCTCATCGAGCGGATGTTGTAGGTGAGTACGCGGATGGTGGGGGGCAGGGGCATGGGCGTCAATTTACGCCTAAGGGGGAGGGGCGCTGAGGTTGTGCGCGAGTACCGGTTGTGTGTGGTTGCTCGCGCAGTTCCCCGCGCCCCTGAAAAGACAAAAGCCATACGGTTACGCCCGTTAAGGAGCGATCCCTACATGATCGGGTCGGGTTCTCTTGCCAGGTCCGCCGCCCCCACCAACCCCGCCTCGTTGCCCAGGCTCGCCGCCAGTACGTCCGCCACCGGGCGCCAATTTCCGCCTACCAGCCACCTCTTGTACGACTTCCGGATCGGGTCGAGGACCAACTCGCCCTCGTCCGAGAGACCGCCGCCGATGATGAACGCCGACGGGTCGAACAGCGACGCCAGGTCGGCCAACCCCGCGCCCACCCACCTCGCCAGCTCGCGGTACGAGTCGACGGCGACCGGGTCGCCCTGCCTCGCCGCCATCGAGATGTGCTTGCCCTCGATGCCGTCGGGGGTGGTGTCGCCGAGGGCGAGGAGGATCTCCGCGTTCTCGGGGGCCGCGTTGGCGCGCTGCTTGGCGTAGCGGACGAGGGCACGGCCGGAGGCGTACTGCTCCCAGCAGCCCTGGGAGCCGCAGCCGCAGAGCAGGCCGTCCGGGACCATCCGGATGTGGCCGAACTCGGCTGCGACGCCGAAGTGCCCCCGGCGCAGCTTGTTGCCGATGATGATGCCGCCGCCGAGGCCGGTGCCGAGGGTGATGCAGATGACGTTGCGGTGGCCCTTGCCGGCGCCGAACTTGTACTCGCCCCAGGCGGCGGCGTTCGCGTCGTTCTCGACGACGACGGGGAGGCCGGTGCGCTGCTCGACCTTCTCCTTCAGCGGCTCGTTGCGCCAGTCGATGTTCGGCGCGAAGTAGACCGTCGAGCGCTGGCGGTTGACGTAACCGGCGGCACCGATGCCGACCCCCACGATCTCGTGCCCTGCGCGCGCTCCCTCGACGGCGGAGGCGATGGCGTCCACGATGCCCTCGGGCGTGCCCGGGGTCGGCACTTTGTGGGTCGAAAGGATGGTGCCTTCCTCGTCGACCACGCCGGCCGCGATCTTCGTGCCGCCGATGTCGACGCCGATGGTGAGTCCCATGAATCCCTCAGTTCGGTCGAGCCCCGCTATGGGCCACCGTACCGGAGGGGGGTGTCAGTCCACGTCGATGCGCTGGCCCGGACCCGTTCCGTCGCCCTTGTCTCCGTTGCCTCCGTCGTCGGCGGCGCGCTTGTCGTCGCTCTTCGTCCAGCGGGTCTCCTGCTGCTGGACGGCGGAGCGGTACGCGGCGAGGAGTTCGCTGCCGGCGGCGGCGAGGTGGTCGAAGACGTCCGGGTTGCGTTCGACGACCGGTTCGACGACGGCCTTGGCCTGCTGGACGACCTGGCGGACGACCTGCTGCGCGGCCGGTCCCGCGACCGCGCCGAGCAGGGGAGACTGGAGACCGCCGAGCTTGTCGGAGACGGCGTCGAAGAGTTTGCGCAGTTCCTCGCCGGCCGAGCCGGGGGGTGGGCCGTACTGGGCGCGGCGGCGGGCCTTCTCCGCGGCGAGGTCCTCCTCGCAGGCGGTGGCCCAGGCGTCGTCGTCCGTCGCGCGGGGCGTCTCCTCGACCGCCTCACGGGGCTCGCTGTCGTCGCTGCTCATGACGTCTCCCTACGGCTCGTCCTACGACGGTACCCGAACGGCGGTACGTCCTTCACCGCTCCCGGGGCCACAAGTCGGGATCGGGCGCGAACCGTACCCTCAGCTCGCCGTCCCGCAGCGAGGCGCCTTCGACCGTGCAGCGCCGCAGGGCCGAGGGGAGGGCGACGATACGCCGGAACTGCCCGGCGGTGACGACGAGTTCGTCCCCTCTGCGGATCAGGTCCAGCTCGCCGCGTACGGCGCCGGGGAGCGGGAGCGTCCACCCGAACGTGCCGTCCTGTTCGGTGACGGGCCACTCGACGGGGGGTGTCGGGGGTGCGGCAGGGGGGACGGCGAGGGCGCGCAGGTCGTCGAGGCCGCGCGGGTCCGTGCCGAGGTGGGCGACCGGTTCGGCGTCCCACTCCGCCAGGACTTTGCGCTGCTGGGCGGCGAGGCCCGCGAGCCAGCCGTCCTCGTCCGGTACGACCCGGTTGGCGATCAGCGCCTCCACGGGGAGCTGTCGCAGGGCGAGGCCGAGGCGGGCGTCCCGTACGGCGTCGTACCCTGCGGGTCCCGGTTCGGCGACGAGCCTCACACCGGTGCCGGGATCGGCCAACACGGCTTCCACGGCGGCGAGTTCCACGTCCCATTTGCTCGCCGTCTCGTACAGCCACTCCGCCGGCATCGGAACCCCGGCGAGCCGTCCCAGAACCGGCCGCAGGGCGCGTGCGGCTTGCCGTTCGGCGGGGAGGAGCCGCCGGATGTACCGGCGCAGTTCCTCGGGCAGGGCGAGGAGGGTGAGCGCCTGGGGTGTCGCCGGCAGATCCACGACGACCAGTTCGAACCGCTCCGACAGGGCGGCGTCCCGCAGGGCCCGCAGGAGATTGAGTTCCTCCGCGCCGGGCAGGACGGTCATCTCCTCGGCTTCGAGCCGCGACGCCCCCAGCAGATCGAGGGCGCCGGTCGCCTTCTCCTGGAACCGGAGGAAGTCGTCCCGGAAACCGGCGGAGGCGTCGGGCCGCCAGGCGGTGAGGCACTCGTTGACCGCGAAGGGCTTCTCCCCGGTGACCACCCCGAGCGCGGCTCCCAGACCGTCCCCCCGGTCAGCACTGAGGACGAGGGTCCGCGTGCCTTCGAGGGAGGCGGCAAGGGCGGTGGCGGCAGCGATAGTCGTACGACCGGCCCCGCCGGGCCCGGTGACCAAGAGAGTGCGCATGAGGATCAACGCTAACGGTTGACTTGCGACTACCGGTCAGTGGTGGCTGATCGCACCCGGCCTACTCGCCGTTCTCCACCCTCTTCTTCAACCCCGCCAGCGCCCGGTCGATGATGACCTTCTCGGCCTTGCGCTTGATCATGCCCAGCATGGGGATCTTGACGTCGACGGTGAGGCGGTAGGTGACCTCGGTGGACTTCGCGCCGGACGGCTTGAGGGCGTACGACCCGTCGAGGGAGCGCAGCATCTGGGACTTGACGAGGGTCCAGGAGACCTCGTTCTCGCCGGTCCAGGTGTACGCGAGGGTCTGGTCGTCCTTGATCGCGCCGGCGTCCATGACGAGCCGGACCTCCTCGGCGCGGCCGGAGGTGTCCGACTTGAGGACCTCCGCCTCCTTCACCTCACCGGTCCAGTCCGGGTAACGGGCGAAGTCGGCGATGACCGCCATGACGTCGGCCGGTGCCGCCTCGATCGTGATGCTCGAACTGGTGTGTTCCGCCATCGCCGGGACTCCTCCAGATGCGGACCGGAAAGAAGGGTGCGCGTGAAGGCTACCGCGCGCATGACCTGCCGCCTTCACGCCCCTCACCACTCCAGGACGTACGGCCTCCCGGACCCCGCGAAGTGGCCGACGTTGACGCATTCGGTGGCGCCGACCCGCATGCGCCGCGCGAGCGGCTGGTGGACGTGGCCGAAGAGGGAGTAGCGGGGCCGGGTCCGCCGGATCGCGTCGAGGAGGGCCCGGCTGCCCCGCTCGAAGCGGCGCGCGACGGTGTCGTAGACGAGTTCCGGCACCTCCGGCGGGATGTGGCTGCACAGGACGTCGACGGAGCCGAGGGCCTCGACCTTCGCGGCGTACTCCTCGTCGGAGATCTCGAAGGGCGTGTTCATGGGCGTGCGCAGCCCCCCGCCGACGAACCCGAACGTCCGCCCGCCGATCTCGACGACCTCGCCGTCGAGGACGGTCGTGCCGGGAGCGGCGTACTCCTTCCAGAGCGCGGGCATGTCGACGTTCCCGTAGGTGGCGTACGTGGGCGTCGGGAACGCGGCGAAGAGTTCGGCGTACTGCCCCCGGACGGCGGTCTCGATGACGGTCGCGCGGTCGCCGTCGACCTGGGACCAGAGCCGCCGGCCGAGCTCACGGGCCTCGTCGAAGCGGCGCTCGGTGCGCAGGGAGACCAGCCGGCTCGCGTTCTCCGCGCCGAAGAGGTCGGGGAAGATGCCGCGGGAGTGGTCGGCGTAGTCGAGGAAGAGGATCAGATCGCCCAGACAGACGAGCGCGTCGGCGCCCTCCCCGGCGCGCGCGAGGTCCCGCGCGTTGCCGTGGACGTCACTCACCACGTGGATGCGTGTGGATGCCATGGCGATCAAGGGTAGGCGGGATGGCGGCAGGTGAACAGCGACGTCCACGCCCGCTGTTACTGGCCGGTCAGTAAGCCGGTGGACTACCGTACGCACAGCAGTACCCGAGAGGTGTGACACGGCGAACATCTCGGCCGGACCCCCTGTCGAAGTCGCCATACCGGCGGGTAACGTCCGGCCAGTCCGCCGGCGCCCTATGAGGAGCAGCAGTCTTGCGCGAGTTCAGCCTTCCGGCTTTGTACGAGGTCCCTGCGGACGGCAACCTGACGGACATCGTCCGCAGAAACGCCGCGCAGCACCCGGACGTCGCCGTGATCGCCCGCAAGGTGGGCACCGTCTGGCAGGACGTGACGGCGACGGAGTTCCTCGCCGAGGTGCACGCCGCGGCGAAGGGCCTGATCGCGGCCGGGGTCGAGCCGGGCGACCGGGTCGGGCTGATGTCGCGCACCCGGTACGAGTGGACGCTCCTGGACTTCGCGATCTGGAGCGCCGGCGCCGTCACGGTCCCGGTGTACGAGACCAGCTCGCCGGAGCAGATCGGCTGGATTCTCTCCGACTCGGGCGCGACGGCCTGCGTCGTGGAGCTGGACTCGCACACGGCGGCCGTGGAGTCGGTGCGCGCGTCGCTGCCCGCCCTCAAGCACGTCTGGCAGATCGAGGCCGGCGGCGTCGAGGAGCTGGGCCGGCTCGGCGCGGACGTGCCGGACACGACGGTCGACGAGCGCAGCGCGCGGGCGAAGGCGGACGACCCGGCGACGATCGTCTACACCTCGGGGACGACGGGCCGCCCCAAGGGCTGTGTCCTGACGCACCGGAGTTTCTTCGCGGAGTGCGGGAACGTCGTGGAGCGGCTGCGCCCGCTGTTCCGCACCGGCGAGTGCAGTGTGCTGCTGTTCCTGCCGCTGGCGCACGTCTTCGGGCGGCTCGTGCAGATCGCGCCGATGATGGCGCCGATCAAGCTGGGCAACCTGCCGGACATCAAGAACCTGACGGACGAGCTGGCCTCCTTCCGGCCGACGCTGATCCTGGGCGTGCCGCGGGTCTTCGAGAAGGTCTACAACTCGGCGCGCGCGAAGGCGCAGGCCGACGGCAAGGGCGCGATCTTCGACAAGGCGGCGGACACGGCGATCGCCTACAGCAAGGCGCTGGACCTGCCGTCGGGTCCGCCGCTGGGGCTGAAGATCAAGCACAAGGTGTTCGACAAGCTCGTCTACAGCAAGCTGCGCGCGGTCCTCGGCGGCCGGGGCGAGTACGCGATCTCCGGGGGCGCCCCGCTCGGCGAGCGGCTCGGGCACTTCTTCCGGGGCATCGGCTTCACGGTCCTGGAGGGCTACGGCCTGACCGAGTCCTGTGCGGCGACGGCGTTCAACCCCTGGGACCGGCAGAAGATCGGTACGGTCGGCCAGCCGCTGCCCGGGTCGGTCGTCAGGATCGCGGACGACGGCGAGGTGCTGCTGCACGGCGAGCACCTGTTCAAGGAGTACTGGAACAACCCGGCGGCGACCGCCGAGGCGCTGGCCGACAACTGGTTCCACACCGGGGACATCGGCACCCTCGACGAGGACGGCTACCTCTCGATCACCGGCCGCAAGAAGGAGATCATCGTCACCGCGGGCGGCAAGAACGTCGCCCCGGCGGTGATCGAGGACCGTATCCGGGCGCACGCGCTGGTCGCGGAGTGCATGGTCGTCGGGGACGGCCGGCCGTTCGTGGCCGCGCTGGTCACCATCGACGACGAGTTCCTGGGCCGCTGGGCCGCCGACCACGGCAAGCCGGCGGACTCCACCGCGGCGTCGCTGCGTGACGACCCGGATCTCCTCGCGGCGATCCAGACGGCGGTCGACGACGGCAACGCCGCGGTGTCGAAAGCGGAATCGGTGCGGAAGTTCCGCATTCTCTCCTCCCAGTTCACGGAGGACTCGGGCCACCTCACCCCGTCGCTGAAGCTCAAGCGGAACGTGGTGGCGAAGGACTACGCGGGCGAGATCGAGGCGATCTACGCCAAGTAGTGTGCTGTCGCACAGCCGTTCATGGCGCGGTGTCCTCCACGAGGACCCGCGCCATCGTGCGTTCGGCGAGCGCGGTGATCGTGACGAACGGGTTCACGCCGATGTTGCCGGGCACGAGCGAGCCGTCGGTGACGTACAGCCGTGAATACCCTTTCACTCTCCCGTAGTTGTCGGTCGCTTTGCCCAGCACGCAGCCGCCCAGCGGGTGGTAGCAGAAGTCGTCCGCGAAGACCTTGCTGGGCGTGCCGAACAGGTCGTACCGGTAGATCGTCGAGTTGGCCGCGTTGATCCGGTCGAACAGCTTCTTCGCCATCGCGACGGACACAGCGCTCTGGGCGGCACCCCAGCTCAGGCTCAGCGCACCATTGGTGTACGACAGGGTCGCGCGCTCCGGGTTCTTCGTGATCGCCAGATACAGGCTCACCCAGTTCTCCAGCCCCGTCGGCAGCGGGGCCATCTCGGCGAAGACCGGGTTGTCGGTGTTGGCCCAGTCGTCGATGCCCATGACCGGCATCGTCGACTGGTTGGCGCCGGTCGTGTCCCACAGGTGGTTGGCGCGGCCCAGCATGACGTTGCCGTTGGTGCCCCAGCCCGCGCCGACGCTCGCGTCCAGGGCGGGGAGGGTGCCCGACTGACGGGCCTTGACGAGGAGTTCGGTGGTGCCGAGGCTGCCGCCGCCGAGGAACAGGTAGGTGCAGCCGTACTGTTTCGTCTCGACGACCGCGCCCGTGTCGTCGATCCGGCTCGCGCTGAGCACCCAGCTCCCGTCGCTCGCGCGGCTGACGGCGGTGACCTTCTCCATGGTGTGGATGGTGACGTTGCCCGTGCCGAGGGCGGAGGCGAGGTACGTCTTGTCGAGGCTGCGCTTGCCGTAGTTGTTGCCGTAGATGACCTCCTGGCCGAGGGCCGACTTCGTCGCCGTGCCCGCCGCCTCCCGCTGCATGTAGGCGAAGTCGTAGACGCTGGGCACGAACGTCGTCTTCAGGCCGGTGTTGACGGCGGCCTTGCGGGCCGTGCGGCTGAACTTGTACCACTCCGTCGACTCGAACCAGGCGGGGTCGACGGTGTTCACGCCGAGCATCGCGTTGGCGCGGGGGAAGTAGGTGCCGTACATCTCCGTCGCGTCGACCGTGGGGAACTGCTCGGTGAAGTACGCCCGGTTGGGGGTGACGGCCATCGAGCCGTTCACGAGGGAGCCGCCGCCGACCCCGCGGCCGACGTAGACCGACATGTTCGCGAACTTCACGCGGTCGAGGACGCCGGGGTAGGGGGTGATGTCCTTGTTGACGACGTCCAGCCAGAGGAAGCTCGCGAGAGGGGCCTCGGTGCGGGACTTGAACCACATCGAGCGTTTGTCGGGGTTGGCGGTGTTGCAGAAGACCTTGCCGTCCGCTCCCGGGGTGTTCCAGGCGCGGCCCATTTCGAGGACGAGGGTGCGGATGCCGGCCTGGGCGAGCCGGAGGGCGGCGACGGCCCCGCCGTAGCCCGAACCGACCACGATCGCCGGGGAGTTGTCGACGGCCTCGGCCTCCTCCGCGTGGGCCGCCTGGAGGGAGATACGGGTGATGCCGAGGGTGGCAGCCGTCTGGAGGGCGGCCATGCCGAGGATCTGGCGTCTACTGAGCTGACGTTGTGTCAGTTTTCCTGTCATATGCGGAGCATGGGCGGAGTCCCGGGTTCCGGCTAGAGAAGTGTCCGCAACTTTTCCGCCAAGAGGTCCCAGCGCCATTTCTCTTCCACCCAGCGGCGCCCCCGCTCCCCCATCCGCCTCCGCAGCTCCCCGTCCCCCAGCAGCACGGCGATCCGCTCGGCCGTCTCCTCGGCCGACTCCCCCCGTACGACCCACCCGGTCTCGCCGTCCAGCACCGCGTCCGGGGCGCCCCCCGAGTCCCCGGCGACGACGGGCAGTCCGGTCGCCGACGCCTCCAGGTAGACGATGCCGAGCCCCTCGACGTCGAGGCCGCCCCGCCTGGTCCGGCAGGGCATCGCGAAGACGTCCCCGGCGCCGTAGTGGGCGGGCAGCTCCCCCCACGGCACGGTCCCGGTGAACCGCACGGAGTCCGAAACCCCGGTCTCCGCGGCCAACTTGTGCAAGTCACGCTCGTAGGGCCCGCCCCCGACGATCAGCAGGACGGCGTCCGGCTCGGCCTTCAGGATCAGCGGCATCGCGCGGATCAGCGTGTCCTGGCCCTTGCGCGGCACGAGCCGCGACACGCACACGACCACCGGCCGGTCGGTGAGCCCCAGCCGTGCCCGGACCTCCGCGCCGCCCGACCCCGGATGGAACGTCTTCTCGTCGACCCCGGGCGGGAGTTGGACCATCCGCGCAGCCGCCTCGGCCGACAGCGCCCCGGCGATCCTCGACCGCGTGTACTCGCCGAGGTAGGTGATCGTGTCCGTCGACTCCCCGATCCTGCGCAACAGGCTCCGGGCCGCCGGGAGTTGCGCCCACCCCGCCTCGTGCCCGTGCGTCGTCGCGACCAGCGTCCGCGCGCCCGCCCTGCGCAGCGCCGGAGCCATCAGGCCCAGCGGGGCCGCCGCGCCGAACCACACGGACGTACAGCCGTGTTCGCGCAGGAGGGACACCGCGCGCCGGGTCGCCGCCGGGGTGGGGAGCAGCATCGTCGTACGGTCCCGGACGACCGTGAACGGCTGCTCGGCGTCGAAGGCGGCAGTCGCCTCGACGCCCTCGCGGGTCCGCTTCCAGGTCGACGCGTAGACGACGAGGTCGGCGGGGTCGAGGCGCAGGGCCATGTTGTGGAGGAACGCCTGGATACCGCCGGGGCGGGGCGGGAAGTCGTTGGTGACGACGAGGGTCTTGTGCATCGCGGCCGACTGTAACGGACGCACGGCACCCACCCGCCCGCCCGTCCCCGGCCCTGCCTCACGGCTCTCCCACAGTCCCCCGGGGCAGGATGTGGCCCACACTCCGATCATGGACGGACAGGGGCGAAGGTGGAGATCACGGGCGTACGGCGACCGCCGACCGGACTGCTGGTCACCTGGGGGGGTCACCCGGCTGCTCCTGCTGCTGTTCGTCTTCCGCGTCCTGCTCTTCCCGGGCCCGGACGTGACGACGGACGTGTCGGTGATCTACCAGGGCTGGTACGGCGTCCTGCGCACCGGCACGTTCCCGCTGCACGACGTCACCTGGCAGTACCCGCCCGCCGCCGCCCTGCCGATCCTCGCGCCGGCGCTGGTCCCGGGCCTCGGCTACGCGTCCGCGTTCTTCCTGCTGGCCTTCGCCGCCGACCTCGCCGTCCTGACGCTCCTCCTGACCGCCGCCCACCGCCCCGGCCGGTCCCGGCGCGGGGTGTGGGTGTGGGTCGCGGGGGTGGCGCTGCTCGGGCCGACGGCGTACTCCCGGTACGACGTGATGGTGACCGCCGTCGCGGTCGCGGCGCTCCTCGCGGGGGTGCGGCGGCCCCGGGTGGCGGGGGCGCTGATCGGGTTCGGGGCGCTGCTGAAGGTGTGGCCGGCGCTGCTGCTCGCGGGGGTCGTGCGGCGCCGGGTGTGGGGGGCGGCGGCGGTGACCGTGCTCGTGGTGGCGGGCGGGTTCGCGGTGGCGATGCCGGGGGCGTTCTCGTTCGTGACGTTCCAGCGGGACCGGGGGACGGAGGTCGAGTCGCTGGGGGCGCTGGTGTTCCATGTGGCGCGGCGGTTCGGGTGGAGCGGGGAGGTGCTGTTCCACTACGGGTCGCTGGAGTTCGTGGGGCCCGGGGTGACGGCGGTGAGCACGGCCGCGCTGTTCCTGACGTCGGCCGCCTTCGGCTGGCTCCTGCTGTGGCGTCTGACGGCCCGCCGCTTCTCCCTGCACACCCCGGCGGACGCGGCCTTCACCGCCGTCCTCCTCTTCACCCTCTCCAGCCGGGTCATCAGCCCCCAGTACCTCCTGTGGCTCCTCGGCACGGCGGCCGTCTGCCTCTGCTTCCGGGCCACCCGCATGACCCTCCCGGCGGTCCTGGTGGTGGCCGCGTCGGCGCTGACGACCCTGGAGTTCCCGGTCCACTTCGACGACGTCGTGGCGAGCACCCCCCTCGGCGTCACCCTGATCCTCCTGCGCAACGCCCTCCTCCTCACCGCCGCCCTCACCGCCTGCACCCACCTCTGGCGCTCCACGGCCCCCCGCCCCAAGCCCCTCCCGGTCCCGCCCCAGCCGACCCGGGCGAAGATCCCGTCCTGAGCCGGCCTAGGCCAGTTGTTCCTTCACGTACGTCCGCCAGTCCTCCGTGAACTGCGGCAGGGTCACGCCGAGGACGGTGGTGAGGGCGGACTCGACCGCGCCGGAGCGTTTGCCGTGGGTGCCGACCGCCTTGTAGAAGGCGTTGAGCCTGTCCTCGCCCCAGCGTTCGGCGATGAGGCGGCAGGCGAGCCAGCCGCCTTCGTACGCCTGGGCCAGACGGGTGGCGTCGCCGCCGAAGCCGAAGTCGGCGTCCGTGGGGAGGGCGGCGGGGAGGCGGCCCTCGGAGACGGCGGTCCGGAGTTCGGGGGCGGCCTCGTCGGGGGTGCGGGACGTGCCCCGGTAGCCGACCCAGTCGGCGTAGCCCTCGGAGAGCCACAGGGGGGTCGCCGCGTTCGTGTGGGCGCGGGTCGCGACGTGGGTCGTCTCGTGGGTGAGGACCACCTGCCGGCCGACGTCGCCGAGGGTCCCGTACGCCTCGGGGTTGACGACGATCCGGTCGGCGGGGGCCCGGCCGCCGGTCTCGCCCGTGGTGACCGCGGCGATCCCCCGGTACGAGTCGGCGGAGGAGCCCAGCAGCTCGGCCATCCCCGCCAGGGAGGCCGGCACGACGACGACCACCTTCCGCGCCCACGCCGTCCCCCACGCGTCGGAGACGGCCGGTACGGCCTTGTCGGCGAGGGCGGCGAAGTCCGTCAGCCGGTCGGTGGACTGCCCGACCCCCAGCACGAGGCTGTGCGCCCCCCGCACGACGCCGACCCGCCCCTGGTCCCAGAGCTGCTGCCCCGCCCCCTGCCCCGGCCCCTCCGACACCACCGACCACACCCCGCCCGCGTCCCGCGCGAGCCGCACCACCCGCGCGGAGGTGACCGGCACGGCGTCGTACCCCCGCACCCGGTAGCTGAGCCGCGCGTCGGCGGTGGCCCGGTCGCCCTCGGCGTCGACGGAGTCCAGGTGGTACGACCACTGCGCGAGCGGCACGTCGTACGTGTCGCCCTCCCGCCCCAGCACCACGGCGGCCCGCCGGTCGAGGGCGGCCTGCACGTCGGCGCGGACCGAACTCCGCTCACCGCCGGCGCCGCATCCGCCGACCAGCAGACACAGGGCTATGACCCCGGACCCGATCACCCGCCTAGCGTCAGCCATCCCGCCGATCGTATTACGGCCTCGTCACCGAGGAGACCGGCATCATCCCGACCGGGTCGTACCGCACGGGCGCCCCCGGGTACGGCGCGTGGATCACCTGCCCGTTCCCGACGTACATCCCGACATGGCTCGCGTCGGACCGGTAGGTGACGATGTCCCCCGGCTGGGCCTGCGACAGCGGAACCCGCCGCCCGGCGTGGGCCTGCGCCTGCGAGGTGCGCGGCAGCGAGACCCCGGCCTGCCCGTACGACCACTGCATGAGCCCGGAGCAGTCGAACCCGGACGGCCCGCTGGCCCCCCACACGTACGGCCGCCCGAGAGCCGACCGCGCGGCGGCCACGGCAGCCGCGGCGCGGGCGGAGGACGCCTGGCCGCCGCCGAGGAACGGCATGTCGTCCCGCCCCGACCGGGACGCCCGGTCGTAGTCGGCGCGCTCGGACGGCGAGAGGGAGTTGAGGAGTTCCCGGGCCCGCGCGAGCTTCCGCTCGACCGTCCGCTTGTGCGTCGCGACGGCCTTGCGGCTCTTCTCCAGCTCCCCGAGCTTCCCCGCCGCCTCGGCCCGCTCCTGCGCCAGGTCCCGCATCGCGAACTGGAGTTCCCGCAGCTGGCCCGCCTGATGGGCGGTCAGCCGGTCGAGGGTCGCCGCCTTGTCGAGGTATTCGTCGGGGTCGTCGGAGAACAGCAGCGCGACCGCCGGATCGAGCCCCCCGGCCCGGTACTGCGCCCCCGCGAGCGCCCCCAGCCGCTCCCGCATGGCGTTGATCCGCTCCTGCTGCCGGGCGATGGCGTCCTGCGCGCCGCTGACCTCGCGGCGCAGCTTCGAGGCCCGCTCGTCGGCCTTGTTGTACGCCTCGGTGGCCTGCTCGGCCTGGGTGTAGAGGCGGTCGACCTCGGCCCGGGTCTCCCCGGAGGGCGCGGCGTGCGCGGGGACGGCGCCGAGGGCCGCCGCGGCGGCGGACAGCGCGCACAGCGCCGCTCCCGCCCCTCTGTTGAACCCGGACGCCGGTACAAGGCTGCGATGGGACCCCACGGGAAGCCGCACTCCTTCCGCTGACGGACGAGGAAACGCGGCAGACAGTAGCCCTGTGGGCGGGGGCGGGCCAAAGACCCTTGCCGGACACGGACGGTGACGCCCCGGCCCTGACGCAGGTCGGGGGCGGGGCGGACGGTCAGCGCGGGCGGCGGGAATCCACTCGTTCGGGGGGACCCGCCGGACGCCGTGTCGTCAGATGCGGACGCCGAACATGAACGGGCCGCCGATGGTGCTCATCGACTCGTAGCGCACGACCGTGCCGGTGCGCGGCGCGTGGATGATCTGGCCGTTGCCCGCGTAGAGGCCGACGTGGTGCAGGTCGTTGAAGAAGATCACCAGGTCGCCGACGCGCAGCTGGCTCGCGTCGTAGATGCGGGTGCCCGCGTTGGCCTGGGACTCGGAGGTGCGCGGGATGGTGACGCCGGCCTGCCCGTAGGCCCAGGAGGTGAGGCCCGAGCAGTCGTAGGAGGCGGTGCCGGTGGCGCCGAAGCTGTACGGCTTGCCGAGCTGAGACTGGGCGGCGGCGAACGCGGCGGCGGCGCGGTTGGACGCGGAGCCGACGTCCCCGAGGTCGACGCGGCTCGCGGAGTCACGGCTCGCGCGGCTCTCCTGCGCGGAGATCGCGGCCTTCTCGGCGGCGGTCAGGGAGTTGAGGAGCTTCTGCGCGTCGGAGAGCTTGCCCTGCACCTCGCGCTTCTTCTTGGCGAGTTCGGTGCGGGTGCTGGAGAGGTCGGCCAGCTTGCTGGAGGCTTCGGCGCGCTGCTGGGCGAGCTGGCGCTGCTTCTCCTGGATCTTCTTCAGCGCCTCGACCTGCTGGGCGCTCAACTGGTCCTGGGTGGAGGCGCGGTCCAGGAAGCTGTCCGGGTCCGAGGAGAGGAAGAGCTGGACGGAGGAGTCGATGTTTCCCGTGCGGTACTGGGCGGCGGCCGCCATGCCTATGGAGTCGCGCAGCTTGTTCAGCTCGTCCTGGCCGCGGGCGACGTTGTCCTGGATGGTGGAGATCTCCTTCTGGAGCTTCCCCGCCTTCTCCTCGGCGCCGTTCATGGCCTCGGTGGCCTGCTCCGCCTCTTCGTAGAGCTTGTCGACCTTCGACTTGACCTCGTCCTTGGTCGGCTTCTCGCTCGGTGCCGCGTTCGCGGAGTTGGCGCTGAGAGCGACGGCCGCGGCTGCCGCGGTGGTCAGCAGCGTCACGCGGGTGCGGGACGGCGGCTTGGGTCGACGGTGGGACGCCACGGAGACGGGCTCCTTCTCTCGCGCGGAGGTTCGAACCGTGACCCTAGTGACCCAAGTGTGATCAGTTCAAATCCCGTGGCGAAAAAAAGCGGTCGCGCAACGCATAATTTGCATTCAACCAACCGGCGGTGACGCCCAGTTGACCCTGCGTAGAGATCGCGGGGAGATCCGGCGCTCAGGAGAGCCGCTTCAGCAGCATCGCCGAAGCCACCGGCCGCGCCCCGGCCTTGGCGACGCCGTCGGCCACCTCCCGGTCGGTGGAGGCGACGATGACGGGTCTGCCCGGCGGTTCGGCGCGCACCAGTTGGCGGATCAGCTCGTCGGCCGTGATCCCGGGTTTCGAGAACAGGACACGGACGCCGCGCGGGGGTGCGAGCAGGACGGGGGCGACGAGTTCGGCGCCGTCGAAGACACAGGTCACCTCGGCGCCGGTCTGCGCGGCGAGCGCGGAGAGCTGGCCGAGGAGGCGCAACCGCTGCTTCTCCAGGGGCATCTGGGGGTAACCGGTCTTGGTGACGTTGTAGCCGTCCACCACGAGATGGGCCTGCGGGAGCGCGAGCAACTGATCGAGAATGGCCGGATCGTGCTCCGACAGGGCGCGCGCGGCGATGTCCTTCGGGGTCATCCGGCCCGGTTCGACGGCGTCGACGGTCTCGGCGGGCCGCACCGACACCGGCGGCAGCGCGAGCTCCCTGCGCAGCCCCTGGGCGGCTTCGAGGACGGTGTCGAGCAGCAGACGTACGCGCATGTCCTCGACGCTGCGGCCCTCGCGGGCGGCGCGGCGGCTGGCCTCCAGGGCGGTCTCGACCTCGCTGAGCCGGGCCTTCACCCGCCGTGACTCGCTCTCGGCGGCGGAGACCTGGGCCTGCCCCTCGGCGCGGACGGCCTCGATCTCGCCCTGGATCTTGCGCAGGGCCGCCTCGCCGCGCTTGACGTCACTGAGGGCGGAGCGCAGCTTGCGGTGCAGGGACTCCGACTCCCGCCGGGCGGCGTCGAGTTCCTGCCGCAGGCCCTCGGTCTCGGTCCGGACCTGGTCCTGGGCGTGCGCCAACTCCTCGCGCAGCCGCTCCAGTTCGGCGCGGCTCTCCTCGTCGGCGCGTTCGGCGTCGGCGCGCTGGGCCTCCTCGCCGGCGGCGGTGACGAGCTTGACCCAGCCGGTGGGGCGCAGCACGTAGGCCGCCGCCGCCACGTCCAGCGGGTCGGCGGCGGGGGGCGGGGAGCCGGCGTCGAGGGCGCCGGCCAGCTCCGGCTGGGCCTCGCGGAGCTTCTCGCCGATGCGCTGCCGGAACAGGGCGTCGCTCTCCAGGGCCGACGCCATCGCGTTCCCGGCGAACTTGGCCCGGCGGTTCGGTGCGAACCGGGCGTACTGCCGCAGCTGCGCGGGCAGCTCGCCGACGGTCAGCCCGCCGAAGCCGTCCGACACGATCTGGACGACCCTGCGGCGCACCCCGTCGGGCAGGGGGCGGTCGAGCACCTCGGCGGCGCCGTCCCCCGGCTCGCCTGCGGTCTCCGCCATCCGTCACACCCCACTTGCCGTGCGGGGCCGCTCCCTCTCAGGAGTCGGCGCCCGGCCTGTCCACGAGTTCCACCTGATCGACTGCGTTGCACCAGCGGCAGCGCACCGACTCGATGGTCTCACTGACCACCTCGCGCTCCTCGACCTTCGGCTCTCCGGCGAGGTCGAGGTGGACGTACTCGACGACCTTCGAGGAGCGGGTCACGTCGAACCGGGTGAGGTTTCCGCAGAGGGTGCAGCGCCACCGGGTGGTGGCGGTCGGCAGGGTAACCGTCATCGGAACCGTCCGCTCCTTTTCTGGGCCGTGCGCCGGGGGCGTGCCCCGGTGCGTGTTGGCCGTAACCCTACGGCCTGGCGGGGACCCGCCGCCCGTCCGTCCATGACGGCGAGGCGTTATGGGCCGTTGTGTTCGGTTGCGTCATGCTCTGTAGCCATGATCAAGAGGTGGCGCCCGCCCGCTCCGGTGACGTACGGACTGATCGCGCTGTGCTGTGCCGTCTTCGTCCTCGGCCCGGCGTCGGGGCTCGATCCCGTGGCTCTGGGGGCCTACTACCACCGCTGGGGCGTCGTGCCCGCGGAGCTCTTCGAGGGGTCGCCGCGGGCCGCGCTCACCCCGCTGACCGCGCTGTTCGTGCACGGCGGGTGGGTCCATCTGCTCGGCAACATGCTCTTCCTCTACGTCTTCGGGGCGATGACCGAGGAACGCATGGGCCGCGTCGAGTTCACCCTCTTCTACCTGGGCTGCGGCTGCCTCGCCCTGCTGGGGTACGCCGCCGCGAACGCGTCCTCCGCACAGTCCCTCGTCGGGGCGTCCGGAGCGATCTCGGCCGTCCTCGGCGCCTTCCTCTACCTCTTCCCCCGGGCGCGCGTCACCAGTCTCCTGCCCTTCCTCTTCTTCCTCCCCCTGCGCTTCCCCGCCTGGCTGGTCCTCCCCTTCTGGGCCGCCCTCCAGTGGATCGCCGCGGGCCAGGCCACCGCCGGCCCCGGAGTCGCCTACCTCGCCCACGTCATCGGGTTCACGCTCGGGTTCTTGTACGCGTGGGCGCGATTCACCCGTACGACTACAGTTGGGGCCGCCCCTGTACCCGTCGTCGAGGGAGAGAAGCAGCCGTGATCACCGCGATCGTCCTGATCAAGACCAGCGTGGACCGGATTCCGGAGATCGCCGAGGAGATCGCCTCCCTGGAGAGCGTGAGCGAGGTGTTCTCGGTGACCGGGACGTACGACCTCGTCGCCATGGTCCGGGTACGGGAGCACGAGGACCTGGCGGACGTGATCCCGGGCCGGATCAGCAAGATCCCCGGGGTGGAGGCGACGGACACGCACGTCGCGTTCCGGACGTACTCGCAGCACGACCTGGAGGCCGCGTTCGCGATCGGCCTCGACTCCTGAGCGTCTCCTAGGCGGCGGCCGGCACGCAGCGGCCGTTCTCCGTGCGGTACGTCAGCTTCGCCCCCTGCGTCACCAGTTCACGCACGGCCGTGACGAACCGGTCGACGTGCTCGTCGGGCGTGCCGGCGCCGAAGCTCACGCGGATCGCGTTGAGGGAGGCCGCCTCGCCGCACTCCCCCGCCTCGGTCGCCGTCGCGCCCAGGAGGTGGTTGACGAGGGGGTGGGCGCAGAAGAGGCCGTCGCGGACGCCGATGCCGTACTCGGCGGAGAGCGCGGCGGCGAAGTGGGAGCTGTTCCAGCCGTCCACGACGAAGGAGAGGACGCCGACGCGGGGGGCGTCGTCGCCGAACAGGGACAGGACGCGGACCTGGGGGACGTCCGCCAGACCCTCGCGGACCTTGGCGATCAGGTGGCGCTCGCGGGCGACGAGGTTGCCGAAGCCCTCCTCCGTGAGCGCCTTGCAGGCCGAGGCGATCGCGTAGGCGCCGATCACGTTCGGGGAGCCGGCCTCGTGCCGGGCGGCGTTCTCGTGCCACTCGACCTCGACCGAGCCGTCCGCCGCGCGGCTCACCTTACGGCTGGCGCCGCCGCCCGCGAGGTACGGCTCGGCGGCGTGCAGCCAGTCCGTGCGGCCCGCGAGGACGCCCGCGCCGAACGGGGCGTACAGCTTGTGGCCGGAGAAGGCGACCCAGTCGACGTCCAGGTCCCGCACCGACACGGGGTGGTGGGGGGCGAGCTGGGCGGCGTCCAGGACGATGCGGGCGCCGTGCGCGTGGGCGGTCGCCGCGAGCTCGCGGATCGGCCAGAGTTCGCCGGTGACGTTCGAGGCGCCGGTCACGCAGAAGAGGGCGGGGGCGGTCGTGTCGCGCTCCGACAGGGCCCGGCCGAGGGTCGCCACCGCCTCCTCGGGGGTGCGGGGGGCGTCCAGGTAGGTGACGTCCGTGTGCTGCCAGGGGAGCAGGGAGGCGTGGTGCTCCGTCTCGAAGACGTACACCTGGCAGTTGGCGGGGACCGTGCGGGCCAGGAGGTTCAGGGAGTCCGTCGTCGAGCGGGTGAAGACCAGCTCGTCGTCCTCGCGGCAGTCCAGGAACTCCGCGACGGTCTTGCGGGCGGCCTCGAAGAGGTCGGTGGAGAGCTGGGAGAGGTAGCCGGCGCCGCGGTGGACGCTGCCGTAGTACGGGGCGTACGCGGCGACGTCGTCCCAGACGCGCTGGAGCGCGGGGGCGCTGGCCGCGTAGTCGAGGGCCGCGTAGGTGACCTCGCCGCCGGTGACCAGGGGGACGGTGACATCTCGGCCCAGAACGCTCAGGGGGGCACAAACCGGCTGGGTGGAGGCAAGGGTGGTGACAGACATGGGGAACTCCCGTGAGGCAGGAAGGAAAGAGAAAAGGGGCGCGCGGAAGGGGGCTCTTCGGCCCTATCGCATTCGCTTGCTCACGGAAGGCTCCTCGACGACCAGGACCCCCGGTGTCAGGAGGGTCCGCGCTTGCCGTGGACCTCGCTGCCCACGGCCTGGTCTTCACCCGGGGCACCCCGCCACGGACGGAGGGTTGCCGGACAGTCGGCCGGGGCCTCATGACTGTCACTCATGACCTGGTACAGAAAGTAGATGAGGTGATCGCGGGGACGCAAGTCATGTCCGGATCGCGGGACACCCGCACGGAGGGAGAAGCGGCTCGCACCGCTCCTCCCTCCCGATCCCTACTTGTTCGTCGCCTCCACCCAGCGCTCCAGCGTCCTCTTCGCCTCGCCCGAGTCGATCGACTCCGCCGCCCTCGCCATGCCCTCGCGGAGCTGTTCGGCCAGCGTCCCCGTGCCCGGGTTCAGTGCCACCAGGGCCGCCGCCGAGTTCAGCAGGACCGCGTCCCGTACCGGGCCCTTCTCGCCGGTGAGGAGCTTGCGGGCGACCTCGGCGTTGTAGGAGGGGTCGGCGCCGCGGAGGGCCTCGACGGGGACGAGGTCGAGACCGACGTCCCTGGGGTCGAACCGTTCCTCCGTGACCTTGCCGTCGCCGACGATCCAGACCCGGGACGTCGAGGTCGTCGTCAGCTCGTCCAGGCCGTCGTCCCCCCGGAAGACCAGGGAGGAGTTGCCGCGGTCGGCGAGGACGCCGGCGATCATCGGGGCCATGCGGGGGTCGGCGACACCCACCGCCTGGGACTTCACCCGGGCCGGGTTCGTCAGCGGACCCAGCGCGTTGAAGACCGTGCGGATGCCCAACTGGCCGCGGGCGGCGGCGACATGACGCAGCGCCGGGTGGAACTTGACGGCGAAGCAGAACGTGATGCCCGCCTCCTCGGCGACCTCGGCGACCCGCCTGGGGGTCAGTTCGAGGTTGACGCCCAGCTTCTCCAGGACGTCGGAGGCGCCGGACGACGAGGAGGCCGCGCGGTTGCCGTGCTTGACGACCTTCGCGCCGGTCCCGGCGACGACAAGCGCGGACATCGTGGAGATGTTGACGGTCTTGGCGCCGTCCCCGCCCGTCCCGACGATGTCGACCGTACGGCCGGACACCTCGATCGTGTTGGCGTGCTCGTACATCGCCCGGACGACCCCGGTGATCTCCTCGACCGTCTCGCCCTTGGCCCGCAACGCCACCACGAACCCGGCGATCTGCGCGTCCGTCGCCTCGCCGCGCATGATGCGGTCCATCGCCCAGGCGGTCGCGTCGGCGCTCTGGTCGTGCCCGGACAGCAGGGCGTTCAGCACGGAGGGCCAGGAACGGCCCGCCGCGGTGTCGCCTCCAGCGGGGGTCACAGCGCTCATACGGCCGCTCCAGGATGTCGTACGGAAAGTGTGGGCCCACCCTATCCAGCGGCGGCACATGCCGAAGGACCCCGTCCAGGAATCGGGCGGGGTCCTTCTGTGGCGACGTCCCGGGGTCTACCCGGGGGCGGGATCAGTGGTGGCCGTGGCCGCTCGTGATCTCCTTGTACTCCTCGGCGGTCGGCTTGGCGATCTGGCTGTCCTCGCCGTAGTACGACTCGCTGAGCTTGGCGCGGAGCTTCTCCGTGCTCTTGACCTTGCGCTGGACACCGTTCTCGTCGGTGGTGGCGCCGATCGCGACGGGCTCGTACTGCTCGTGCGCGGTGAGCGTGTGCAGCTGCTCCTGGCTGAGCGGCTCGTGGATCTCGATGAACTCACCGTGCGGCAGCCGCTTGATCGTGCCGGTCTCGCGGCCGTGCAGCACCTTGTCCTTGTCACGGCGCTGGAGGCCGATGCAGATCCGCTTGGTCACGATGAACGCGAGGACCGGCAGGACGAAGAAGCCGATCCGGACGAACCAGGTGATCGCGTTGATGGAGAGGTGGAAGTGGGTGGCCCAGAGGTCGTTCCCACCGCCGACCAGCATCACGAAGTACGCGGTCAGCCAGGCCACACCGAACCCGGTCCGGGTCGGGGTGTTGCGCGGCCGGTCCAGGATGTGGTGTTCGCGCTTGTCGCCGGTGACCCAGGCTTCGATGAAGGGGTAGACGGCGATGGCGACGAGCACCAGCGGGAAGACCACGATCGGGATGAACACGCCCAGGACGAGCGTGTGGCCCGCGAAGTTGATCTCCCAGCCCGGCATCACCCGGACCAGACCCTCGGCGAAGCCCATGTACCAGTCCGGCTGGGCGCCCGTGGACACCTGGTCGGGACGGTAGGGGCCGAGCGCCCAGATCGGGTTGATCTGCGCCACGGCCGCGATGACCGCGATGACGCCGAACACCAGGAAGAAGAAGCCGCCGGCCTTCGCCATGTACACGGGCAGCAGGGGCATGCCGACGACGTTGTTGTTCGTCTTGCCGGGACCCGCGAACTGCGTGTGCTTGTGGTAGAAGACCAGGATCAGGTGGGCGACCATCAGGCCGAGCATGATGCCCGGCAGCAGCAGGATGTGGACCGAGTAGAAGCGGGCCACGAAGTCGCCGCCGGGGAACTCCCCGCCGAAGATGAAGAACGACAGGTACGTGCCGACCACGGGGATCGACAGCAGCACACCCTCGATGAACCGCACACCGGTACCCGACAGCAGGTCGTCGGGGAGCGAGTAGCCGGTGAAGCCGGTGAACAGCGACAGCACCAGCAGCAGCCAGCCGAACAGCCAGTTGACCTCGCGCGGCTTGCGGAACGCGCCCGTGAAGAAGACGCGCATCATGTGGATCATCATCGCGGCGACGAAGATCAGCGCCGCCCAGTGGTGGATCTGCCGGATCAGCAGACCGCCGCGCACCTCGAACGAGATGTGCATGGTCGAGGCGAACGCCTCACTCATCAGCTGTCCCTGGAGCGGGACGTAACTGCCGTGGTACTCCACCTCGTTCATCGACGGGTGGAAGAACAGCGTCAGATACACACCCGTGAGGATGATGATGATGAAGCTGTACATGCAGATCTCGCCCAGCATGAACGACCAGTGGTCGGGGAAGATCTTGCGCATGTTGGCCTTGGCGAGGGAGTAGATCCCGAGCCGGCCGTCGGCCCAGTCGGCGACACGCTCGCCGGCCGGTGCCTTCCCGCGTTCGCGGGACTCCTCTTTGCTGGTCGTGGTGCTCATCCGCGCTCCCAGAACGAAGGACCGACGGGCTCGTCGAAGTCGCCGAGCGCTTCAAGGTAGCCCTCGTCGTTGACGCCGATGCGCAGCTGCGGCAGGGCGTGGCCGGCGGGGCCGAAGATCACCCGGGCGCCGTCGGAGAGGTCGAAGGTGGACTGGTGGCAGGGGCAGAGCGCGTGGTGCGTCTGCTGCTCGTACAGCGAGATCGGGCAACCGACGTGGGTGCAGATCTTCGAGTAGGCCACGATGCCGTCGTGCGACCATTCGAGCTCGCGCTTGTCCTTGATGTTCTCCGGCTGAATCCGGATGATCATCAGGGCCGCCTTGGCGATCTCGACCTGGAAGTCGTGGTCGTGCTCCTCCAGCCCCTCGGGCTTGGCGAAGGTCAGCGAACCGACGGCGACGTCCTCGGGACGCAGCGGCTCGTTCGTGTTCATGTTGACGAGCAGCTTGCCCTTGGCCCACAGCGTGGTGCGGAGCTTGGTGCCGGGCAGCGGGCCGAGGTCGCGCAGCAGGACGACGCCGGAGAGCGGGAACATGGCCAGCGCGCCGAACATCGTGTTGCGGATCAGCTTGCGGCGGCCGAGCGCCGACTCCTTGGCGCCCTGCTTGAAGTCGGCCAGGACCTTGGCCTTGACCTCCGGGGACGCCTCGATCGGGTGACGCTCGTCGGCGATCTCCTCGTCGGACATCAGGGTGCGGGCCCAGTGGACCGCGCCCGCGCCGATGGAGAACAGCGCGATGCCGAGGGTCACGCCCAGCGCGAAGTTCAGCGCGTTGAGGTGGCCGATCGGGAACACGAAGATCGACTTGTCGTGCGGGATCGTCACGTAGGACGCGATGAAGCCGACGGTCGCCAGCATCGAGACCGTGAACAGGAAGGCGACGGTGCGCTCGGACCGCTTGGCGGCCCGCTCGTCGATGTCCTGGATGCGGTGCTCGTGGGGCGGGAGGCCCGGGTCGGCGAACGGGTGCTGCTCGTCCGCGCGGTCGACCGTGCCGTGCGCGTGGTCCTGCTCTGCGGGCAGGCTCTCTTCTGGAATGTCTTGGGTACTCATGACTTCTTGGCCTTTGCGGTCCGAGCGGCGACCCAGACGGCGACCGCGACGAGCGCGCCGAGGCCGAAGATCCAGGCGAACAGGCCCTCGCTGACCGGGCCGAGGCCGCCCAGCTCCAGCCCGCCGGGGTTCACGGTCTCGTCACCGTTGACCGCGTTCAGGTACGCGATGATGTCCTTCTTGTTCTGCACCGACATCGTTCCGTCACCGAAGGACGGCATGTTCTGCGGGCCGGTCTGCATGGCCTCGTAGATGTGCTTCGGGTCCACGCCGTCCAGCGTCGGCGCGAACTTGCCCTTCGTCAGGGCACCGCCCTTGCCGGTGAAGTTGTGGCACTGCGCGCAGTTGGTGCGGAACAGTTCGCCGCCCTTGGCGATGTCGGCGCCGTCGGGGCCGTACTCGGCCTTCGTCGGGATCGACGGGCCGGCGCCCAGGGAGGAGATGTACGCGGCCAGCTGGTCGATCTGGGCCTGCGTGTAGATGACCTTCTTCCGGGGCACCTGGGCGCCCTGGGAGGTCGCGGCCGGCATCCGGCCGGTGCCGACCTGGAAGTCGACCGCGGCGGCGCCGACGCCGACCAGGCTCGGACCGTCGGAGGAGCCCTGACCGCCGGTGCCGTGGCAGCTGGCGCAGCCGACGGCGTAGAGCTTCTTCCCCTCCTCGATGGTGAGGGACTGGGCGGTTTCGTCAGCCTTCGCCGTGCTCGCGGGCGCGAACATGGCGTACAGCCCCCCCGTGCACGCCAGCGCGAGGAGTAGGACGACGAGCGCCGCCATGGGATGGCGTCGTCGTGCGGAGAGCTTTTTCACGGATTTCCCCGGTGTCAGGATCTTCGGCGTCGATGCTTCTGGGATGTGCGTTGCTATAACGCGGGCGGGACCGGCCCCGGTTACTTGATCATGTAGATCGTCGCGAACAGGCCGATCCAGACGACATCGACGAAGTGCCAGTAGTAGGACACGACGATCGCGGCGGTCGCCTGCTCGTGCGTGAACCTCTTGGCCGCGTAGGTACGGCCGAGTACGAAGAGGAAGGCGATCAGACCGCCCGTCACGTGCATTCCGTGGAAGCCGGTGGTCAGGTAGAACACCGAGCCGTACGGGTCGGACGAGAGCGAGAGGCCCTCGTGCTTGACCAGCTCGGTGTACTCGTAGATCTGGCCGCCGATGAAGATCGCGCCCATCACGAACGTGATGATGAACCAGCCCCGGAGCTTCTTCACGTCACCGCGCTCGGCGGCGAAGACGCCGAGCTGGCACGTGAGGGAGGAGAGCACCAGGATCGTGGTGTTGGTCGCCGAGAACGGGAAGTTCAGGGACGACGCCATCTCCTTCCAGTGATCCGGTCCGGTCACCGATCGGAGGGTGAAGTACATCGCGAAGAGGGCCGCGAAGAACATCAGCTCGGATGCCAACCAGATGATGGTTCCGACGCTGGTGAGGTTCGGCCGGTTGACCGACGGGTGCGCGTGCCCGGTTTCTGCTGTCGTTGCTGTCGCCACGACCGACATTATGTCGGTCGCTTATCCCGCCCTCACTCCGGGGGGTGCCGTTCGGAGTGTCACTGCCGCCGAACCGGTGTTGACGTGGTGTTCATCGGGGTGTGTCCGGGAGTAGCATCCGGCCCGATGGGCCTTTCCGTACGACGCCAGTGTCGCCGAAGTCACGGAGGAACGATGCAGCCGACCGCCACGGTGCTGGTCTACAGCGACGACGCGAACACCCGGGAGCAGGTGAGGCTGGCGACCGGGCGCAGGCCCGCGCCTGACACTCCGTTGGTGAGCTTCGTGGAATGCGCAACGCATGCGGCGGTTGTGCGGGAGTTGGACAAGGGCGGGATCGATGTCGTGATCCTTGATGGTGAGGCCGTGCCCATGGGGGGGATGGGGCTCTGCCGTCAGTTGAAGGACGAGATCTTCAACTGCCCGCCCGTGCTGATTCTGATGGGGCGGCCCCAGGACGCCTGGCTGGCCACGTGGAGCCGTGCGGATGCCGCTGTGACGCTTCCGGTGGAGCCGGTGGAGTTCGCGGGGGCGCTTGCCGCTCTGCTGCGTCTGGAGAGGCTTCAGAGCGCCTAGGGGGGTGGGGGTTACGGGGGTGCGCGACTGATTCGCCATCGTGGCTTGTCGCGCAGTTCCCCGCGCCCCTAAAGGACAAAAGCCCTACACCGCCGTCGGCTGCAACCTTGACGTGTCCTCCGGCGACTCACTCTTCGTCGTCAACGCGCTGCCCTCCTGCCACTTCTTCCAGGTGACGTTCCAGTCGCCGAAGCCGTTGCCGAAGGGTTCCATGTCGTCGCCGTAGCTGTTGACGACCTTGACGACGTCGCCCTCGCGGATGTTTTCGAAGAACCAGGCGGCGTTGCCGGTGCTCATGCCGGTGCAGCCGTGGGAGACGTTGGCGGAGCCCTGGGAGTCGACGGACCAGGGGGCGGCGTGGACGTACTCGCCGGACCAGGTGACGCGGGTGGCGTAGTAGACGGGGAGGTCGTAGCCCTCTGAGGAGCCGGCGGAGATGCCTACCGTCGTGCCGCGCATGCGGACGTAGTACTCCTTGCCCAGCACGACCTTGACGCCGTTTCGGGTCTCGAAGCCCGGTTTGCCGGTGGTGACGGGGATGGAGTTGATCTCCTCGCCGTTCTTGTAGACGGTCATCCAGTGGGACGAGGCGTCCGTGACGGCGACGACCTTGTCGCCGATCTTGAGGTTCAGGTCCTTGGTCTTCGTGCCCCACAGCCGGTCGCCGATCTTGATGCCGTCGAGGTAGCTGTGGGCGCGGATCTTCGCCTGGGCGGGCCAGTACTCCTTGGGCCGGTAGTGGAGTTCCTTGCTGTCGACCCAGTGCCAGGCGCCGGGCACGGAGGGCGTGGAGTCGACCTTGAGGGCCCGCTCGACGACGGCGCGCTGCGCGGGGTCCTTCACCGGCTGGCTGAGCTTCGCGGTGACGGGCTGGCCGACCCCGTACGTCCCCGCGTCGGGACCGAAGGTGACGTCGAGCCGCTTCTTGGAGACCGGCGCGCCCGTGTCGAAGGTGAGGACCCGGCGGCCGGGGGCGCCGTCGTCGTCCTCGGTGCTCACGCGGACCGTGTAGTGGGCGTTCGCGGCGAGCGGCTCGGTGGAGTGCCACCGGCGCCCGTCGGCGGCGAGTTCGCCCGCCACGAAGCGTCCTGTGGCGTCCACGGCGGTCACGTCGGTGAGCGGCCCCTCGGAGTCCTTGACGGTGATCTCCAGCGGCTTGTCGGGGTCCGCCTTGCGCCCGCCGTCCGGCAGCCCGGCGAACACGACCTGGTCGGTCGCGTCGAACGGCCGTGAGGCGAGGGGGTGTCCGCCCGAGCCGCAGGCGGCGGCGCCCGCGACCAGAGCGCTCACCAGCAGGGTGCAGCGGACGACTGTGCGGGGTCGGGGCGTGCGGTTCGGGTGGTTCATGACTTCACGCTAGGAACGCCTCGCCGACGCTGCGCGGTGGATCACCCGGACGAGGGACACGGCGTCCGGCGAACGGGGACGTTCGTTAGGGCGAACGCGTGAGGCCGGACGCTCCTGACGGAGTGTCCGGCCTCGACGGCGCTGTGCCGGTGTTACTGGGTGCGGTTCTCACCGCGGTAGTACTCGAACACCCAGCCCCACAGACCGATCAGGAGCATCGGCGCCGAGAAGTACAGCAGCCACCAGCCGACCGCGACCCCCAGGAAGGCGAGGGCGCCGCCGACGGCCAGGGCGAGCGGCTGCCAGCTGTGCGGGCTGAAGAACCCGATCTCGCCGGCGTCGTCCGCGACGTCCGCTTCCTTGTTGTCCTGTGCGCCCGTGTCGACCCGCTTGGCCGTGAAGCCGAGGTAGAAGCCGATCATGATGCAGAGGCCGAACGTGAGGAAGAGGGCCGTCGTACCGGCCGGCTCCTTCGACCAGACGCCATAGACGATCGCGATGGCGAGGACGAAGACGCTCAGCCAGATGAACATCTTGCCTTGGACCTTCACTTGCCGGCCTCCTTGCCGCCCGCGATGGCCCCGGCGTGCGCGTGCTCAAGCTGCTGCTGTTCGAGCGCGACGATCTCCGGGTGGTGCAGGTCGAACGCCGGGGATTCGCTGCGAATCCGGGGCAGGGTGAGGAAGTTGTGCCGCGGCGGCGGGCAGGAGGTCGCCCACTCCAGCGAACGGCCGTAGCCCCACGGGTCGTCGACCTCGACCTTCTTGCCGTACTTGGCGGTCTTCCACACGTTGTAGAAGAACGGCAGGACCGACAGGCCGAGGACGAACGAGCTGATCGTCGAGATCGTGTTCAGCGCGGTGAAGCCGTCGGCGGCGAGGTAGTCGGCGTAGCGGCGCGGCATGCCCTCGGCGCCCAGCCAGTGCTGGACGAGGAACGTGCCGTGGAAGCCGATGAACAGCGTCCAGAAGGTGATCTTGCCGAGCCGCTCGTCGAGCATCTTGCCCGTCATCTTCGGCCACCAGAAGTGGAAGCCGGAGAACATCGCGAAGACGACCGTACCGAACACCACGTAGTGGAAGTGGGCCACGACGAAGTACGAGTCGGAGACGTGGAAGTCCATCGGGGGCGAGGCGAGGATGACACCGGTCAGACCACCGAAGGTGAAGGTGATCAGGAAGCCGGTGGCCCACAGCATCGGTGTCTCGAAGGACAGTGAGCCCTTCCACATCGTGCCGATCCAGTTGAAGAACTTCACGCCTGTCGGGACGGCGATGAGGAACGTCATGAACGAGAAGAACGGCAGCAGCACCCCGCCGGTGACGTACATGTGGTGCGCCCACACCGTCACGGAGAGGCCGGCGATGGCGATGGTCGCGCCGACCAGGCCCATGTAGCCGAACATCGGCTTGCGGGAGAAGACCGGGATGACCTCGGAGATGATGCCGAAGAACGGTAGGGCGATGATGTACACCTCTGGATGGCCGAAGAACCAGAAGAGGTGTTGCCATAGCAACGCACCGCCGTTCGCGGCGTCGAAGACATGCGCTCCGAATTTCCGATCCGCCTCCAGCGCGAACAGCGCCGCCGCCAGGACCGGGAAGGCCAGCAGGACCAGAACGGCCGTCAGCAGCACGTTCCACACGAAGATCGGCATCCGGAACATCGTCATGCCGGGCGCGCGCATGCAGATGATCGTGGTGATGAAGTTGACCGAGCCGAGGATCGTGCCGAAGCCGGAGAAGGCCAGACCCATGATCCACATGTCGGCGCCGATGCCCGGGGAGCGGACGGCGTCCGAGAGCGGGCTGTAGGCGAACCAGCCGAAGTCGGCGGCGCCCTGCGGGGTGAGGAAGCCACCGACCGCGATGAGCGAGCCGAACAGGTAGAGCCAGTAGGCGAACATGTTCAGTCGCGGGAAGGCGACGTCGGGAGCGCCGATCTGGAGGGGCATGATCCAGTTCGCGAAGCCCGCGAAGAGCGGGGTCGCAAACATCAGCAGCATGATCGTGCCGTGCATCGTGAACGCCTGGTTGAACTGCTCATTGGACATGAGCTGGAGGCCCGGACGGGCCAGTTCGGCGCGCATCAGCAGCGCCATGACGCCACCGATGCAGAAGAAGGCGAACGACGTGACGAGGTACATCGTCCCGATCGTCTTGTGGTCGGTGGTGGTGAGCCACTTGACCACGACGTTGCCGGGCTGCTTGCGCCGGACCGGCAGCTCGTTCTCGTACGAGTCCGCCTCGGCACCCTGGGGTTCGTTGAGGATGCTCACAGGTTGTTCGTCTCCCGGTTCTTCTCGTGGGCGGTCTGCTCGATGCCCGCGGGAACGTAACCGGTCTGCCCCTTCTCTACGAGTTCCTTGAGGTGCTGCTCGTAGCGCTCAGGAGAGACGACCTTCACGTTGAACAGCATCCGGGAGTGGTCGACGCCGCAGAGCTCGGCGCACTTGCCCAGGAAGGTGCCCTCCTTGTTGGGGGTCACCTGGAAGGCGTTGGTGTGTCCCGGGACGACGTCCATCTTCATGAGGAACGGCACCACCCAGAAGGAGTGGATGACGTCACGCGAGGTCAGGACGAAGCGGACCGTCTTGCCCTCGGGGAGCCAGAGGGTCGGGCCCGGGTTGTTGGTCTGCGGGTTCCGCTCACCGGGGACACCGCAGGTGTAGACGCCGCCCGCGTCCGCCGGGAAGTCCTTCTTGAACCGGTCCGGGATCGCGTCCAGGTTCGCGTCGGTCTTCGCGTCGCCGGTCGAGCCGTCGACGTTCTCGATGTAGTTGAAGCACCAGCTCCACTGGAAACCGACGACGTTGACCGTGACGTCCGGCTTCTTCTCCAGGCTGAGGAGCTTCGTCTCGTCGCGGGCCGTGAAGTAGAACAGGACCGAGACGATGACGATCGGCACGACCGTGTACAGGGCCTCGAGAGGCATGTTGTAACGGGTCTGTGCGGGTACTTCGATCTTGGTGCGGCTGCGCCGGTGGTAGAAGGCGCTCCACAGGATCAGGCCCCACACCAGCACGCCGGTGGCGAGCGCGGCTGCCCATGACCCCTGCCACAGGGAGAGGATGCGAGGCGCCTCTTCCGTTGTGGGGGTGGGCATACCAAGGCGGGGGAAGTCCTTGTATGTGCAACCGGTGGCGGTCGCCAGGACCAGGCCCGCGGTCATTGCCTGGAGCAGCTTCCGCCGCATCGGGCGCCGCGGCGAGCGGTCGGAGCCGTTGGGACTCACGTAGCGCCTTCCCGAGAGTCTCGCCCGCGCGGGTTGGCTGCGGTCTGACTCCGTCGGTGGTCGGTGGCCAGTCGCCGCCCTGCGTCGGGCAGGGGTTTGGATGTTTATGCGGACCAAACCCTAGCCGACGCCCTCCGGGGGTTCGCGGGGAGGGTGCCTACTAGAGCGGGGGGTTCGCTTGTTTGGCGGCTGCGGGTGCTTCGTGGCTGGTCGCGCAGTTCCCCGCGCCCCTTAAGGCGTTAGCGTTGACGGATGTCTTATCTCGACGCCGCTGCCGGTTCTCCACTCCATCCCGTTGCCCGGCAAGCCCTGTTGGCCTCGCTGGAAGACGGGTGGGCCGACCCTGGGAAGTTGTATCGGGAAGGGCGGAAAGCTCGGGTTCTGCTTGATACCGCCCGGGAAGCCGCTGCTGAGGTGATCGGGTGTCGGGCTGACGAGGTGCGGTTCACGTCTTCCGGTACCCGGGCCGTTCAGGTCGGTATGGGTGGGGTGTTGGTGGGGCGGCGGCGCGTGGGGTCTCACCTGATCGTGTCATCCGTCGAGCATTCTTCCGTGCTCCATATGGCCGAACGGTGGGAGGGGGAGGTCAGTAAGGTGCCGGTGGGGCGGTGGGGGGCTGTTGAGGTGGAGGGGTATCGGGAGGCGTTGCGGGGGGATACCGCGTTGGCCTGTTTGCAGTCGGCCAATCATGAGGTGGGGACCGTGCAGCCGGTGGGGGAGGTGGCTGAGGTGTGTGGGGAGGTGCCGTTGCTGGTGGACGCGGCTCAGTCGGTCGGGTGGGGGCCCGTCGAGGAGGGGTGGTCCGTGTTGACCGCCAGTGCGCGGAAGTGGGGTGGGCCGAGTGGGGTGGGGGTGCTGGCCGTGCGGAAGGGGGTGCGGTTCGCGCCGCGGGAGGACGAGGAGTTCGGGAATCTGCCGGCCATCGTCGCGGCGGTCGCCTCCCTGCGGGCCGTCCGCGCCGAGGCGGGCGTCGAGGGCGCGCGGGTACGGGAGTTGACGGGGCGGATTCGGGAACGGGTCGCCGGCGTCGTACCGGACGTGGAGGTCGTGGGTGATCCCGAGCGGCGGGTGCCGGGGATCGTGACGTTCTCCTGTCTGTACGTCGACGGCGAGACGCTCCTCCATGAACTGGACCGCGAGGGTTTCGCCGTCTCCTCCGGGTCGTCCTGCACCAGCGACACCCTGACGCCCAGCCATGTCCTCAAGGCGATGGGCGTACTGAGCGAGGGCAACGTCCGCGTGTCCCTGCCGGCCGGCGTGCCGGAGACGGACGTCGAACGCTTCCTGGAGGTGCTGCCGGGGGTCGTGGAACGGGCCCGCGAGAAGCTGGGCGCCTCGGTGTCCCCCGTCCAGGGGACGGTCGTCGACTCGTTGGGGAAGCGGTGTCCGATTCCGGTGATCGAGCTGTCGAAGGCGATCAGGAACGTGCCGGTGGGGGCGGTGGTGACGGTACTGGCGGACGATGAGGCGGCTCGCCTCGATATCCCGGCCTGGTGTGAGATGACGGAACAGGAGTACGTGGGTGAGGAAGCACGCGGCAGAGGAACGGCGTACCTGATCCGCCGGGTGCGCTAACGCCTTTGTCTTTTGTCTTTTTGTCTTTTAGGGGCGCGGGGCTGTGTCTGATCTGCGGCTACCGCCGCGTGGGCGCGACCAGCCGCAACGAATCCGCAGGCCGCACCGACGTTGAGGGCCACATAGGCCGACGGGAGCTTATCGAGGCACGGGAGCCGTCCCGACCCTTAGGGGCGCGGGGAACTGCGCGACAAGCCACAGATCACCCGCACCCGACAACGCACCCTCTTACCCCAAGTGAACCCGCACCTCAGCAGCCGCCTCGTCCCCGTACGCCTTGGCGAACCGCTCCAGGAAGTGCCCGCGCTGCAACGTGTACTCCTGAGTCCCCACGGTCTCGATGACGAGAGTCGCGAGCATGCACCCGACCTGAGCGGCCCGCTCCAGCGAGACCCCCCAGACGAGCCCCGACAGGAACCCGGCGCGGAAGGCGTCGCCGACACCCGTCGGCTCGACCTTGGCCTCCTCCTCCGGGCACCCGACCTCGATGACCGGCTCGCCAAGACGCTCGACGCGGACACCACGGGAGCCGAGGGTGGTCACCCGGTGCCCGACCTTCGCGAGGATCTCGGCGTCGGAGAGCCCCGTCTTGGACTCGATGAGCCCCTTCTCGTACTCGTTGGAGAAGAGGTACGTCGCGCCTTCGAGAAGGATGCGGATCTCGTCGCCGTCCATCCGGGCGATCTGCTGGGAGAAGTCCGCGGCGAACGGAATCCCCCGCGTCCGGCACTCCTCGGTGTGCCGCAGCATCGCCTCGGGGTCGTCCGCCCCGATGGAGACGAGGTCGATCGCCCCCACCCGCTCCGCGACGGTGTTCAGCTCGATGAACCGCGCCTCGCTCATCGCGCCGGCGTAGAAGGAGCCGATCTGGTTGTGGTCCGCGTCGGTCGTGCACACGAACCGCGCGGTGTGCCGGGTCTCGGAGATGTGCACGGACTGCGTGTCGACCCCGTGCCGGTCCAGCCAGGCGCGGTACTCCGCGAAGTCGGAGCCGACCGCGCCGACGAGGACGGGGGACGTGCCGAGCTGGCCCATACCGAAGGCGATGTTCGCGCCGACGCCTCCCCTGCGGACCTCCAGCTGGTCCACGAGGAAGGAGAGCGAGACCGTGTGCAACTGGTCCGCGACGAGCTGGTCCGCGAAGCGGCCGGGGAACGTCATGAGGTGGTCGGTGGCGATGGAGCCGGTGACTGCGATGCGCACGGCGGGGTCTCTCCAGAGGGGGAGGCGGAATGACAGTTCACGCTACCCGTTCGGGTGAGGCCGTAGAAGCAGTCGAAACTACCCGATAGTAGATCTTTCTCCACCGGTCGGATCATGCTTACGGTGCCGCTATGACAACTTTCGAACGGTCCTTGACCGCGGCTCCGGCGGACTTCGAGGGCGGCCTCGCGGCCTTGCGCGGCGACTGCGCTCGTATGGTCCCCCACTGGGCGGCTCCGGAGAAGCCCTCCGACCGGCCCGTTCCGCCGTCCCGCATCCTCGGGGTGACCGTCCCGGCCGCCTCCGCCCGCCTCCTGGACGCCATGCCGGAGTACGGCGACTGACCCGGGGCGCGTCCCAGGGGAACCACACGCTCCCCCGCTGCGTCCCATCGCTGTCCCCCGTAAAGGGGAGGCGGGATACGTCCCGCCTGCCGCCCCCCACGGAACAGTTGCGCAGTAAAAGGAGCGATGCGGTGAACACCGAGCGACCCGACCACGACGGCACCGCGTCCCCGACGCCGGAGGAATCGGCGGAGGAGAAGCCGAAGGCAGAGGTTCCGGCGGAGACCGAGGCTTCGGCGAAGGCAGAGGCTTCGGCGGAGGCCGGGACTTCGGCGGAGGCCAGGACGGCTGACGCGGCCGAGGCGGACGGTGCCGAGGCACCGAAGTCCGAGGTGGACGACGTCGAGGCGCCGGTGAGCGAGGTGGCCGATACCGAGGCACCGGAGGCCGAGACGCCGTCCGGCGAAGAGGCCCCGGCTCCCTCGCTCACCAAGGCCGAGGCCCCCTCCCCCGTCGCCGAGGACGACGAAGACGCTCCCGGTGACGACCGTGACGGCATCCGTCGGCTCGGGCCCGTCGAAGAGGCTGTCGCGAGCACTCCGGACGACGATGTCGTCGTCGAGGACACCGGCCGTATCCGGCGTCTCGGCCCCGTGGAGGAGGCGCCCGATGAAGGGGTGCCCGGCGACGAGCTGGCCGCACGGCGCCGGCGGCCGTCCGCGTTGATCGTGGCCGTCGCCGCTGCCGCCGTGCTGCTGATCGGGGCCGGCGGGGCGCTGATCGCGTCGAACGCCTCGGCCGGGTCGGAGGAGAAGGCGGGCGGGGTCCCGGCACAGAGCGACGCGGACGACGCACCGCCGCCGAACCTCACGCTGGACGGCATCAACCCGCAGGCCGGGGGCAGCGGCAGCGGCAGCGGTGGCGGGAACGGCATCGCGCCCGGGGAGCCGAACCCGTACGGGACGACGTACCAGGCGACCGGGACCCTCCCCGGCGGTCCGACGTCCGCGCCGGTCTACTGGGCGAAGGGCGACGTCGACCAGGCGGAGGTCCTCCGGCTGGCCAAGGCCCTCGGGGTCGACGGGACGCCCGTCGTGGAGGGGCCCGCGTGGCGGGTGGGCGGTGGGCAGGACGGCACCGGCCCGGTCCTGCGCGTCAACCGCACGGCCCCCGGCATGTGGACGTTCACCCGCTACGCCCCCGGCACGGACAACTGCACGGGCGACACGGTCTGCGCGAAGCAGCCGCTGGACACGACGACCCCGCCGGTCAGCGAGGCGAAGGCCGAGGCCGCGGCGGAGCCGGTGCTGAAGGCGGTCGGGCAGGACGACGCGAAGGTGGACGCCAGTCAGACCGCCGGCGCGCAGCGGGTCGTCAACGCGGACCCGGTGCTCGGGAAGCTGCCGACGAACGGCTGGACGACCGGGATCACCGTCAACGGCCAGGGTGAGGTCGTCAGCGGCACGGGGCAGTTGGCGGCGCCGGAGAAGGGCGCGTCGTACCCCGTGCTGAGCGCGGAGAAGACGCTGGAGATGCTCAACTCGGCGCAGAACGCGACGCATCGGATGGGGATCGGGGGGTGTGCGACGCCGATGCCGCTGAAGGACCGGCTGGAGCAGCCGTGCGGGCAGGTCACCGAGGGGGCGAAGCAGGGGGCGAAGCAGTCGGTGGCGAAGGTCTCGGGCGCGGTGTTCGGGCTGGCCGCGCACACCTCGCAGGGGCGTCAACTGCTGGTGCCGTCCTGGCTGTTCACGGTGCAGGCGGAGACGCCGTACGTGGTGTCGTACCCGGCGGTCGACCCCAAGTACCTGGCGGGTGAGGCGAGTCCGGCGCCCTCGACGCCGAGCAAGTCGCTTCCCCGGAACGTGAAGATCGACGGATACAGCGCGTCCGGGAACGAGTTGACGGTGAGCTACACCGGCGGGGTGTGCGGGGACTACAGCGTCAGCGCGAAGGAGACCGACGCGCAGGTGACGGTGACCGTGACGGAGGTCCCGTGGAAGGACAAGGTCTGCATCATGATCGCCAAGGAGTTCAGCAAGACGGTCACGCTGGAGAAGCCGCTGGGTGACCGGAAGGTCGTCGGGGCGGACGGGGCGGCGATTCCGCTGGCGAAGGCGGGGGCGCGGTTGCCGGAGACGGTGCAGTAATCGCGTACCCGCAGTAATCGCTTGCACAAAAAGGCGGCGCCCCTTTTCGCAGGGGGCGCCGCCTTTTTCGTACCGCTTAGTTGAACGAGTCGCCGCAGGCGCAGGAACCCGTCGCGTTGGGGTTGTCGATCGTGAAGCCCTGCTTCTCGATCGTGTCGACGAAGTCGATGGAGGCGCCGCCGAGGTAGGGGGCGCTCATGCGGTCGGTGACGACCTTGACGCCGCCGAAGTCCTTGACGACGTCGCCGTCGAGCGAGCGCTCGTCGAAGAAGAGCTGGTAACGCAGGCCGGAGCAGCCACCGGGCTGGACGGCGACGCGCAGGGCGAGGTCGTCCCGGCCTTCCTGGTCGAGCAGGGCCTTGACCTTGGCCGCGGCGGCGTCACTCAAGAGGATGCCGTCGGTGGCGGTGCTGGTCTCGTCCGATACGGACATCTACATCTCTCCCGGGTTGTACGGAGACTGCTTGCCGACGGTTGCAACCGACGGGGCCCCGGATTCATTCCGGGTCTGGCGTTTCCGTTCGCTTCTCTTCTCATGCTCGCACATGGCCCCGGGGGTCGAAAACGCCTCGCAGGGATTCATGTCACATCGACGCTATGACCATCGTCAAGGTGACACTAACCGAGTTATGATAGATAGCGTCAGATCGACGAAAAGTAGAAAGGGTGCGTGCCGTGACCACCGCCCAGACCACGCAGCTCGACGTCCAGCCGTCCCCGCTCGCCCTGTTGCTGCTCGGCCGGGAGGCCGACCCCCGCAGTGAGCGGGGTGTCGAGTGCCCCGGCGACCTGCCCTCGCCGTCCGACCCGGACCTGATCGAGCGCGCCCGCGCGGCCAAGGAGCGGCTCGGCGAGAAGGTCTTCGTGCTCGGCCACCACTACCAGCGCGACGAGGTCATCCAGTTCGCCGACGTCACGGGCGACTCCTTCAAGCTGGCGCGGGACGCCGCGGCCCGCCCCGAGGCGGAGTACATCGTCTTCTGCGGTGTCCACTTCATGGCGGAGTCGGCCGACATCCTGACCTCCGACGACCAGAAGGTCGTCCTGCCCGACCTCGCCGCCGGGTGCTCCATGGCCGACATGGCGACGGCCGAGCAGGTCGCCGAGTGCTGGGACGTGCTGACCGAGGCGGGGGTCGCCGATCAGGTCGTGCCCGTCTCCTACATGAACTCCTCCGCCGACATCAAGGCGTTCACCGGGCGGCACGGGGGGACGATCTGTACGTCGTCCAACGCGCAGCGGGCGCTGGAGTGGGCCTTCGAGCAGCGCTCCTCGGCGAAGGTGCTCTTCCTTCCCGACCAGCACCTCGGGCGCAACACCGCCGTCCGTGACCTCGGGATGTCCCTCGACGACTGCGTCCTCTACAACCCGCACAAGCCGAACGGCGGGCTGACCGCCGAGCAGCTCCGCAACGCGAAGATGATCCTCTGGCGGGGCCACTGCTCCGTCCACGGCCGCTTCAGCCTGGAGTCCGTCGAGGACGTCCGTTCACGGATACCCGGCGTGAACGTCCTGGTCCACCCCGAGTGCCGGCACGAGGTCGTCGCCGCCGCCGACTACGTCGGGTCGACGGAGTACATCATCAAGGCGCTGGAGGCCGCCCCGGCGGGCTCGAAGTGGGCCATCGGGACGGAGCTGAACCTTGTCCGCCGTCTGGCGAACCGCTTCGCTCCCGAGGGGAAGGAGATCGTCTTCCTCGACAAGACGGTGTGCTTCTGCTCGACCATGAACCGGATCGATCTTCCGCATCTGGTGTGGACGCTGGAGTCTTTGGCCGACGGGAAGCTGATCAATCAGATCTCGGTGGACAAGGAAACGGAGAAGTTCGCGAAGCTGGCGTTGGAGCGGATGCTGGCGCTGCCGTAAAAGGTTCTTTGAATACGCGGGGCGCTCTCTCGTTATCGAGGGGGCGCCCTGTGGCGTTTCTGCGGCCGGTGATTTTCGCTACTCCTCCGGAGTCAGCCTCACCCCTCGGCTCTTCGCGATCCGCAGGGTGTCCTCCAGCGCCGCCGCGAGCTGCTTTCCGGCGAACGTCAGCTCCCTGCGGAGGGGGGTCTGGCCGCGCAGCAGTTCCTTGGCGTGGTCCAGCACATCCCCTGCGGAGTCCAGGAGTTCCGCCTCCACCCTGTCCGCGAGGCGGCTCATCCTGCTGTCGGGGTCGTCCGTGCTGAGGTAGCAGGGCTGGCCCGTGTCCGAGGTCCACGGCAGGAGCCGCATCGGACGTCCACTCGAATCTCGCACGTTCTTTTCTCTCTTTCCCTCACGGGGTCACCGTCTGTGCCACCATCATTGCTGTCCGGAACAATTCCCAACCAGTGTTTCCGGTCCCGCCGTTGGGAATGGGACACCGGCGAAAGAGAGGGCTCGAACAATGACGTTCACACCGAACGAGCTGACCCCTTTTCTGTCGGCTCGGCACTACTTCGGGGCGGAGATGAGACGCGACCGCGAGGCCGCCTCACTGTCCCTCGTCCAGCTCGCGGGCATCGTCGCGTCCAGCAAGAGCACGCTGGCGCGGGTGGAGACGGCGGAGTTGATGCCGCCGCCGGATCTGCCGCCGCATCTGGATGTGGCGTTCGGGACGGGGGAGAAGTACAGCAACCTGTACGAGCTGGCGAAACGGGAGGCTCACCCGGACCAGTACAAGAGGTACATGGACTTCGAGGCTCGGGCAGACGTGATCGAGGCGTACGGTCCGCAGGTCTTCCCTGGACTGTTGCAGACCCGGGAGTACTCCACCGCGCAGTTCCGCCTCCAGGAAGAGCTTTCGCCAGAGAGGGTGGAGGACCTCGTCAACGCCCGAATGTCCCGGCAGGATCGTCTCCGCTCGGCAAACCCTCCGCTGCGCTGGGCGATCATCGACGAGGCAGTCCTCCGGCGGCCGTTGGGAGGTGCGGAGTGCATGCGCAACCAACTGGCTCGGCTACTCGAACAGGTGGATACTGCGGACAGCAAGGTTCAGGTCATGCCCTTCGGCGCGGGTGCGTACTACCTGATGGGGGGCGCCCTGGACCTGCTGGCTCTTCCCAACGGCTCCACCGTGGCTTACGAAGAGGGCATCGAGGTCGGCCGCCTCTACGAGGACCGGGACTCGGTGAAGAAGTGGCGACGGCGGTACGAAGTGCTCCGCTCCAAGGCTCTCCCTCCGGAAGACTCGGCGGAGTTGATCCAACAGGCGATGGAGGACTACGAGAAATGCGCTACACCCCCGAGCTGAACTCCGCCCACTGGCGCCGGAGTAGCTACAGCAACGCCAATGGGGGTTCGTGCGTCGAGATCACCGAGGACTTCCCCGGAATCGTCCCCATCCGCGACAGCAAGAACCCTCACGGCCCCGCCCTCACTGTCCCAACCTCCGCCTGGGACACGTTCATCGACTCCCTCAAGTCATAGGGGACTCCATGCCGCCCGACCCCCACTGGCGCCGCAGCAGTCACAGCAACGCCAACGGCGGCGCCTGCGTCGAAATCGCCGACCACCTCCCCGGCCTCATCCCGGTCCGCGACAGCAAAAACCCCAACGGCCCCATCCTCACTGTCCCAGCCCCCGCCTGGGACACCTTCGTCAACTCCCTCAAGGCATGACTCGCAACGGCCAGGGTCCGCACACGCGGACCCCGGCCGCTTGCCGTGGAAGGCGGCCTGTCTCTCCGCTCAACTCATACTTGGTAGTTGAGGTTGTCTCCCACGAGGAGGGGCGGATAGTCGAAACGCTTTCCCAGCGCGACAAAGGCGTCGTAGGCCGGCGTCTCGACCCTCACGAAGTACTCCTTCATCGCCCTCAGGAACAATCGGTACCCAAGGTCGACACACGCCTGACTGACGACCGCTTCCAGGGCAGGAACAAACCCGGGTACTGGAACGCCATACAGACGGCCATCCGTCAACGACCGGTCGAGGTCGTCCGCGACCAAGGCGACCGCTCGGAGAACCGCTTGTCGTAGTGCCTCATCGCGTACAGGCTGCGGCGGAGCGGGATCGAAGTCCGGGTCGTCCAGGCGGACACGCGTCAGCCATACCGCCCTCATCCGGTTCAGCCAGGCCCGCGTGTCCGGACCGTGCTCAGCCGGGTCGAAGCAGCCATGCGCAGCGCCGAGCCACACCGTGTGCAGGGTGCTCTCCGGAAGCGGAGAACCCGTCAGCCGGTCGATGTCCTGACCCAGTTGCCGCGCCTTCGTCCGATCGAACGTATCCACCGCGCTCTCGGCCAGGCTCAGCCACATCGCGTCTAGACGACCGTCCGGCAGAAAACGCTCGGCATCCTCCGCCGAGAGGTCATCGAACATCCTCCGCTTCGAGACCACCCAGGTGAGGCCGATGTCCTCGATCTGGTCGTCTTCGAAGTACGGGTCCTCCGGCACCACGGTCACCCTTCCAGGTATGAGGTATAGACGACGTACTTGCCTTTATGGGATTTACCCACGTACTTCAACTGAATGACGACAATGTTGGTCTCAACATCTCGGACCTCTACGTCATCACCCCTGACCACCCACTTCTTCCCGAGCGGCCCCGGCATGTCCCTGACTTCCCAACGGATGGTCTTGAGATCGCGAGTTGAAATGAACGAAATATTCTTTCCGATCCGTTGACTCTGTTTGTTAATCCAGTTTTGAAGCACATCGGCGTTGCCCCGCTGAGCAATCCACTGCTTCATTGCCTTGTCGACGGCTTCTGCGGCGATCTCCTCACTGGCCCAGCGAGTGGCCACACCTCCCCTTGCAGTCCTCGCCTTGTTGGCCATGTCATTGTCGCTCGCCCTGACATGGTCCTTCAGAGTGTGCGCCTCTTCAATGCCCTCATCGGCGACGATGTCGGTGCAGTTATGGACGAGGACGTCCTGCGGGAGGTCACCTGTAGTTCCCACATAGAAGGAGTGCAACTCGTCGACTGTCAGGTCGTACACCTCACGCGGTGTCAATCCGGACCGTTCCCGCAGTTCGATCACGGTCCTGAGTGAACCGTCGGGTGATCGCAGACGGTCACCGATACGCAGGTCGGAGGCGACGGTCCAGTCACGCCCATCGACGTAGAAGCGGTGTCCTACAGTGGTGGTCAATGTCCCACCGACCACGGTGATGTCCACCAAGCGCTCGGTGTCATGCCGGAAGGTGTCGATCACCGGACGCGCGAGCGTCAAGCCGGTCTCCGGGTCCGTGGCGAGGACCAGATCACCGACCCGGACATCGCGAATCGGCTTGTGGGAGCCGTCTGCCATACGTACCTCGGTGCTACCCGGGAAACTGTTGCGGCGGCAGGCAGTGACCACATCCTCGTAGACGTTGACCGCGCCTTCGATCTTCGCGATGGTCGCCGGGTCGATACCGTCCAACGCCTTGAGCGCCTTGAACGCGTCCGCGACACCGACACCCGTGTGCATCGCCGCGTCCAACGCCCGGATACCTTCGGCGACCTTCGCGAACGCCTTGCCCGGGATGAAGTTGGACGCCGCCCAGGCGCAGCCTCCCGCGCTGCCGTGCCAGCAGTCCAGGAAGTCCTGGACCAGGAGTTCCTTGCCGAGTTTGAGGTAGGTCTCGATGAGGCCCTTGAGGATGTCGAGCTGGCTGAAGGTGCGGGTCACCTTCTTGGTCAGGCCCTTGTAGGGCTGGGTGGACAGGAAGACCGTGTCGGCGGCGGGGCAGCCGGACTGGGTGGCGGGGACGTCGGGGTTGGTGCAGAGGTAGAAGTCGACCTTCGCGTTGAACGTGAACGTGAAGGTGACGGTGCAGCTCGTGCCGATGCCCGGCGGAAGCTGACAGGGGTGGTCCTGCTTGGCGTCGACGACCTCGACGTCGTTCTCGTCGACGACGAAGAAGATGCCGCCGAGGCCGGTCCCGGCACCGTTCTTGACCTGCTCGTTCGCCCCTTTCCGCTCGGCTGAGTCAGCGGCGGCCTGTGCTTCCTTGGCGTACTTGTCGGCGTCCTTCGCAGCCTGTTCGGCCTCGGTCGCGGCCACATCCGCCCGGTCGGCGGCAGCGCGGGCGTCCTTCGCAGCCTGTTCGGCCTGAGCTGCGGCGGCCCTCGCGGCCGAAGCGTCCAGCGCCGCCTGGTCGGCGGAGGCGCGGGCCGAGGTGGCGTACCCCTCCGCACGGCCGGCCGCGGCATCGGCCGCAGCCGCGTCGACGCCCGCCTGACGGTCGTACTCGACCGTCCGGGTCAGGGACGCGGACGCTGCGACGGCGGCCTTGGCCGCGTCCGCCGAGTAGCCAAGGGCCTCGTTGGCGTAGCCCCGGGCCGTCGAGGCGTACCCTGCGGCGTTCGCGGCGTGGACGTATGCCTGTTTCGCGTCGCCCTTGGCCTGGTCGGCGAGGTTCTTCGCGGCGGCGGCTTCGGCAGCGGCATTGCGCGCGTGCGCGTCGGCGACGGCCTTCTGCTGCTCGGCGATCGTCTTTGCGGCCTGCCCGGTCAGGGCGATCAGGGAGGCGACGGAGTCCTTCTCCTGGTAGGCGGAGCCGATCTGGATGGCGTCGTTGGCGGGGTCGGCGACCTGTGCGGCAGCCGCGCCGGCGTCGGCGGCGGCCTGGGCCGTGACGTAGGCGAATCCGGCGGCCTTGGCGGAGGCGGCGACCGCGTTCGCGGCCTCCTGCCGTGCCCCGACGGCCTCTGTCCGGGCGGTACGGGCCTGTGCCTCCGCGCGGCCGGCGGCGGCGACGGCGGCCGTGGCCTCGGCGGCGGCGTGCTTGGCGGCGGCGAGCGCGTCCGCGACGGCGGCGGTCGCGGTCCTCACCGCCGCGTCGGCCCGCAGCTTCGCCGCCTGAGCACCGTCCGCGTCCGCACGGGCCCGCTTCGCGGCAGCCTCCGCACGGGTCGCGGCAGCGTCCGCATCGGCCGCCGCCTGCGTGGCGCCGTCAGCAGCCGTACGGGCCCGTCCCGCCGCCGCTTCCGCGTCCCCGGCGCGCCGGTCCGCCTCATCGGCCGCACCCCGCGCCGCATCGGCGGCGTCCCCGGCGTCCAGGGACTGCGCGTACGCCTCCTTCGCATCCGCCTTCGCCCGCAACGCGTCGGCCTTCTGCTCCGCCTCCCACGCGTCGTCGCGCTTGGCCTTGGCGTTGTCGCGGGCCTTCACCGCGTCGTCCCGGTGCGCGGAAGCCGTCGTCTCGGCGGCCTCTGCCTTACCCCGCGCTGCCTGCGCAGCAGCCGCCTCGGTCTGGGCCGTCTCCTTGAACCGGTTCGCCTCGGCCTGCTTCGCGACGGCGTTCTTCTGCTCCGCGAGCGCCGTCTTCTCCTCCGCCTCGGCGCCGAGCCGCTTCGCCCGCGCGTCAGCCGCAGCGGCCTTCGCGTCCCCCTCCGCCTTCAGCGCGACGGCGAGTTTCGCCTCGGCGGTCTCCTTGTCCTTCTTCGCGTTGTCTCGGTGCAGCTTCGCCGCGTCGGACGCCGCCTTCGCCTGCAACTCCGCCGTACGCGCCGCCTCCCGACGGAACTCCGCCTTCGACTGCGCCGCCTGAGCCAACGCCCGCTGCGCGATCGTCGCACTGTCGGCGGCAGCGGCCCGCGTAGCCGCCTCGGCCGTCTCCCCCGCCTTCACCAGCGCTTCCAGAGCGGCCACGGAACCCTTGATGACCTGGGCCTTCTGCTGGCCGGCCAACAGCCCACGCCCACGCGGCGCACCAGCGGCGTCCGCGATCCCGTACGCCGCCTGAACCGCGGCATCAGAAGCTGTCGCAGCCTTCCGCGCCGCCTCCAACTGAGTCTTCAGCACCGCGAGTTGCTTCTTCGCCTGCGCCTGGGCCGCAGTGATTCCCCGCTTGGCCTGGTCGAACTGGGCGGTCGGCGGAACCTTGCCCTTCTGTTCCGTGGGGACGACCCGGAACTTCTGTGAGTTGCCGCCCGTGCAGGCCCACAGCCGCGCGTCGGTCCCGTTGGTGAAGTTCGCGAGGTCCAGGCACTTGTCCGTGACGACGTTGCGCAGCTCGCCCCCGGCACGGATGTCGAACGTCCACTGCTGGGCGGTGCTGCTGTTGCAGGTGTAGATCTGGATCTTCGTGCCGTTGGCCGGGTTGCCGCCCGACACGTCCAGGCATTTACCCGCGTTCGGGTTCAGGAGGGAATACCCGCTCGCGTACGGGACGAGCTGCCAGCTCTGCGCGGCGCTCTTGTTGCACGTGGTGAGCTGTACGGGAGTGCCATTCGCCGTACCCGCGTTCGCGACGTCCAGGCACTTGCCCTTGGCGGCCTCCACCTGGACGACGACGCGTCCTTCGTCCCCGATCGGCCCGAGACCGCCGGGGCTCCAGTAGTCCTGCCAGCGGGTCAGGTGGTCGGCGATCCAGGACTGGCCCAGCAGATCCGCCACCGTCTCGCCGCCCGTGACCAGCGCGCGGGTGGCGTCCTGGCCGGCCGTCAGGATCTGGTTGCGCTGAACGGCCTGGGAGCCGATCTCCTGCTGCCACTCCGCCGCCGCGGTGTCCTCCACCGCGCGCAGCGCCTTGTTCGGGTCGATGGGATCACGCCAGGTGCACGCGGCGAACCGGGTCTTCAGGTCCTCCACGGCGATCCGGTACTCCGCCGTGCCCGGCTCCGGAGCGGTCGCGGGCCAGCCGCCGGAGGAAAGGAAGATCCGGGCGTCGTCGGCACCGCGGCCGTCGAACCCGTCGGTCAGGTACTCGTACGCCCGCTTCTCGTAGTAGGCACGGTTCCACTCGGGCGAGGACGGGTCGAGCGCCCCGCCGTACAGCGGACCACCGAGGTCCACGACGGCCTTGCGCGTCGCTGCGTCGAACTCGGCGGTCGGGTCGTAGAAGTCGAACGTCTTCTGCCAGTTGGGGATACCGGACCAGTTGCCCACCCCCGTCCGGTCGTAGAAGTCGCCGCCCTCCTCCTTCGTCCTGGGTACTTCGTGGAAGTCGGCGACGGAGTCGAACCCGCGCGGGGGCTCCAGCCCCTTCAGCGGCACCTCCCACCCGTTCAGGACCGTTTCCCGCCGCGTCGAGTCGCGCATCGCAGCGGTCTGGTCCTTGTCGTACACCTGTCTCAGCGGACCGTTGTGCGCACCGTCCAGAGCCGCGAGTTCCCGCAGCCTCTCCGGCGTCTGATCGAGGGCACCCTGGGCGAAGGCGTGCATCTGACGCCCGCCCAGCCGCACGGCATCGTTCATCAGGCACTGGTCGAACCGCAGTTGCTCAGCGGCCGTGGTCTCGAACCAGTCGTCCGGCCGGTCACTCGAACTCACCGTCGCACTATCAGCCACGGCCGACTCCGGCCGTACGACAAGCGACACCAACGTCGCCGCAGCCCCCAACAGAAGAGTCAGACGCGTGGGCAACCCACGTCTACGAGGCAGAGAGGCAACAGGTCTGGAACGCACAAAACCCCCGGTCACATCGCGTCAAGACGACAAAGCGAACGGGGGCACGCACGAGCGACATACCGGCATCACGCCGAGAGCGATCCCCGGCAGCACCGGCCCCCCGGTCGCCAATTACCAAAAACGCGAACAGAAATGGTCAAGATCTGCTCAGCGCTGACTCAGCGTACGCACAGGTGTTCTACCGAACAAGGGATTTTCGATACCGCCCGTGACGGGGCAGTGCCGTAGTGGCACTGCCCCGTGTGAGTTACGGCCTCAGCGCACCATCGAACTGCACCCAACTCGACCACGCGCCACCCGGAGTCGACTGCGACCGGTGCCAGATCTGGCCCGCGCTGTTGACGCCGAACAGCTCGATACGGCCGTCCGCGTTCGTCTCCGCGGCGACCTGGGACAGGCCACCGTCCAACTGGACCCAGGACGACCAGGCGCCGCCGATCGACGTCTGCGAACGCGTCCAGACCTGGCCCGCGCTGTTGGAGCCGAAGATCTGGAGGCGGCCGTCGGCGTTGCGGGCTGCTGCGATGGAGTCGAGGGCGCCGTCGAACTGGACCCAGGCGGACCAGGCGCCGCCGGGGGTGGTCTGGGAGCGGTGCCAGACCTGGCCGGCGCTGTTGACGCCGAACAGCTCGATACGGCCGTCCGCGTTCGTCTCGGCGGCGACCTGGGACAGGCCACCGTCCAACTGGACCCAGGACGACCAGGCGCCGCCGATCGACGTCTGCGAACGCGTCCAGATCTGGCCGGCGCTGTTGGAGCCGAAGATCTGGAGGCGGCCGTCCGCGTTGCGGGCTGCCGCGATCGACGACAGGGCGCCGTCGAACTGGACCCAGGCGGACCAGGCGCCGCCGGGCGTGGTCTGGGAGCGGTGCCAGATCTGGCCCGCGCCGTTGACGCCGAAGACCTCGATGCGGCCGTCGGCGTTGGTTTCCGCGGCGATGGAGCGGAGGGCGCCGTCGAACTGGGTCCAGGCGTTCCAGGTGCCGCCGATGGTGACCTGGCTGCGGTACCAGATGTTGTCGGCGCTGTTGGTGCCGAAGAGGGAGAGTCTGCCGTCGGCGTTTCTGGCGGAGCCGATGGAGGAGCCGTAGGGGGAGACGGCGAGTGTGGAGTCGGCGGTGGTGGCGGTGGCCGCCGTGGCCGGGGCGGACACGGCGATGCCCGGGGCGGCGACGAGGACCGCCGCGAGGGCGGCGGAGGCCATCAGTCGGGGGATTCGGCGTCGGAGATTTCGCATGCGACTGCCCTGCTTTCTGGTCGGGAAAGAGGACCCGCACCACAGGGTTCGGGGAGTCGCCCGGCGCAGCCGGAAGCGCGCCTGCCGCAGAGCCGTTCCCCCGGTCCGCGTGGCGCCGGACTGTCGGCAAAGAGCGTGGCATGCGGGGGCGTGGGTGTTGAGGCTTGTTCCGGCCAGAGGAACAGGGCGGGCCGGTGGGCCCGTCCGCGCCTCAGCTCTTGCCCTGGTCCCCCGGGTCGATGCTGAAGAGCGTGCCCTCGGGGGCGAGGACCAGGAACGCGCCCTGGTAGAGCATCGAGCGTGTGGGCATGCCGGTGGCCATGCTGGCGACCGTCACCCGAGGGTGGGTCTCCCACAGGAGCGTGCCTGTACGGGAGTCCAGCGCCGCCACCCTGCCGCTGGCGGTCGTGAGGAAGAGGGAGCCTCGCCTGTCGGGGACGGCTTCCCCGGGGCGTTCCAGGGTTGTCGCCGTCTGCCAGAGGCGTTTCCCGGTCAGGGGCGCCACCCCCGTCACCTGGCCGCTCGACGTCACGAACGTCAGTACGCCGTGTGCCAGGGCCACGATTCCGTCCTGCGTCTGCGCCAACGCCGTCGTACGGACGGTGTCGGTCTTCAGGTCGATGACGAGGGTCTTCGTGTAGACGGAGTCCTGGCGCAGGACGACGTACACGGGAGAGCCGTCGAGGAGACCGGCGTACGCGGAGTCGTACGGCGGGGCCGAGCGCAGGCGGCGGGTCGTGCCGTCGGTCGGGTCGACCGTGAGGAGCAGGCGGTCGGGGCCGGACGCGGTGCGGTAGTTCCTGCACTCCGCGAAGCCGTCGTGGAAATCGCAGCCGTAGTCGGCGGGGAGCGTCGTGCTCCAGCGGGCCTTGCCGTCCTTCGGGGTGCGGGCCGTGACGGTCCCGCCGTCCGGCAGGAGGACCAGGTCTCCGAAGAGGGTCGGGTGCGCGTACCGCTCCTGGACGGTGCGGCTCCACAGGCGTTCGCCGTCGGCGGTGGCGTACGCGGTGACTCTGTCCACGTCGAGCGCGTCCGCCGTGCCGCTGATGGTCTCGCTCAGGAGCAGGACGCCGTCGTGCACGCCGACGACCTGGGCGCCGTAGCGGTCGGCCGGGAGGCCGGAGGGCAGGGGGGCGATGCGCCAGAGTGTGCGGCCGGTCGCGGCGTCGATACGGACGGGAAGTATGCCGTCGCCCGCGCAGTAGACGGAGCCGCTGTCCAGGACGCAGGACTGGATCATGACGCCGTGGGTGTTCGGCTTCGACGTCTGTCTCACCCCCGCGGCGGCCGTCGCGAACACGGTCGTCTGCCAGGGGCGCCAGCCCGCGGGCGGGGCCTCCCAGCGGGTCGGGGACGGTGACGGCTTCGGCTTCGTCGTGTCGTCCTTCTGGAAGAGCGGGGTCAGGAAGACCGTCAGCGTGATCGCGAGGGCACCGGCGACGCCGGCCAGCAGGGGGAGGCGGCGGGAGCGGGGGCGGGGGGTGTGGGGGTCCGGGTCGGGGGTCTGCGCGATGTCCGGGGCGGCGTCCGGGGCTGCGGCGTCCGGTGCCGGTTTTGTCCAGGCCGTCGCGGGCAAGGGCTCTGGGTCCGGTGCGGGGTCCCGCAGCATCGTCTGTACGGGGTCCAGCGGGCGGTGCGGGACCGTGAGCGCGTCGTCCGGGCCGTCGTCCGGGAGGGCCGCCGCGAGTTCGGGGGCGAGGGCGTGGAGGGTGGGGCGGGCGGCGGGTTCCTTGGCGAGGCAGCGGGAGAGGGGGTCGAGGAGGGCCTTGGGGACGCCGTCCAGGACGGGGTCGTCCGTCAGGACCTGGTACGCCGCTATGTAGGGGCTGTCCGCGTCGAACGGGCCCCTTCCCGTCGCCGCGAAGGTGAGGAGCGCGGCGAGGGAGAAGACGTCCGACGCCGGGCCGACCGTGCGGGCGTCCGTGAGCTGTTCCGGGGACATGAAGGGGGGCGTGCCCATCATGTGGCCGGTCTCGGTGAGTTGCTGGTTCTCGGCGGCGCGGGAGATGCCGAAGTCGATGACGCGGGGGCCGTCGTCGGCCATCAGGACGTTCGCCGGTTTGAGGTCGCGGTGGACGACGCCGGCGCGGTGGATGTCCCTCAGCGCCTCGATCAGGCCGAGCGCCAGTCTGCGGAGTTCGGAGCCGGTCAGGGGGCCGTCGTCGCGCACCCGCGCGGACAGGGAGCGGCCGGGGACGTACTGGGTCGCCATCCAGGGGCGGTCCGCGTCCGGGTCCGCGTCGACGACGGCCGCCGTGAACGCGCCGCTCACCTTGCGGGCGGCGGCGATCTCCTGCCGGAACCGGGCCCGGAACACCGCGTCCGTGGCGTACTGGCCGTGCACCACCTTCACCGCGACCTCACGGCCGGAGCGGGCCCTCCCCCGGTACACGACACCCATGCCACCGGCCCCGAGCCGATCGACGATCCGGTACCCACCGAGCTCCTCGGGGTCACCTTCGTGCAGTGCCACCGCCCCGTTCACCCCTCACCCGCAGAGCACGTCCGAGGTCACAGGATATGCAAAGCAGACGGAGTTCCACGTTCGGGGGAACGGTTGCCGGTGTCCATCACATGGCAGACGTTCTGCTGGAGGGGTTCCTCGCCCTGGGCACCCCGGAGGGTTTCCGGGCGGAGCTGATCGAGGAGGAGATCGCGGGTCGACATGCAGTTCTCCGGCAACAAGGGGCTGAGCCTGAGGGGCAGCACTACGAGAAACCTCGTGATTCCGGACGGCACCTTCGCTCCCGAAGCGCTCCGCCTCTACCGTGGCGCCGACACCTGGATGCCACCCGACGGCATGGCCCTCCCCCTCCCCGACCCCTTCGGTTTCGACTTGGACAGCTCGGATTTCCTCTGAGCGCGAGAAAGGGCCAGGTCCCGTAAGGAACCCGGCCCTCTCCTGGCTCGACCCCGTCTACACGGCCACCGGCTCCTCCACCGGTGTCTCCGCAGGTGCCGTGCCCGACTTCTTCGCCGCTCGCCGTTCCTTACGGAGTTCCAGCATCGCGTACAGCGTCGGGACAAGGAGCAGTGTCAGCAGCGTGGATGTGATCAGTCCGCCGATCACCACCACCGCCAGCGGCTGCGAGATGAAGCCGCCCTCGCCCGTGACCCCGAGGGCCATCGGCAGCAGCGCGAAGATCGTGGCCAGCGCGGTCATGAGGATGGGGCGGAGGCGGTGTCGGCCGCCTTCCACGACCGCTTCGACCACGCCGTAGCCCTGGGCCCGGTACTGGTTGATGAGGTCGATCAGGACGATCGCGTTGGTGACCACGATGCCGATGAGCATCAGCATGCCGATCATCGCCGGGACGCCCATCGGGGTGCCGGTGATCAACAACAACCCGATCGCGCCCGTTGCCGCGAAGGGGATGGAGACCAAGAGGATCAGTGGCTGGGCCAGTGAGCGGAACGTCGCGACCAGCAGCATGAAGACGATCGCGATCGCCGCCAGCATGGCGAGGCCGAGGTTCTTGAACGCGCTGTCCTGGTCGGAGGTGACGCCCCCGATCTCGGCCCGTGCGCCTTCGGGCAGTTTCAGACCGTCGATCTTCGACTGGAGGGCGGTGCTGACGGCCCCGGTGTTGTCGCCGGTCGGCTTCGCGGTGACGGTCGCGGCGCGTCGGCCGTCGATGCGGGTCATCGAGACGGGTCCGTCGACGACCTGGACGGTCGCCACGTCGCCGAGCTTCACCGCGCCCAGCGACAGGGCCCGCAGCTCCGCCAGCGTCTTCGCCGGTTTGGCGGAGGTGATCACGACGTCGCGCTCGGTGTCGTCGAGGACCGCCTTGGCCGCCGTCGTCCCCCGGACCGCCTGCGCGACGGCCATCCCGAGCGACTGGTCGTCGAAACCGGCCGCAGCCGCCGCGGAGTTGGCCTTCACCGAGATACGCGGGACGCTCTGGGAGAGGTCGCTGGTGACGTCCGTGACGTCCTTCAGGGAGGCGACCGCCTTGCGGACCTCCTCCGACGCCGTGCGCAGGGTGTCCCCGTCGGCCGCCTTCACGACGACGCTGAGGTCCTGCGCGCCGAACCCGTCCCCGGCGGAGACCGTGACCGTCCCGGCGCCGTCGAGCTTCTTCAGGCCGTCCTCGACGCGCTTCTGGACGTCGTCGTAGTGGGCGGAGTCCTCCAGCATGACCTGGTACGACGCCTGGTTGCTGTCGGTGGCGCCGCCGAAGGCCGCGAGGAAGCCGGAGGAGCCGATGGTGACCTGGTAGTCCTTGACGCCCTCGGTGTCGGCGAGCAGCGCCTCGACCTTCTTCGCCTCGGCGTCGGTGGCCGCCAGGCTCGTACCCGGCGCCAGCTCCTGCTTGACCGTCAGGACCTGCTGCTCGCCCTGGTCGAAGAAGTTCGTCTTCAGGAGGGGGGCCATGCCGAAGGTGCCGAGGAGGATGACGACCGCGATGCCCACGCTCAGCAGACGGCGGCCCGTCGCGAACCGCAGGACCGGGACGTACGCCTTCTGGAGCCTGCTCCGCTCCTCCTTCTCCTCCGCGATCCTGCGGGCCTCGGCCGCGTCCTCGGGGGTGCCCTTGGGAGCGCGCAGGAACCAGTACGACAGGACGGGGACGACCGTCAGCGACACGAGCAGCGACGCCAGCAGGGCCGCCGTCACCGTCAGGCTGAAGGAGCCGAAGAGTGCGCCGACCATGCCGCCGACCAGCCCGATCGGCAGGAACACGGCGACGGTCGTCAGGGTCGACGACGTCACCGCGCCCGCGACCTCGCGGACGGCCGTGATGATCGCCGTCTCCCGCTCCTCGCCGTAGCCGAGGTGCCGTTTGATGTTCTCCAGGACGACGATGGAGTCGTCGACGACCCGGCCGATCGCGATCGTCAGCGCGCCCAGCGTCAGCATGTTCAGCGACAGGTCGCGCGCCCACAGGACGAGCAGGGCCAGCACCACGGACAGCGGGATCGACACCGCCGTCACCAGCGTGGAGCGGACCGACGCGAGGAAGACGAGGATCACCAGGACCGCGAAGAGCAGGCCGAGCCCGCCCTCGGTGGTGAGGCCCTTGATGGACTTGGAGACGGCCGGTCCCTGGTCGCTGACGACCGTGATCTCGGCGCCGGAGCCGAGGTCCTTGCGCAGCCCGGGGAGCTTGTCCTCGACCGCGTTCGAGATGGTGACCGCGCTGCCGTCGTGGGCCATCGTGACGGCGACGGCGAGGCTGGGCTTGCCGTCGGTGCGGGTGATGGAGTCGGCCGGGGCCTCCCCTTCACGGACGGCCGCGACGTCGCTGACCTTGACGGACTTGCCGGGGACGCGGAGGTCCGCGATCTGCTGGACGGACGTGTAGCCGCCGCCGATCTGGACCGTGCGGTTCGCGCCGCCCTCGTCGAAGGAGCCGCCGGGCAGCGTGACGCCGCCCGCCTGGAGGGCCTGCGCGAGGGACTGGACGTTCAGACCGGCGGCGGCGAGCTTCGCGTCGTCCGGGGTGACCGTGACGCGCAGGTCGCGGGCGCCGGTGACGGTGACCTGGCCGACGCCGTCGATGTCCCGCAGCGCGGGGACGACCGTCGAGTCGAGCTGGTCGGCGAGGGCCTGCTGGTCCTTGCCGGAGGTGACGGCGAGGACGACGGTCGGGATGTCGTCCGTGGAGCCCGCGACGACCTGCGGGTCGACGGCGTCGGGGAGGCCCGCGCGGGCCCGGTTCACGGCCTGCTGGACGTCGGCGACGATGCGCTTCGTGTCGTTGCCGTAGTCGAAGGACGCCATGATGACGGCGTTGCCCTCACTGGCGGTGGAGGTGACGCCGGTCAGGCCGTCGACGCCTTCGAGGTTGTTCTCGATGGGCTCGACGACCTGCTTCTCGACGACGTCGGGAGAGGCGCCCTGGTACGGCGCGATCACCGACACGACGGGCAGTTCGATGGTGGGCAGGAGCTGCTGCTTGAGCTGGGGTATCGCGATCAGCCCGAAGACGAGCGCGACCAGCGACATCAGCCCGATCAGGGCGCGTTGGGCGAGGCTGAACCTGGACAGCCGGGACATGGGCGGGAGTTCTCTCTTCTGGAGCGGCAGAAGTGGTCCCTCGTAACCCTGGTTCATCGCCGGGGCCGGTTTCGTAGCTCCGAGGTCCCGTTCCTTATCCGCCGCCTACTCCGCCCGCAGTACGACCGGCCGAACGTCACTCCACCCGTGGGCGTACCAGCCCCGACTCGTAGGCGATGACGACGAGTTGGGCCCGGTCGCGGGCGCCGAGCTTGGCCATGGCCCGGTTGACGTGCGTCTTCACGGTCAGCGGGGAGACTTCGAGGCGCTCGGCGATCTCGTCGTTGGAGTGGCCCCCGGCGACCTGGACGAGGACCTCGCGCTCGCGGACGGTCAGCGCCTCCAGGCGGGCCGCGCGGACGGGGTCCTGGGGGTCGTCGTCGCCCTGGGCGAGGAACCTCGCGATGAGGCCCTTCGTCGCCGCCGGGGAGAGCAGCGCCTCGCCGCCCGCCGCGACCCGGATCGCGCTCAGCAGCTCCTCCGGCTCGCTGCCCTTGCCGAGGAAGCCGGAGGCGCCCGCGCGCAGCGACTGCACGACGTAGTCGTCGACCTCGAACGTCGTCAGGATGACGACCCGCACCTGCGCGAGCGAGGGGTCCGCGCTGATCATCCTGGTCGCGGCGAGGCCGTCCGTGCCGGGCATCCGGATGTCCATCAGGACGACGTCGGCGCGCTCCTCCTTGGCGAGGCGCACCGCCTCCGCGCCGTCCGACGCCTCCCCCACGACCTCCATGTCCGGTTCGGAGTCCACGAGCACCCTGAACGCGCTGCGCAGCAGCGCCTGGTCGTCGGCGAGGAGGACTCGGATCGGTGTCATAGGGGGGTCTCCGCCTTGCTGGTCGTCTTGACGGGCAGGATCGCATGCACCCGGAACCCGCCGCCGTAGCGGGGCCCGGTGGTGAGGGTGCCGCGCAGCGCGGTGACCCGCTCCCGCATCCCCAGCAGCCCGTGCCCGCCGCCCGCCTCCCCGGCCGGCTCCTCGGTGGGCGTCCCGTCGTCGAGCACGGTGATCTCGACGTTCGGCCCCACGCGGACGACGCTGACTTCGGCCTTCGCCTCGGGGCCCGCGTGTTTGCGGACGTTCGTCAGCGCCTCCTGGATGACGCGGTACGCGGCGAGGTCGACGGCGGCGGGGAGGGTGGTGTCCTGGTCGGCGCGCGCGACCTCGACCTTGAGGCCCGCGTTGCGGAAGGTGTCCGCGAGTTCGTCGAGGCGGCCGAGGCCGGGGGCGGGCTCGGTGGGGGCCTCCGGGTCGCCGGACTGCCTGAGGAGGCCGACGGTCGCCCGCAGTTCGTTGAGCGCCGAGCGGCTGGCCTCGCGGACGTGCGCGAGGGCTTCTTTGGCCTGGTCGGGGCGCTTGTCCATGACGTGCGCGGCGACGCCCGCCTGGACGTTGACGAGGGCGATGTGGTGGGCGACGACGTCGTGGAGATCCCGGGCGATCCTGAGGCGCTCCTCGGCGACGCGCCGCCGCGCCTCCTCCTCCCGGGTCCGCTCGGCCCGCTCGGCCCGGTCCCGGATCGCCTGCACCACGGCCCTGCGGCTGCGTACGGCGTCCCCCGCCGTCGCGCCGATCCCGGTCCACGCGAACACCGCGAGGTTCTCCTGCGCGTACCAGGGCAGGGGGCCCGCCAGCATCGCGGCCCCCGTGAGGACCGTGACCGTGAGGAGGCCGAGGCGCAGGGTGGTGGAGCGGTCGGTGGTGGCGGCCACGGTGAACAGGGCGATCACCGCTGACATGACGACGGGGGCGCGAGGATCTCCGGCGGTGAGGCACTCCGCCAGGGCGACGCCGGAGGTGGCCGCGAGGACCCGCACGGGGGCCCGGCGCCTGAAGATCAGGGCTATCGCGCCGAGGGTCATCAGCAGCAGGCTCAGCGGGTCCGGCGTCCGCACCCCCCAGCTGACCCCCCGCTCCCCGTGCGGGTCCACGAAGCTCCCGGCGAGCATGCACACGAGAACGCCTGCGGCGAGGGTGGCGTCCAGGGCCAGGGGGTGCGCCTTGAGGCCGCCGCGGGCCCTGTCGAGTGTGCTCACGTTGTCAAAATACGGCGGGGAGTGTGGGGGTGGGTACCTGTTGGTCGCCGGGTGCGAGTTCGTCGTGGCTGATCGCGCAGTTCCCCGCGCCCCTGAAAGACTCACGGCGCACCCTGCGTCGTACGGCCTAGGACCGGCCTCCTCCTGCGCTACTCCCCCAGCCCGATCCCGGCCCGCTGTCGTGCTTGCGATCATTCCGGCATGACTTCTTCCTGGCCCTCCCACCTCGACGTCGGTGCCGTGCGGTTCGCTCGGCCCACTGCTCGGTACGACGATGTGCTCGTGTTCTACCGGGACGTGCTCGGGCTGCCGGTGCTGGCCGCGTGGCGGGATCACAGTGGGTACGACGGGGTGGTGTTCGGGCTGCCGGGGGCGCCCGTGCAGATGGAGTTGTTGCAGCACGGGAACCCGCCGGAGATTCCCGAGCCGAACCCGGAGAACCAGCTCGTGCTGTATCTGCGGGGGCCCGGGGCGCTCGCGGCGGCCGTGGAGCGGCTGACCGGGTTCGGGCACCGCCCGGTGCCGTCCGTGAACCCCTACTGGGAGCAGCACGGCGCGGTGCTCTTCGAGGACCCGGACGGCTGGCTGGTGGTGCTGGCGCCGTGGGTGTTCGGGGAGGAGAGACCGCCGGGGGTGTGAGTCAGCCCGGGATCAGGCCGTCGTCGTTCAGCATGGCGCGGACCTCTTCGAGGGTCGCGTCCGGGCTGGGGAGGATGAGGTCGGAGGGTTCCAGAGCGTCGTCCGGGAGCGGTGCGCCGAGGTCGCGGACCGCGTCCAGGAGGGCGGTGAGGGTTCGGCGGAAGGCTGGCTCGTCGCCGGATTCGAGTTCGGCGAGGAGTTCGTCGTCCAGTCTGTTGAGCTCGGTGAGGTGGCTCTCCGCCAGCCTCACCTGGCCCTCCCCCATGATCCGTACGATCATGTCGCCCTCCTTGGCGTGGCCCCTACTGCTTGTCGAAGCGGGGGGTGTCCTGCGGCTGCTGCTGGGGCTGGGACTGACCGGCGCCGCCTTCGATGGCCTGCTGGGAGGCGGCGGGACCACCGGCCAGCTCGGCCTTCATGCGCTGGAGCTCCAGCTCTACATCCGTACCACCGGAGAGCCGGTCCAGCTCGGTCTGGATGTCGTCCTTCGCGAGCCCCGTCGGGTCGTCGAGCGCACCCGAGGCCAGCAGTTCGTCGAGCGCGCCCGCGCGGGCCTGGAGCTGCGCGGTCTTGTCCTCGGCGCGCTGGATGGCCAGCCCGACATCGCCCATCTCCTCGGAGATGCCGGAGAACGCCTCGCCGATCCGGGTCTGTGCCTGGGCCGCCGTGTAGGTCGCCTTGATGGTCTCTTTCTTCGTACGGAACGCGTCGACCTTGGCCTGGAGGCGCTGGGCCGCGAGGGTGAGCTTCTCCTCCTCGCCCTGGAGCGTGGAGTGCTGCGTCTCCAGGTCGGTCACCTGCTGCTGGAGCGCCGCGCGCCGGGAGAGCGCCTCGCGGGCGAGGTCCTCACGGCCGAGGGCGAGCGCCTTGCGGCCCTGGTCCTCCAGCTTGGACGACTGCGACTGCAACTGGTTGAGCTGGAGCTCCAGGCGCTTGCGTGAGGTGGCGACGTCGGCCACGCCCCGGCGGACCTTCTGGAGCAGTTCCAGCTGCTTCTGATACGAGTAATCGAGGGTTTCGCGCGGGTCCTCGGCCCGGTCAAGGGCTTTGTTCGCCTTCGCGCGGAAGATCATCCCCATACGCTTCATGACACCGCTCATGGGCTTCGCGCGCCCCCTTCTGACAGAACTCCGGCTCACGATCTGCGACAGAACCCACAGTACGGGCCCTGTCTCCATTGACGCACTGTTCCGGGACGGATGCGCTCCTCCCCAAGGACGACTGCGCCCGCCCCCGATCCGGCGTAAGGAGTAGGTGGACCCCTTGCTCAACAGGACGACCGGCGTTGCCGGATCGTTCCCCGCCCGACTGGGGTCCATGCGCCCGGAACGCTTACCCTTGGGTTTTGTGTTCCGTAGCCGTGCCACCAAGGACGAGAAAGCCGCCGCCGCCGAGGCGCCGTCGGCCGACTCCACTCAGCCCCGAGACCCGCAGGCCCCCAAGGGCCGGCCCACGCCTAAGCGCAGTGAGGCCCGCTCCACGCGCCGCAGTGTCTCCAACACGCCGATGACGCGGAAGGAGGCGGCCAAGCGACAGCGCGAGGAGCGCAGGCGCCAGCTGGACAAGCAGCGCGAGGCGCTGGCCGGCGGCGACGAGCGCTACCTGCCCGCGCGCGACCAGGGCAAGGTCCGCAAGTTCACCCGCGACTTCGTCGACTCCCGGCTGAACGTCGCGGAGACGTTCCTGCCGATGGCCGTCGTGATCCTCGTCCTGAGCATCGTGCGCGTCGCCGAGCTCCAGACGCTGTCGCTGCTGCTGTGGCTGGTCCTGATCGTCCTGATCGTGCTGGACTCGATCCTCATCAGCTTCCGGCTGCGCAAGCAGCTCGTGGCCCGCTTCCCGGAGGAGCGCCACAAGGGCGCCGTTCCGTACGCTCTCATGCGCTCGCTCCAGGTGCGCCGCCTCCGTCTGCCGAAGCCGCAGGTCAAGCGGGGGGCGAAGCTCTGAGCGCTACGCCGTCGTTCTCCGGGGACGCGGCCGGGGCCTGGCTGGACCGGCTGGGCGGGCTGCGGGATGTCGTACGACAGGAACTGGTCGCACGCCAGCTCGACGAGCAGATAGCCGGGCGGTACTCCGTCGGGCGGCGGCTGCGGGTGCTGGACGTCGGGATGGGGCAGGGCACGCAGGCGCTGCGGCTGGCCCGGCTCGGCCATCAGGTGACCGGTCTCGAACAGAACCCGCTGATGCTGGCGACCGCGCGCGAGGCGCTCGCGGGTGAGCCGGAGGGCATCCGGGAGCGGGTGCGGATCATAGAGGGCGACGGCCGGGAGACCGGTGTGCACTTCCTGCCGGGGAGTTTCGACGTCGTGCTCTGTCACGGCGTGCTGATGTACGTCCCCGAGCCGGACGCGCTCCTCGCCGGGCTCGGGCGGATGCTGGCGCCCGGCGGGATGGTCTCCCTCCTCGTGCGCAACGGCGACGCCCTCGCGATGCGGCCGGGGCTGTCCGGGGACTGGGCGACCGCGCAGGCCGCGTTCGACACGGTCGACTACACGAACCGGCTCGGGCTGGACGTCCGGGCGGACCGGCTGGCGGCCCTCACCGACGCGCTCGGGGGGATCGGGGCGCCGCTCCAGGCGTGGTACGGGGTGCGGGTGTTCACTGACGCGGCTCCGGACGACGCGGTGGTGCCCGAGGATCTGGCTCCGCTGCTGGCGGCGGAGGAGCGGGCGGGGCGGACGGACCCCTATCGCCGGGTCGCCGCGCTGCTGCACCTGTGTGGAGTACGGGGCTGAGGAACGGGTTCGCCGCCCGGCGGGGGTCCCGGCGGGCGGCGAAGGGGTCGGCCGAGAGGTCAGGAGTCGGCCGGGTGCAGGCTCATCGGGCCGTAGATCTCCGTGGTGTCCTCGAACAGTCGTACCTGGTCGGCGCCGCCTTCCGCGAGCGGCTGCCACTGTTCTCCGATCCAGGACTCGGCATCCCCCTGCGTGGTGAACTCCTCCGGTTCCACCGCGGGCTGGACCTCCGTCCCGTCGGCCTTCTCGAACCGCCACGTCCATGCCGCCATGTACGCCTCCTGGGTCTGATCTTGGTCCGGTTGCCCAGAGTATGCGGTTCGGGGGGTGGGGCGTAGGGGGCTTCAGGAGTGTTGTTCGGCTGACCGCCGGTGGGGGTTGATCGCGCAGTTCCCCGCGCCCCTGAAATGCGCTGCCCTGCGGGCAGTCGCATTTCATGGCGCGCGTGCGGATCTCCTTCAGGTGAAAATCGTTCCGTGGAATTGACTCTGCTCGGCACCGGCGCCCCCGCCGGCCTGCCCCGGCCCGGCTGTCCCTGTGCCGTCTGCGCGCTGTCCCTCGGGGGCGAGGCGCGGGCGGCGACCGCCGTGCTCGTGGACGGGGCCCTGCTGCTCGATCTGACGCCCGGGGCCGCGTTGGCCGCCGCTCGGGCGGGGCACTCGCTCGCGGGGGTGCGGCAGGTGTTGCTGTCGCATCCGCACGACGGGCCGGCCGTGGAGGTGCCGTTGGGGCTTCCCCGGCCGGGACGCGTGCCGGACGGGCGGGAGCTGGCGCTGCTGACGGGGCATCGGGTGCGGGCCGTGGCGATGGACGCGGGCGGGACGGGGTACGCGGTGACGGGCCCGGACGGGCAGCGGCTGCTGTACCTGCCGCCGGGCGGGGCGCCGGCGGGGCTGGAGGAGTCCGAGCGCTACGACATGGTCCTGCTGGACGTCGTGGGGCGGCCGGACGCGCTCGCGAGGCTGCGGGCGGTGGGTGCGGTCGGCGCGACGACCGACGTGCTCGCCGTCCATCTGGACCACGACGTGCCCCCGGGCGCGGAGCTGCGGCGCCGGCTCGCGGCGGCGGGGGCGCGGGCCGTGGCGGACGGGACGACGCTGACGGTCGGCGTCTACGAGGACGTACCGGACGTCCCCCGCCGCACCCTCGTCCTCGGCGGCGCGCGTTCGGGGAAGTCCGTCGAGGCGGAGCGGCGTCTTGAGGCGTTCCCGGACGTCCTGTACGTCGCGACGGGCGGGACGCGCGGCGGGGACACGGAGTGGGCGTCGCGGGTGTCGCTGCACCGGGAGCGGCGGCCGGGGTCGTGGCGTACGGCCGAGACCTGCGACCTGGTCCCGCTCCTGTCGGCCGACGGCCCCCCGCTCCTCGTCGACTGCCTCTCCCTGTGGCTCACCGACGCGATGGACTCCGTCGGTGCCTGGGACGACGCGGTATGGGCCGACGGCGGCGAGAAGACCCTCCGCGAACGCGTCGCCGACCTCACGGCCGCCGTCCGCACGACCTCCCGAACCGTCGTCCTCGTCTCCAACGAGGTCGGCTCAGGCATCGTCCCCGCAACCCCGTCAGGCCGCCGCTACCGCGACGAACTGGGCCGCCTGAACGCAGCGGTGGCCGGAAAGTGCGAACAGGTGGTGCTGGTGGTGGCGGGGCAGGGGGTGGTGTTGCGGGGGTGAGGGGGTGCTGGAGGTGTGCTCGGCGACGAAGCACCGGTCGCCCTCGAACTCGTCGGCCACCTTCCGCCAGGCCC